>CAKZMO010000247.1 GCA_937128595.1 uncultured cyanobacterium | reverse complement strand
GGCTTGATGCAGGGAAGCGTCCTGACATTGGGTATTATTGGTGCTATAGTAGTATTGGCCGTTGCCATGTGGGATACATTCTTTACGCTTTTCCATGAGATATTCTTTGAGAGCGGAACGTGGCAGTTCGCTTTCTCGGATACGCTTATTCGATTGTTCCCGCAGCAATTCTGGTTCGATGCAGCACTGACAATTGGCGGTATGACAACGCTCAGCGCGGTGATCATTCTTGGGGTTACATGGCGATGGAGTCAGCGTGCAATCCGCTAATGTAGCGTAGTATCGAGGGATTATGTTGTATAAGTGGTTCGCAATTGGGTTGGGGGTCAAGCGATGGTTGGCCTTGCTGCTCGTTGGTATATCACTTGTTGCAGTTGGCCTCGCATATGTGATGATACAGATCGAAATGCAAATTCTGGAAAGCAGTTTTGCATGGTGGCAGATTGCACTTACCCTTATAGTCGGCCTGATTATTGCCTCATATTCCCTGATCAAGTTGTCACACACCTTACTTGCGCCCTACCGTCGCCACCAACCGGGTCGAATCATTGATGTGGTCCACACCCATAGTAAGCGGCAGCGCGGCATTAAAGTCGTTACAATTGGTGGTGGAACAGGCTTACCATCCGTTCTACGCGGTATGAAGCCATATACAAGTAATCTCACGGCTGTGGTGACCGTCGCTGATGATGGCGGCAGTTCTGGCCGACTACGACGCGAAATGGGAGTAATACCCCCTGGTGATCTCCGCAATAACATCGCCGCTCTAGCAGATGACGAAAGTTTGATGACACAGCTTTTTCAGTATCGCTTCGGCACGGGTGACCTTGACGGACATTCATTTGGTAACTTGTTTATCGCTGCATTAGCTGGGGTAAGCGGTGGTGTGGAAAATGCCTTGCCAGAAGTCGAGCGTATTCTGAACATTCAGGGGCGTGTGTTGCCCGCCACCCTGGAAGACGTCAATCTGATGGCGCGGGTGCGTATGACTGGCAAAACGCAGTCCTTGAACATCCGTGGCGAATCACGAATCAGTAATTTTGGAGGTCATATTGAGCGAGTATCACTTTCCCCACCTGATGTCGCAGCCTATGGCGAAAGTGCGCAGGCCATCCTTGATGCGGACTTGATCGTCATCGGTCCAGGGAGCTTATACACCAGTATTTTGCCGAACTTACTGGTAAACGGCATTGCAGATGCGTTACGCTATACAAATGCACATAAAGTTTACATCTGCAATGTTGCGACACAACCAGGGGAAACCGAGCAATATAACGTTGCCGATCATATTCTTGCATTAGAACGACACATCGGGCGTGGTGTGTTTCAATATGTGTTAGCCAATAACGCCCGTCCGAAAGAAAATGCAGGGCTAAATACCCATTATGTGGATCTTGTGCCAGATGCCCATGAGGTGCTACAACGCTACACACTCATTTATACGGACCTCACAGACTCAGAGCGTCCGTGGCGGCATGATCCACAAAAACTAGCGACAGTGCTGATGAAATTGTATGATGCAGACAAAATAGGCAGTAGCGCATTAGCTACCGATCCTATTTTTAGGACAACTTAGTCTATCCAGAATATTCTGAGAAAGGAATCAACACATGGCAATTCGTGTAGGGATTAACGGTTTCGGGCGTATCGGACGTCAAGTCGTCAAGATCATCCGCGCTGATTATGCGGATGAAATTGATGTAGTGGCGTTCAATGACTTGGGTGACCTGAACACAATGGCACATTTGTTTCGTTATGATTCTGTGCATGGTCGGTATGATGGCACAGTCGAAGTCACTGAGGGTGCGCTGATTGTAGATGGTGATGAGATCAAGGCCCTCTCCGAGCGTGACCCAGCTAACCTCCCCTGGGGCGATATGGGTGTGGATATCGTCATCGAGAGTACGGGCATTTTCCGTAAGAAGGCGGATGCTGCCAAGCATATCCAAGCTGGGGCCAAGAAGGTCATCATCTCCGCACCCGCGAAGGACGAAGACTTGACTATCGTGCTGGGTGTAAACCAGGATAAGTACGACCCGGCTAATCATCATGTCGTGTCGAACGCCTCCTGCACCACCAACTGCCTCGCACCCGTTGCTAAGGTACTCAACGACCTGTATGGCATTGAGTACGGCTACATGACCACTATCCACAGCTACACTAATGACCAGCAAATCCTTGACCTGCCGCATAAGGATCTGCGCCGTGCGCGTGCCGCCGCCCAGAACATCATCCCGACGACGACAGGCGCAGCTAAGGCCGTTTCTCTGGTCATCCCGGAGTTAGAAGGCAAGTTCGATGGTATGGCAGTCCGCGTACCTACACCAACTGGGTCTCTCGTAGATCTTGTCGCAACA
>CAKZMO010000246.1 GCA_937128595.1 uncultured cyanobacterium | reverse complement strand
ATTGACCCGCTTGATAAAGCTGAACTGCTTGCTGATTGAGACGTGTGGCGCGTCGTAACGCATCACCCTGACTATCAGTCGATGAGGTCTGCGGCGGTGATAGAAGCTCACCTAAGATCGCTGTCGCAATGTCCTCTTCCGGAGATAGAGATTGAGATGGTTGTCCAAGAATTGCCTCAGTTAAGATTTGGGTAATCGTTGCAGCAGGCATCGACGGCGCATCTTGCGCTGATGCTGATGCCCAAGACAGGGTATACTGACCCGTCTCACCCGCTCGATAAGCATTTGCGGCAATTCGATAGGCTCCAGTTGCCGGAAGAGTGACAAGAATTCGTGCGTTGGTGCCGTCGCCTCCATCGTCGTTTTGCGTAATGCGTCCTCCTTGCGGGTCAAACAAAATCAGGTACGCATCAAAATCATTGCTGATCATATCAATGCGGATAACCTCGCCCGCTTGACCATCGAAGGTATAAATGTTGTAGTAGCTACCGTCCCAGTGAATTTGGCTGTTGCGGTCAAGTTGTCCCGTTACAGTGCTAGGGGTGACACGAGCGAGGATCTGTGGTGAGGCAGACGCAGTTTTTACGGGGATGATGGATAAGCTGACGCTTGTCACCAGCAAAGTTATCAATCCTTTCGCTATTCTTTTATTCCAAGCCATCATTCTGCTACTCCTACTTCACTACACAGCAATCTATCTCTGAAGGTTGTTAGCTTATTCAAGCTTTAGGCAAGCATCAGATTTACCGACGTTCTCACCCCTCTTCAAGCATTGCCAGCCCTAGCACCGCCGTTGCTAATCCCGGCAGAAATTCCGCTGCATCTCAAACTCGCTCCAGATCGATTCTGTCCAAATCGTCATACACCAACCCATTTCAAAACTCTGAAAGCGATCGCCCCATCCCCATTTGTTTGCCCCTAGATATTTCCCTTTCTCTAGAGTATCTGTCTCTGAAGTATCAAAGCTTATTCAATAACCTTGATCAACTTCTTTACAGCGCTTTCCAACTCCGGCACATAGAGTTCTACGGCATCCCACACACGGTCCAGATCAATGCCGCCCAGATAGTCATGCACCAGTATGTTGCGAAAACCTGAGAGCGATCGCCAATCTACCTCTGGAGCTTGATTTTTCAGGTCATCCGACAATCGCTGAGTTGATTCCGCCATTGTCTGCAACCGTCGCAAGACAGCATCCTGTACGAGAGCACTTGCCATGAACGCTGTCTTTCCACTGCGTGTGTAGTCTTCAATCAAAGCCGTACATTCCAAAATATGCTCCAGGTAAACCCGGTCTTTCTGAAAACTCATAGTAGTTTGGCCTCTGCCAATACTCGTTCTCGAATTAAGGGACTAATTCCCCGCTCAGTGAGAACATCGACCTTGCAGCCGAGCAAATCTTGCCAGTCCATCAACAATCCACCTGGAAACCAAGGCGTCACTTTTTCTGGGTCGTAATCGATCAAAAAGTCAATATCACTGTCTGATGTTTCTTCTCCTCGAACGACGGAGCCAAACACCCGCACGTTAAACGCCCCATGCTTCGCGGCGATCGCCAGAATCTGTGTCCGGTTTTTCTGTAGAGTTTCGAATACTGACATGGCCTGATTTCGTTGCATTACAAAGATAGTAAAATCGCGTCCAAGCATCCGGTTCAAAGTTCATCTGGATCAACACCCAATTCCCTCAACCGAACTGCCAAACGCTCTACCCGTTGCTCTGCCTCTTCCACTTGCCTTCTCGCCACATCTCGCTGCTGTGCCAACTCCACCGACGTTAAAAACTTCTCTCCATCTGGAGCGTAGATCGTCAGCGTTTCTTCTCCTGGTTCAAAGCGAATTCCCAAACAAGGACTGATCCAGCCCTGCATGTCTAGAATTTCGACCAGAGCATTATCCTTCCGCTGAGAGCCGACCAGCTGATTGCGATCGGGGTCGTATTGGTAATATTCCTCGACGCCATACTGCTGATAAAACAACAGCTTACGAGCCATCTCAATCCCTGTGTTTCCGGGTGACAGGATTTCAAACACCACTTGAGGCGCGATGCCCTCTTCCTTCCACTGCTGATAAGAACCACGGTCGCCCTTGGGACGGCCAAACACCACCATTACATCGGGAGCCTGACACAGGCGATTGTTGCCCTCCACCGGATACCAGAGCAAATCACCCGCCACAAAAACATCTGGTTGGTTGGCATACAGAATTTCCAGGGTTTCCTTGATGGTGACAATCCACCGAAACTGTTGGGTGTTGTCGGCCATTGGAATCCCGTCGCTGTCGGGATAAATGATGATGTCGGGAGTTTGCGTTTTGGGATGGGCAACCATTGGCTTCATCCTGCTTGCACAATGACTTCACGGTAGCATGGCGAGACAGAACCCATGCCAATTCTGGATTTTGGATTTTGGATTGACAAAATCAATTCTCGAAATGGTTTCAACTTGCGCTCTTGTCGCTCTTGTTTCAATTCAAGCATTGGTATCACTCATTGACTCATAAGGAACTGGGGCGATCGCCAACTCTGCGATCGCCCCGTTATGCCACTTTGGAATGACAAGCCTTACTCGACCACTTCAATGGTGGCGGAGAAGGCAACGACCGCACCGTTATCCATCGCTCTATTGCGGTCGGTAGGAACAGCTCCAGTTCGGCTGAAATCATCGAAGAGATTTTCAAAAACGCTGAACAAGCTGTCTTCAGTGCTTCTTGATGCTTCACGAGTGTCATCAAACACGATAAATGCATCGCGGCTGCGGCTAGCAATGCGTTGGAGCGATCGCAGGCTGTCGCGCAGTTGTTCTCGGCTGGCTAAGACCATCACGTTGAAATATCCCGACGGGCCAGAGAGGGGTAGATTAAATGGGTCGGTGGACTTGGGAATCTTCAAGCTTTCGCCTGGGGCGAGCTGTGCCTCGATTTCGGGGGCAATCCAGGCACTGGGATGATAGACGTATAAATCGCCATCGACTTCGGCTCCAATGACAGCGACATATAAGGTCTCTTCGTTGTGGTTAGTGACAGTGAGCGACAGTTGTTCTCCCGCATTTAGAGTCGGAATCTCTAGTGCTGTCGTGGTTCGGGACGTGCTACTTCTTACCACGGTAACGCCACCCCGCTCAACGGTACCGATTTCTAGATCCAGACTCAGGGTTGTATTAGCCGTGTTGACCACGCTCTCCAAAGCTCGTTTTGCCAGCAACAGCCGTAAACGTGGATAAAGACGGGCGATCGCTCCACCTGTGCTTTCATATTGGGAAGAGCCAAAGGTATCAGTGAGGGGTTCGAGGTCGTTTTTCAACAAGCCAATCACACCCGGTTCCAAATTCACGATGTCAGACCGCTCTGCAATGCCCAGCGCCCGTGCCTCAGTCCGAACGCGCTCGTCAAATCGGCCCAGCAAAACATCCGTGGTTGTCTCTCCATCAACGAGTACGGGAACGACGAAATCATATCCAGCGAGGGCTTGCCCTGTTGCTTCTAGCTCCCCTCCTAAGGATTCATGAAGACCTACTCGCAGTTTGAAGTCTTGACCAAAACCGCGAATTTCTTCTCGAAGTAATGCGCCGGGTTGGATGTCGGCTGGAGGAGCCATGCGGTTGTCTTCGTCATCGATGAAGTGGCCGGTAGCTTTGAGGGCTTCGTAGATGCTGCCATCTTGCTGAATGCGGGCGATCGCCTCCCCATTATCATCGAGTACGGTGTAGATGGAATCCTCAGCGGATAAACTATTGGGCGTCATGCCGCCTAGCCACAGCTCAACCGATTGGTCGGCTCGAATTTGCCGCACCATGGCGTCGGCTTGAGGGGTTGCAGGTGAAAGTAGATAGGGCGGTTGCTGATCGAAAGACTTGTCTGGCTGCACAAAATAAACGGGGTCTTGGGCATCACGATCGTCTGTGGCGCGGGTGATGCGGGCTAAGTCCACAAACATGGTTTCCAACGAGCGAGACGTCTCGGTTTGCCATAGATAACGGGTCAACAAATAGGTGAAAATTCCGGCTTGAAACCCTTCATAGGGCTTCTCCGCTGCGAGCTGATACGCCCGTGCAGAGCCCATGGCAATTCCCTTCGCAATGCCTTCCTGTCGCTTGGCCTGCACCTGATCGCGGGTAAGTTCCAGTTTTGCCATCAACTCTTCTTGCAGGTCAATCTCAGCCGGACTAGGCCCTCGGCGATCGCCCGCATCACGATCCACGGCTCGATAGATGAGATTACCGCGCACACCCCCTCCGGCATGGCAGCTATCCAAAATCATGGTGAAGTTGTCGGTGTTCACCGCTGAGCTGAGCAAGAACAACGTGCTGCCCATAATATCGTTGACGCGACCATCACTGGTACTCGTGAGGGCATCAGTCGGCACGAGGGTGCCATCGAACCCTTCAAAGTCTTCGTAGCCTGGGATCTCAAGAAAATCTGGGCTCGCCGAGTAATCAATCGGGTGCGGATCTCTGACATAAGAACCATGCCCCGAGTAGTGGAACACCACAACATCCCCCGGTTTCGCCTGGTCAATCAAATGGCCTTGAAACGCATCGATGATCGATTGCCGCGTGGCTGAAGCGACAATCTCCCCTGCTTCTACG
>CAKZMO010000245.1 GCA_937128595.1 uncultured cyanobacterium | reverse complement strand
TAATTGAGGGGTACAAAATCATAGCCATAACTCGATCTTTCTCCGGATTCTATCGTCACGAGCTGCATCGCTTGGTTGCGATCGCCCGACGGCAAAAACTGTATTCGTCCGGTTGCCCCTTCGACCTGAAACCCAGGCTGGGAGAGTGCATCTCGAATTCCGTTGCGAGTTGGGCTTTGCTTGATGGCTTCTGCAAAGGCAAGGGTGGCATCGTAAGCCATCGCTGTGCGCCAGTTGACATCGCCTCCCCATGTCTGCCGAGAAGCCTGAGCATAAGGTGATTGGGGATCGGACAGCAAAATCCAGGGAACAGCAATGTCCATCCCTTCTGCAGCAGCTCCAGCCCCTTCTAAAAGTCTTGGATTGTAGAGACTATCACCCCCTACTAACTCAAGCTGGTTTCCACTGGTCTGAATGACTTGCAACGCCTGGTTAAGGGTTGCTGTATTGGTGAGCAGTGCGATCGCCTGCGCGCCTTGTTGCCGAGCTTGAGCGACGCTCGCAGCAGCGTCAAATCCCGATTCGGCTACATTCACCTCCGAAACAATCTGGCCGCCATCGGCATAGATTGCTGTGGTGAACTCGTTTTTGAGAGATTGACTATAGTCGCTATCCGCGTTGTAATACAGCGCAACTTGCGGTGCATTGAGATCATTCACCAGATGACGAGATAGGGTCGTTGCCGTGAAGCGATCGCTCGGAACGGTTCGAAAAATATACTCTCCAGCCTCCGAGATATCTACGGAAGTGCTGGTAGGCGAAATTAGAGGGAGCTGCTCCTGCTCGTAGACAGAACTAGCGGCCAGTGTTGTTTCGCTCCCAAAATGACCAATCACCCCCAACACATCGGAAGAACTCGCCAACACTTCAGCAACGTCCTGAGCCGTCTCAGGGTCATTGTCGTCACTCGCTATTCCGATTCGCAGTGGTGTGCCATTGATGCCACCCTGCTGATTAATTTCTTGTTGCGCTTGAGCCACGCCGCGCAAAATTTCATTTGCCGGATTTGGCGAGGTCTGAGCCGGGACTGACACCACGAGCGTGTAAGCGTCTTGTTGAGCAATGCGAGCATTGTTGAGGAAAATCAGCGCCTCTGGATCATTCCGATTTTGTCGAAGATAGCTCTCAAATGTCGAAATCGCTGTTGAGAAATTCCCTGTTTGGATATTGGCGATCGCTTGCTGCTTTGCAGGTGCTACATCTTGCGCAACAAGCGGCTTTTCTCCAAAACTAACGCGATCTGATGTATCGAGAGATGCACCGCTCGTACCACTAGATGAATTAGGGTCGTCAGCATCCCCAGAAGCAGATGGAGCCGATGAGTTCGTTCCCAGGTCAGCCAGCCCAAATTGTTTTGATAGCCACCACCCTCCAGCGCCCAGCAAGCCAATAGTAAGGAGCAAAGCCACGATCAAAACAGGAGCTTCATTTCGCTTAGACATGGGAAAACACGATAAACGGATCAAATACAAGCCAACTAAATGCCTATTTCCAGACTAACCCGAGCAACTCGACAGTCTGGACTATCTCAATTTAGGGAATCCCGACCTTGCACATTTTAGCCTTCTAATCTGTCGGTCTTCTAAGGTGTAGATTAAGCTCTATCACTACGCAGAAACCCAATCTTGCTCCTTCGTTTCGAAAAATCTTGCAAAGACATTTTCCGTTCAGCAGCAAGGCGATTTATCATAGGGATATTAAGAAACATAAACTTTAAGAATTGCCGTGGTAGCTCAGCAGCCTTCGCCTCTTCAGACGTATCCAGAAAAAACTTGGATTTGGAATGACCATGCCATCCGTTACACCGAGATGGGGCAGGGCCGTCCTATCCTATTGATTCACGGTTTCGGAGCCTCCATCGGACACTGGAGAAAAAATATTCCTGCTTTGGCCGATGCTGGCTATCAAGTCTTTGCTCTCGATTTGTTAGGATTTGGTGCCTCGGACAAACCTCCTCTCGATTACACGTTAGAGCTTTGGGAAGATCTGCTGTCCGACTTTTGGAAAGAGCATGTCGGAGAGCCTATCATCTTTGTCGGCAACTCTATCGGCGGGCTTTTGTCCCTCATGCTCATGGCTCATCAGCCCCACATGGCCTCAGGCGGCGTGTTGATCAACTGCGCGGGTGGCCTCAACCATCGCCCCGACGAGTTGAATCCTGTCTTGCGACTCGTCATGGGCTCATTTTCAAAACTGGTAGGTTCTCCAATCACGGGGCCATTTTTGTTCGATAGAGTGCGGCAGAAGAGACGTTTGCGCTCCACTTTGAAGCAAGTCTATTGCGACCATTCCGCTGTTACTGACGAGCTGATTGACATTCTCTACAAACCTTCCTGCGATCCAGGCGCACAGCAGGTATTTGCATCGATTTTGACTGCGCCTGCTGGGCCAAGACCATCAGACCTGCTCCCTCAAATTCGGCAGCCGCTGCTGGTGCTTTGGGGTGAAGCCGATCCCTGGACTCCAATCAAAGGTTCTGTGCTCTACCAAGAGTTGGCAAAGCAGCAGCCTGAGAGGGTCGCCTTTGCCTCCATTCCAAAAGCAGGTCATTGCCCCCACGACGAGCATCCTGAGGCGATCAACGCCAAACTCATAGACTGGTTGAGTACTCTTCCATAGTTGATTCGGAGCAACAGGTCTATGATTCTCGATTTGGACACCATTCCAGTTCAGCAGGGTACCAGCTATCCTCAACCGTTCAGAGAGATTGTTTCTGGTCGATCTCGGCAACGATTAGGCAATGCAGCCGGACTAACAAACTTTGGAGTCAATCTCACAACTTTAGAACCTGGCAGTGCCTCATCCTTACGCCATTGGCACAGCCGTCAAGATGAATTTGTCTATGTTGTGTCGGGTGAGCTTGTACTCATCACCGATGAGGGCGAAACGGTGATGGAACCTGGCATGATGGCAGCATTTCCGGCTGGGGAGTCCAACGGCCATTGTCTTATCAACCGGACTCAGCAATCTGCGGTTTATTTGGAAGTGGGCGATCGCACCCGTGACGACTCAGCCTCGTACCCAGATATCGATCTGTTGGCTACGTCAACATCTCAGGGCTACGCTTTCACTCACAAAGATGGGACTCCATACGCTCAGTAGTACCTTTTAGGAAGGTCAACCGCGATCGATTTCGGCTTAATTCCCTAGGCACAATTCTCTCCCGTGCCCCATCGCAACAAAAATTAAGCGCTGGATGAGGCAGATGAAATGGTAGTCTCTAAGATAATCATAATGGATTGATGATATCTATCAATCAAGCTCTAGCTATCGATCTGGGAGGAATTTAAGGAATGAAACGATTGGCTGGCGTACTTGCTGTTCTAGTAATGATGATCGGGATTATGGGATGGCTGGGAGTACCTCAAGCCGCTCATGCAGATGGGGTTAACCGTCTTAACGTCAGGATCTCACCTGTGTTGGCTGTCGAGCGGAGAAACGAAGTCGAAGCAAAACTCAAGAGCAAATTCGGTGAAAAGCTTGATGTGAACAACGCTAACATTCGAGCATTTGCCCAGTTTCCGGGCATGTATCCAACGTTGGCAGGAAAAATTGTTCGCAATAGCCCCTTTGAGAGCGTCGATGCGCTCTTCGATATGCCGGGGTTGAGCGATCGCCAAAAAGACATTCTCGAACGCTACAAAGATCGGTTTGTTGTGACTGAACCTTCTTCTGCCTTTGTTGAAGGGGGCGATCGCTTCAACAACGGTATCTACAAGTAAGTTTCTGGCAAGCTGCAGATACGTTTAGAACACAAACCAAAAGCTCAATTCTACTCAATCCGAGTTTTCTAATATCTATCTAATATTTGAAATTACTCTTCGGATTGAACGGTATGAGCGGTTCTTGAAAACTTCTTTTCTTTCCTTGAAAAGCGTTTTCTTGAGCCGCTTTTTTATGGGGTACTCCCATGCCTTATTGTCAGCTTCGACGAAC
>CAKZMO010000244.1 GCA_937128595.1 uncultured cyanobacterium | reverse complement strand
GCCGCGCGGTGCGCGGCTTCTCCATCAACTACTGGTTTTATATCAGCGCGTAGCACTATATGCCGTACGGTGAATTGAACAACGTGAAACCTAATATTGACAGCGGTTTTGTTGGGTTCGCAGGCGCTTAACTCAACCTACTTTTTAGATTTGACGCTGTACTAAGGTAAAAACGGCCAGGGTAAAACCGAGTTTGCAAACTGCCGTAGATTGCGGTTGAGCGATCGCGCCTGCTGAATGTGAGGTTCGTCCGGCTCGATGGGAATCACTGGAGCTAGAGTTCCCTGCCCGCAATATTGCATCACCGCGTTAGCCGCTTCAATGCCCGTGACGTAAGCTTTTTCTTGAGACCAGGAACCGTGGCGGGTGATGACCCAATCGCCGCTCATGAAGACATTGGCGAAACTGGTGTCTCGCGGCAACAAGTACTGATAGCTACCCGGAGCAAAGTGGGTGACTCCTTCATTGATACGAATCACGCTTTGGTCAACGACCTTCGCATTACGAAAGGCTGGAATGCAGGTGATAAGTCGTTGGTGAGCGATCGCCACTAACTCTTCGTCGCTCTTGGGTAGCAATTGATTCGCATGATAGAAATCGACTTCCACGACGCTTCCAGGCTCATCGCAGTATTCATCGTGAAGAAAGTTGAGATCAAAAAATGTCCAGCCCGTAGTTGAGTCAAAACCAAAACAGGCATTCGACGGACGCGACATCATCACCTTGCGGTCAAACCAGAGCCGCATCGCCAGCACATCAATGCCGCCTAGGTTTCGCAAGTTGCAAAATTCTGAACGCCGACTCAGAACAGAACTACCTGCCACAATCTTTTTCATGCCAGAGATGCCCACTGAAAAAATGACGGCATCTGCCTCAAATCGCTCTTCTCTGGATTGATCCCCGTCGCGACTCTGACACACTACGGCAGATACTTGATTGTCGTCTCCAAGTTCTACATCCGTAACGCGGCGGTGGGGCAAAATCTTGCCGCCCAGAGCTTCGATACGCTGCGTCCAGGGGCGAAAAATCTGCTCGCCCACAGTGCCCCGACACCAAACCACATCAAAATCAGCCTGATGCGCCAAGATGAAATAGTAGAGCATTCCCAATGTCGCAGCGGCTGAACACTGCTCACCCGGAGCGAATAGCCCCACCAACAGCATCGGTTCAAATGCTTCTTTGTAGAGTCGTTCTGAACAGCCAAAAGATTTGAACAGCTCCCGAGCCGTCATGGAGTCATAGCGCTTCCAGGCGTCGTCAGAATTATCAAAATCGATGACGGAATAGAGCAGCGGCAAGGCAGAGAGGCGATCGCTCAGCGGCAGTCGATAAAAGTGGGTATAGACAAACGTGCCCAGGGGCGTAGGCAACGGCGGCATGTCTTGGAAGATCGGCGACTCGACTTCTAAACCCGCTGGAGAATATTGAGCAGAACGGGTAAAGGGCGTAAACGGCTGAATCTCTAGCTCATCGACGAGAGAAAAAATATTGCGGTAGGGATACCAAAAGCCGTGAATGCCTGCTTCCACAGATCGCCCGCCCTCGGTTTGCCAGCCTGCCACCAGTCCTCCTGGATGGCCTCCAGCTTCTAACAGCGTCACCTCATAGCCCTGCTTTGTGAGTTGGTAGGCTGCGCCTAGCCCAGCCCAACCTGCCCCAACGACAACGACTTTGGGCGATCGCCCCATTTCCCCGACTGCTTCAACCTGTGTCATTAGCTCCGCAAATTATCCTTGTTCGTATGAATAAATACCACCCGGTTGCTCAAACAGTCTTGTCGATTGCTCTGAGAGAAACTGCACATCTTCTGGAGCCAGTTGCCACTCTAGAGCCTCGGCATTGAGCGACATGCGTTCTCGACTGAGGGTCAGCCCCGAAATCACAGCGACGACTCCGGGCTGCTGGTGCACCCAGTTCAGCGCCACTTGAACCATCGTTTTTTTGTACTTCTGAGCAACTTCTTTGAGAACGGTCAGCATCTCCTGTACGGGTGTCCAACCGCCATGAGCTTTAATCATGCTGCTGTAGTAAAAAGAGCGCGCGTGATCAGACTCTCTAGGCGGGGTTTCGACTCCCACAAATTTCTTTGACAAGTAGCCTCCTGCCAGAGGCCCGTAAGGCAAAAGAGCGATGTCATGCTGCTGACAAAAGGGCTGCATAGAAGACTCTACTCGCCGATCGATGAGGCTGTATTGCACTTGGTTAGAGCAAATCGGAGCTAGGGCGATCGCCTTTTCTAGCATGGGCGTGTTGAAGTTGGTCACGCCAATCCGCTGAATTTTCCCCTGCTCTCGCATCTGATTGAGCTGCTCAAATACCTCAGAAAAATCTAAGTCAGGGCTGTACCAATGAATCTGGAGCAGCTCAAGGGTATCGCGCTTCAGGTTGCGTAAAGAATTGTCGATCTTATTACGAACCTGGCTAGACGAAGGCATCTCATCGCCGAAAAACACAGCCTTCGTAAATACTTTGCAGTCTCGGCCTTTGAGTGCTTTTCCCAACAGCGTTTCGCTGCGCCCATAGATATCTGCCGTGTCGAAGGTGGTGACGCCCAGTGCCAGATAAGTATCGATGGCGCGAAAAATATCAGATTCAGACTGCGATCGCCAACTTCGATCATCAAGCTGCCAACAACCAACGACGAGAGAACGAGGAATCACGGGAAATGAAGGCATCATAGCGATCGCACTCTAAACAGGCCAATGAGACGGGGCAAAAGTAACAGCAACTAAGCAAAAGTAACAGCAACTAAGAATTTGAAGTGAGAGGCTAAGTTCAGATTTCGGAGACCTCACACATGCTAGCGGAGAATTGCACTTGACGGGTGAAATGATAGCGATCGCCAACGTGAACTGAAAAGATGACATTTTAGTCTGAACTCAGCCACACTGGAGACACGGGAACGCGTCCCAGTTAGTCTCATTTGATCGCTTTCATCTGCCACATTATGCTCGATCATCTCACGTTGAAATCGAGGAAGGGGCTCTACCTTATGGGTGTTTTTTTAATTATTCTTGTTCTGTTTAGTGTTATTCCGCTGCGACTCGCGATCGCCTACACCCAGTCACCCCAGCCCCAAGCTTTTTTGGTGTTGGGGGGCAGTGAGTCGCGTGAGCGGTTTACGGCACAGTATGCTCAGACGACCCCATCCCTACCCATTTGGGTTTCTACGGGTGCGTCTCCAGCCCGGTCTCGGCAGATTTTTCGGCGAGCAGGGATTCCTGAGTCCCAGCTTTATCTGGATCGGCGAGCCATCGACACCGTCACTAATTTCACCAGCCTAGTCCATGATTTTCAGCAACAAGATATTCAGCATGTCTACCTTGTAACGTCTGACTACCACATGCCAAGGGCACGAGCGATCGCCTTTTTTGTGTTTGGTAGTCGTGGCATTGTCACTACTCCTTTGATCGTGTCATCGTCTGAACCTGAAGAATCATCGCTCAAAATTGTTCGTGATGTCGGGCGATCGCTGTTGTGGATTGTGACCGGACACACAGGCGCGAGACTTCATCCCAATCTGCGAGAACAGCAAATGCTGGGACTGCGCCTTGGAGGTGATCAGTCTTCAACACAGAAGCAATCTAAGTGAAAGTAGTCGATTTGAAGAAAATCGTGACCCGAGTCTGCTTCTGGGGTTGCAGTTAGCGATAGGATATCGACGATAGGTGAATCGTTATGAAGTGATCTTCAACGATTCTATCGACTGAGCACAGACTGCAATGGCCTGAACTATGAACGATCCCCAAGCTCAAGCTTCTTCTGCAACAGACACGACTCAGGCGATTACGCCAGAAGTTGCGATCGCCAACCTGAGACAAACCGAAGACTTGGGTAGCCGATACTATGCAGCCTGGTGGCTGGGACGATTTCGGGTGCAAGATCCAAATGCGGTTGAAGCACTGATCGAAGCCCTAATGGATGAAAGCGATCGCTCACCCGATGGGGGATTTCCCCTGCGACGCAACGCGGCTCGTGCTCTGGGTAAGTTGGGCGATCGTCGAGCCGTATCACCGTTGATAGACAGCCTCCAGTGCGAAGACTACTACGTTCGCGAAGCCGCTGCCCAAGCCTTAGAAGAATTGGGCGATCCCGCAGCGATTTCAGCCCTAGTTCAGCTACTTGAGGACGGTATTGATGATACGACGATGATGCCTGGAAAGCCCCACCTCAAACAACCCTATGACTCCGTGTTAGAGGCGTTGGGAACGCTCAAAGCAGAATCTGAGACCGAATGCATTTATCCTTTTGTTGAGCATCCCGTTTCACAAATCCAGTTTGCCGCTGCCCGCGCCATGTATCAGATCACGGGGCAGACAAGGTATGGCGATCGCCTCATTCAAGCCTTGCAGAATCCAGATTTGCAGCTTCGACGTTCTGCTCTGATGGATCTGGGCGCGATCGGCTACGGCCCTGCGGCAGAGGCGATCGCCAAAACTCTGGCTGAAAACAGCCTCAAGCTAATTTCTCTAAAGGGACTCCTAGAAACTGAGATCGCAGCAAACAACGAACCTGAGTTGTCTACAGGTTTACGGCCTGAGTTGTCAGAAACAGCCACTCACATGATGGACTTGATGGATCAGTTGCTTTAGTGGCTCGGTTGCTAAATTTCTTGCTAAATTTCTTGCTGAACTGAACTTGAATCAGAACTGAACTTAGAAGCGGCGATCGCGCGCGCTGGTTGCGTCATCAAAAAGCCCCAGCATCGGCCCCAGCACTGCGCCCACCACAAACCCGCCTGCATGTGCCCAGTAGGCGACTCCGCCAGTATCTTCTGCGGTTTGCATCCCCAAACTGACGACGCTGTTAAAGGCTTGAAGCACAAACCAAAATCCTAAAAATAGATAGGCCGGAATTCGTATGGTCGTAAAAAAGATGAATAGGGGAAAAAGAGTCAGAATCTTCGCTTTAGGAAATCGCAAAATATAAGCTCCCATGACTCCGGCGATCGCCCCACTGGCTCCAATCAACGGGATAGCCGAATCCTGGGAGAAAAACCACTGAAACAAAGATGCTAAGACGCCACAAATAAGGTAAAAAAGTAAAAATTTGATATGCCCCAGCTTATCTTCAACATTGTTGCCAAACACCCACAGATAAAGCATGTTGCCCGCGACGTGCAGAATGCCACCATGAAGGAATTGGGAAGTGATCAGTGTCAGCCAGACAAAAACAGTAGCTTGTCCGTCAAAACTGGCACTCAAGAGCACTGGAACGACACCCCAGGTTTCAATAAACTCTTGGAGTGCTGGGCCAGGCAGCATAATTTCGTACAGAAAGACGAAGAGATTTAGCCCAATCAATCCGTAGGTGATGACGGGAGTCGTGCGGGTTGGATTGTTGTCATGCAGCGGAACCACAGTCGCCTCGATAAGTAAAGGAACACTCAGCAGTCCTTGAATATTATGAAGCGGATAAGCAATCTGTGGTGCATAAATTAAGGCAAAAATGGTGTCGTCAGAGCAAAGTCACGACAATAAGAGGCACCATAGCCCAAAAATCTACATTCTCAGCAGCTTGTCAATCATGGAGTTAGCCTGCGATTCATAGCTACCGCCAAACTGATTGAAATGATTCACGATGTGGTAGAGATTGTAGAGAGTTTTGCGCTGCTCATACCCGTCTTCGAGGGCATAGGTTTCGTTGTAGCCTGAATAGAACTCTTGCGGAAATCGTCCAAATAATTCGCTCATGGCAAGATCGACTTCGCGATCGCCAAAGTAGGTTGCCGGATCGAAAATCACAGGTTCATCTGTTTTTGTGACGGCCGCATTGCCCGACCACAGATCGCCATGAACCAACGAAGGAGAAGGATGATGGTCAGACAGCAATTGAGGAATGGCCTGCATCAGCTCGTCTTTTTTGGGAAAATGTCCGCCCCGTTTTCGTGCGACCTGGAACTGGTAGCCCATCCGGCGATCGCGGGAAAACGTAACCCAGTCTGCCATCCATCCATTTTTCTGCGGAATGAAGCCAATCGTGTTGTCTTGTACCCAGCCAAACCCCTGATCGCTAGTAGCGCGGTGCATCGCGGCAAGTTTCTGGCCCATTTTTGTCCAGCCTTCGTGGTTACCGTAGCCGAAGTCAAGCCATTCCAAAGCAATATAGGCGTGCCCCTCTGCTTCACCCCAGCAGATGGGATGAGGCACTCGAATTGTGCCTGAATTCAACATTTGCCTGAGACCAATGGCCTCCGCCTCAAACATACCGAGACGGGTTGCGTCATTCAGTTTCACGAAATAGGCTCTATCCCCTTCGGAGACAGCATAAGCTTGATTCACGCTGCCTCCGCCTACGGGACGGCGATGTTCCGCTGCAAAAGGTTCATCTGTCGCTTGGCTAATGTTTGCAGCAATTTGATTCCACATGAGCAGACCTGGGCGTAACATAGAGTGCATCATTTGTTCGCATCTTACACTGTCGGCTCAACTCTTTATCTCTGCATCATGGGCTATCTCCTCAACAACTCAGGCGAAATTTTGCTGCTCCTCTGGCAGCACCTACAAATGACGGGATACACACTGCTGGCAGCGATCGCCCTTGCTGTCCCCCTATCATTATTGGTACGGGGATATGAGTGGTTGAAGATTCCGATTTTAGGACTGCTAGGAATTTTCTACACCATTCCCAGTCTGGCGTTGATCGTACTGCTGGTGCCTGTGTTTGGGCTGAATCAAGTATCAGTGATTGTGGCAATGGTGATCTACACCCAGGTGATTTTGGTGAGAAACCTGCTGGTGGGTCTAGAGTCCATTGACGGTGCTATCCTCGAAGCAGCAAAGGGAGTGGGCATGAGTCCCTGGCAGCGGTGGTGGATGGTTCAGGTTCCACTTGTATTGCCCGTCTTTTTGGCTGGAGTCCGATTGTCAGCCATTGTGGCGATCGCCATTGCAACTATTGGTGCAAAGTTTGGTGCGGGAGGACTCGGCACACTCCTCTTCGAAGGAATTGCTCAAGCCGGACGCTATGACAAGATTTGGGCTGGAGCGATCGCGGTATCTTTGCTGGCCTTCGCGATCAACCTATCTTTCTTGCTTCTCCAAAAGATGGTCTCACCCTTCGCAACAACGGCTCGCAAGCCGATTTAGAGCCGCTCAAAGGTAAGGCTTCGAGACTGCGACTATCTTCGAGACTGCGTCTATCTTGATTTTATTTACTTCTCTTGCTGATTAATGGTGAATTTATCGTTGATTCAGTGAAGTTTGTTCATCAACGGGAACAACTTTTCCATCAACTCGTCAAAGAAAGAGCAGAGACAGCTATTCTTGCTGAAATCTGGGTTCTCTTTTCAATACAGGCTGCTTCGCAATAACCTGAATCTTCAGAATACAGAGTTACGAATCTCTGAGAAAATGACTGTATCTAGGGTAACATCTATTGCGATCGCCAGCCTATACCTTTAGTACAGGAAACATTAGGATTTTGATCTTTTGTTTTGAGGCTCACCTGTGTTAAAGGTGTAAAAAGAGCTAAGAAAGATTAAGGTATCTTTACTTAGCTGGTGTGCTATTTCCCTGTATCTCTAGCTTCGTGAGGGTGATCTACCATCTTTGTTCATGCACTGGCTGGTAGTATCCTAAAACCAAATGAAACCGTGTCTATCTGCGACGTTTCATGACGTTCAATGCTCTTGATCTAGCTTCGATGTTCCAAAATGTGTGTCTTCCAAAGAAGGTTCGGCTGTTGTAAGCAGATATTAATCTTATGGCTCGCTATACAAGTTTGTACAAGTCCGTAGCCCCCTCTACTAATGTGAAAGAATTCTTGTTCAACATGCTACGGTCGTGTGATTTTGACGTCATTTACGACCGTGAAGACTATCTGTTTGCTCGAGAAGTCCCTGGCAGTGTTGGTTATTCCAAGCTGGTGACTGTCGAAGTATTAATCGACCAGCCGCTTGCTGTTCCGACTCAATCGGACACCGAACTGCAGATGAACTTTGTGGTCAAAAATGAAGAGCTTCCTCTCAAAGTCGACAATCATTGTCGTCAGAAGTTCAATTTGGTGCATGAAGCGGTTATTTCTAATGAAATGCTGCAATCTGTTTGCGCAGCCTAGTGCGACTGTCGCTGAGCATGACTACTATTGTGACGCGCGATGCTTTCGGTGAGTTCTAAGCCACCGTTTAAGATTGCGCTGGAGATAATGACAGGCTGTTTGTTTTCGGAACAAAGTTTCTGATCACACTTGTCTGATAGCCTGGATGGGGAACACGACTCTTTTTTAGGAGACCAAAAACGCGCAGTGGAATGTCCTAAAGACAAGACTGCTTCCTTAGTTGAAACCACCCTTCATAATGGCCCTAATGGGCTGAGATGTTCAACATGTGAAGGATGTTGGTTGCCTAGAGATTCCTATGAGCAATGGCGGCGTCAGCAATCTTCGGAACTGCGAACCGCTCTAGAGCCCAAAGTAATGGACGTAGCATTTGATCGCCCTCCAAGTGATGTTCTTGCTGCTTTCTGCCCTGTCTGTAGCCATTACATGTCTCGGGCCAAGGTGGGACGGCAACACAGTTTTTACGTCGAGCGGTGTAGCAACTGTGAGGGTATTTGGTGCGATCGCGGCGAATGGGAAGCCCTTCGCCAGATGGGACTTCATGCTTCTATTGATGTCATTTTCACGGCCGAATGGAAACTTCGCATCAAGGAACTAGAATCATTCGAGCGTGAACGACAAGCTACGATTGACAAGCTTGGAGATGACATTGCCAGTCGAATTTTTGAGCTGGCTGAGCTGTTGGAAAGGCATCCCAACGGAGATTTTGGGGTAGCTTATTTGATGCGTCGATTTGATCGGCCAAGCGAGTCTAGCTAAGCCCCCAGAATTTAGCTTCTAGCGGATCTGCTGTGAATAATTTGTCTAGCTTCAGTTGCGTGGAGGGCGATCGCCTAATCATCAAGCTCA
>CAKZMO010000243.1 GCA_937128595.1 uncultured cyanobacterium | reverse complement strand
TAGCAATGCGCAGATAGGTTAGGACAGATACTGATGGAGAAGCCGCGCACCGCGCAGCTTCTCCATCAACTATTGGTTTTATATCAGCGCGTAGCACTATAGCGGCAGATGTGGTCGAGTCCTGAACTTCTCGTGAACGAGAGCAAATCGAGAACTTTTTCTGCAACAGCCGTCTGTTTTGTCAGGATTTACCTTGGCATTCAGAGAAGAGTGACGTAACTGAGTTCAGTCATTTTGGCAAACCCCAACCATGCTCAATTTGGCGAGTGAGGTCGAATGAGGCATCAGACCTAGCTTCCGACCCGCCCGCAAAACAAGTGCGAACGCTGTGACACAGCCATCATGAGAATGACTGAGCAACTTATATTGCTCGTTAGCCATGACCTATGGGTTGGGTATGCTTGAATTGAACTGACTTATTCTGTCCACTCATGAATTCTCTGAATCGGTCAAGGCTGATTGTTTCTATATCACAGGTGAGATATCTCCTATGCGCCGTACCCCTATCCGTAGCAGTGCTCGTCCCAAAATCAGTACGATGCCCCGCCAAGCTTCTGAGGAGGCAACTCTTCTCGATATCTACAAATTAGTGGTCGAGAAAAAGCGTCTACAACAAGAGCTAGAGAGTATTGAAATCCGTCAGGGACAAATCAAGAACCACTTAGGTACGCTAGAACAACAGATTCAGACCCTAGAAAGTCGCGCCCGCGCTCTCCGGGAAGCAGGCAAGCTCCCAGAGTCTAAAGCTCGTGCCATTGAAAAGACCATTCGTTCCGCCAAAACAGAGCAACCTGAAAAGTTTACGACCATCACGCTTGATTACTAATCGCCTCTAACCCCGAATATGCTGGAGCAACGAGTCCCGCATGATCTCTACAGGAACATCTTGTCCCAGCCAGATTCTAAGCGCCGCCGCTCCTTGTTGAATTAGCATTTCGAGGCCATCAACGGCGATCGCCCCTTGTTTCTCAGCTTCTTGCAGAAACCGCGTAGGCCGAGGCGTGTAGATCAAGTCGTAGGCGATCGCACCGGGTGAAATCAGGGCAGTAAGACCCGAATTGAGCGGCGACGCTGAGGCATCATGAGCCATTCCTACAGGAGTTGTATTCACAATGAGACCAGCCGTAGGTAGAAGGTGTTCGAGGTTGTCCCAAGGATGAACCGTGAGCAGGGGAGCGACAAAAGATTCTTCCCAACTTTGCTCGAAAGCTGCCAACTTGTCAGGACTGCGTCCTACCACATGAATCTCTGGACAGCCTAACTGAGCGCAGGCTACGACAACAGCGCGGGCTGCACCACCATTGCCGAGGACAAGCGCCTGTGTGGTCTTCCAGTCACGCTCCAGAACGGTCAAGGGAGCTTTGAACCCATCCACATCTGTATTTGTTCCACTCCATCCGACATCTGTACGCCAGACGGTGTTGACAGCTCCAATGGCGCGAGCCGCATCAGATACTTCTGTCAGGAAAGGAATGACGCGTTGCTTGTGAGGAATGGTAATGTTGAACCCTTGAAGATCAATGGCTACAAACCCCTCTAGCGCTGTGCGAAGCTGTTCCGCCTTTACCGGCAGCGGCAGATAGACATAATCAACGCCGAGATGGGCGATCGCCGCATTGTGCATCACAGGTGAAAAGGAATGGCTGATCGGATCGCCAATGACTCCCAAAAGTCGGGTCGTTCCACGGATCATCATGATGTAGGAATCACCTTGACCCAGTGCTGATAGTCGGGATCGCGGTTTTCGGTAATCGCGGTTAGCTTCTCTCGTAGACGATGAGTAATCGGCTTCTCGGTAGGCATCTCATAGGACTCAATCCGCTTCACTGGAGTAATTTTTGCCGCCGTTCCGCTGAGAAAAACTTCGTCGGCAATAATCAGTTCAGACTTGTCAATCGAGCGCTCGACAATCGGAATTCCTAAATCTTTGGCTAGCGTCATTACGCTATCGCGAGTAATTCCCTCTAAAATGTCTTGCTCGAATCCCGGAGTGATGATTTTTCCATCTCGAACAATAAAGATATTCATGCCCGTCGCTTCACTGACTTTGCCCTGAGCATTCATCAAAATTGCTTCGTCAAAACCAGACTCCACCGCCTCGGTTTTTGCTAGGGAAGAAGTGATGTAAGCACCGCTGATTTTACCGCGCAGAGGCAAGCTGCGATCTTCCTGACGATACCAAGAACTGATGCGACAGCTCACGCCCTCTGGCGACAAATAGTCTCCTAGCTCTAGCCCATAAACGAAGAAGTTTTTCTCAACGTTGTGAAGTCGAGGAGCGATCCCCAAGTCAGAGGTGTAAACGAAAGGGCGAATATAAAACGACGTTTTAGGATTGTTTTTCTGAACAAATTCGACAATGACAGACTCGATTTTGTCCGCAGGAAGATCATAGTTTAGGAATCGAGCGCTGTTGCTGAGGCGCTGACAGTGGCGATCGAGCCGAAACAACAGCGCCTGATCGGAATGTTGTGGATCTGGAAGTCCTCGCAATCCACCAAACGCTCCAGTTCCGTAATGAAGGGCGTGCGTCGCCACTGACATCTTGGCGTCAGTAAAGGGGATGAACTGATGTTCAAAGTAAGCGATGGGTAGAAAATTATGCATGGTGAGGTGAAAGGTTCGTGGCTTTATTTCGTAACGTCATAAATGGCGATCGCCCTAGAAGCATTAGGAATCGACAGGGGAACTCAAAAGACAGGGCGAGATCAAAACGGCCATCGGCCGCAATCACTAACACCCATCAGAGCTGGAGTGACAGAGAATGCTGATGTGATCAGATATCCGATTGTACGGTGATGTCGGAACAAGAGGGATTGTTATCGCCATTTTTTTAATGCCTGACTTTCTAGTTCGTGCTGCGAACTCCGAGCCTCCAAGCGATAGTGGCGATTTAATAGTGGCGATCGCTCATCAATTCGGGTGAGCCGATTGGCGAATATGCGCTAGAGTCAACTGTCCTATTGCGGTACCGTTATCGACGACCGTGAGCCGTTCTGATCCCGTCTTTAGGATCAGCGACAGTGCCTGCCGCAAACTCTCTTGCCGATCGATCGTGGGCTGTCCATTGTGAGTGTCAAATGACTGCGGATCACGGGCGATCGCCGTCATCGCTGTATCCACACGCAAAATTCCTAGCTGACGTACCATGTCGTCCGTGCCCAACAAATCTTGCACAAAGTCACTTGTAGGAGACGTCAGAATCTGAAAGGGAGTGTCGTACTGAACGATTTTCCCTGCTTTCATGACAAGAATTTTGTCCGCCAACCGCAACGCTTCTTCTACATCATGGGACACAAACAAAATCGTTTTTTTTAGCTGACGCTGGAGGCGCAAAATTTCGTCTTGCAGAGTTGTCCGAGTGATCGCATCGATCGCCCCAAACGGCTCGTCCATCAGCATTACATTGGGGTCAGCGGCCAGAGCCCTCGCTAGACCGATGCGCTGCTGCTGCCCTCCTGAAAGCTGCGCCGGATAGCGATCGCGATAGTCTTGCGGAAGTAGCCCTATGAGGTCTAGTAGCTCATCAACCCGCAAAGTAATTTTTTGTTTTGACCAACCCAGCAGCTTTGGCACAACCCCCACATTTTGAGCCACAGTCATGTGAGGAAAAAGCCCCGACTGCTGGATGACGTAACCGATTTGCTGCCTCAGCTTCGTCGGCGGAATTCGATGAATCGGAGTCTCATTTAGGAAAATCTCTCCAGACGTAGGCTCATACAACCGATTCACCATCTTCAGCAACGTCGTTTTTCCACAGCCCGATGGCCCCAGAATGACAACCAGTTGCCCCTTCTGAATATCCACGCTGCACCCATCAACCGCAGATCTAGCAGCGCCAGGAAAGGTTAGAGACACGTTGTCAAATCGAATATAGCCCACAGCGATTCCACCGCATTAAAGTCAGGTATGGGAAACAAACAAGAACAACCTCCAAAGGCTATCTACGAAGAAGCTCAGCCACTCAAGTTGAGACCACTTAGAGCAGGAAAAACTAGGATTCACTCTCGCTGATCAGTCCTTCTGAAGTCAAAAATTCCAACGCAACATCAGCAGGCTCACGCTGATTACCGCTCACCTCATAATTCAGCGCCTGCATTGTTTCGTTTGTTAGCAGAGGAGCCAACGTGTTGAGAGCGTCAGCAAGACCAGGATTAGCGTCGAGAGCCTCTTGCCGAACCACCGGAGCAATTTGGTAGGGAGGAAAAAGATTCTTGTCATCTTCTAGCAAGACTAAGTCAAAGGCACTGATTTCCCCATCTGTCCCAAAAGCCACTGCGACATCGGCTTCCCCGTCAACCAGTCCTTGATACCGAAGTCCCGCATCAACTGATTTATACGACTCCAGATCAAAATCTCCGTATCCTTCCTTCAACCCTGGCAACCCGTCTTCACGGACTTCAAATTCTGGTGGACCAATCATCACAAGCTCACTAGCCTGAGCCACCATGTCCGAAATGGTCGTGATTCCCAACTCTTCAGATTGTTCTTGAGTCATGGCTAAGGCTTGAGTGTTGTTCATTGGAGCGGGTTCAAGCCAAATCAGATCAAATTGCTCTTGATAAGCCTCCGACACTGTCGTGTAAACCTCTTGCTGGTCACTGGTGGCAGGTAACTTCAGAATGGTTAGCAACCCCGTTCCTGTGTATTCGGGATAGAGGTCGATTTCGCCGCTCTCTAACCCGGCATGGGCGACGGGTGTTCCTCCTAAACTGAGCTTTCGTTCCACTTCAAACCCAGCATCTTCAAGCACTAGAGCATACATTTCTCCAATAATAAATTGCTCGGTAAAGTCTTTTGAACCAACGTTAATCACACTGTTATCAGCGCTATCTGAAGTGGTGCTATCACCCGCACAAGCAACAACCGTCATGCTGGATAGCAGCACCAACAACAGCAAAGTGAGGAAGCGGCCAGTTTGACGCGTCATACGGCTCCAAATCGAGCCAAAAACCTTCTGGAGGGCAACTAATCTAAATTCCATGCTGAAAAAAAGTAAGTGAAGAATATTTGAGGGAAGATTTTTCGTAGAAAATAAGTTGTATGTTTTCCTCTACTTGAATTTTAGATCGGGTGCTTCAGGGACAGAGACCGAAATTGAATGCTGGACTGGATTTAGCTTCAATGCACAGATTTCCCGTTCATCATAATAATATGAGTCACCTACTTGGGTTAGCGATCGCCCCCTTCTCAATCTCGTGCGATCGCCATCCATCCATCAAACTCAATCAGCTTCGGCATCGCTACAGTTGACTCACACCATCAAAAGTCTGAACTAGACCCATATCTTAAAGCCCTTATTGCCAGCCCTGAGATCATCTAGACAAAAGCGGGGGGATGCCGTCTTTATCTGGTTTTGCTAAATATCGTTGTATGGGAATTGTGTAGAAAGATTATCCGGAACTTTCTTATGAAGTCTCCGTCAATTTTCTAAAAATAGCAAAGAGTTAAACTCTTGCTACATCTGCTGCCGCGATCGCCCAGACTTCGCTTAGAATATCGTGCGAGTGACTCTTCAAGCCCTACTCCTCAAGACTTAAAAATTGCGCGAAAATTGCGCGGCCAAGCCGATCTAGACTCAGCCCTCACCCTCGCCGTTACCCAAAGGATACGAAATCATGGACACCTCTCCAGCTCCTTCTCGCTTATTTTTCACAAGTTTGTTCGAATCTTGCAGGGCATTCGAATCTTGCAGAGCAACAGTGAGCCATCGCTATCACTGGGGAATCATGCTGGTAGGGACAATGGCGATCGCCGTTGGTCAGGTTCCTCTTGCGGTCGAAGCCGCAACAGTGCAGTCAGAAACTTCGGAATCTGTAACCGTGCTATTAGCACAACAGCGTCCTACTTCTGTGGTTTTACAACGAGGCGACCGGGGCGACGCCGTGTCAGAACTGCAACGACGGTTGCGGGAACTAGGCGTCTACACTGGGCCAGTTACAGGCTTTTTTGGAGAACTCACCGAAACCGCTGTTCAGCAGTTTCAGCGTCAGCAGGGCTTGACAGTAGATGGAATTGTTGGAGGCAGCACGACCAATGCTCTTCGTCGGGCACCTGCCGACAACGTTTCTGAGAGTTCTGGAGTTTTAAGCAATGGTTCGCGGGGAGACGCCGTCACAGCATTACAGCGAAGATTGACCACTATTGGTTTCTACGATGGGCCGATTACTGGAGTCTATGGCTCACTCACTGAAGAGGCTATCCGACGATTTCAATCCGCTAATGGACTGACGGTTGATGGCCTTGTGGGAACAGCCACCGCCGATGCCATCGACCGCGCCAGTCGCAGGGCAGCAGATCCTGGCCCTAGCCCCAACGATGGCTTACTAGAGCGAGGAGAGACGGGGGCAGAAGTTTCTGCACTCCAGCGCCGCCTACAGGCGCTCAACTACTACAACGGCAATATCGATGGCGACTTTGGCAGCCTCACCGCAGATGCGGTCATTCGATTGCAGCGATCGCAGGGGCTAACGGCTGACGGCGTTGTTGGCCCCAACACCATGGCAGCTATCCAGCGACTAGAACAGTCTGGAGTTGCCAATTCGGGAGGCAGCAATCCGGCACCTTCAACTTCAACACCAGGCACATTTCCGTCCCCAAATCAGCAACCTGCCCCATCACAGTCTGTCACCACTCCGCCGCCCCAAGTGGTGACACCGCCACCGCCGACACAAACTCCCGTGTTCCCACCGGCCTCATCATCAGGATCGCTACCTCCAACTCAATCACCCTCCCCATCGACTCCACCTATCGCTTCACCTGCAGGTGCACCCCAAACGATTCAACAGCAGCGAATCATGCGGATTCAGAGCGAGCTGACAGAGCAAGGCTTTTACAATGGTCCTATCAACGGTGTGGCAAACCCTGCCACTCAGCGAGCGATTCAGGCCGCTCGGGAAGCTTACGGCATCAACACGACTGATTTTCCCGAGGCAACGCCTTTCTAATGACTTTTTGAGGCCAAATGATTAAGACTCGCAATCAAAATTGAACCTTCTTCTCACACCATGATAATTTGAGAGGCCTAGAGCTGTGACGCCCTACTCCTGTCACACTGTGTCACGATGGTCAGAAGCGAGCGAGCCTGTAGAATTTGAGCTATGAAGCATACCCTGTCTGTGTTGGTTGAAGATGAATCGGGAGTGTTGTCCCGGATTGCAGGGCTGTTTGCCCGTCGCGGATTTAATATTGAGAGCCTAGCTGTGGGTCATGCCGAGCAGCCCGGAATTTCTCGAATTACGATGGTGGTTCCGGGAGACGACCAGGCGATTGAGCAAGTGACTAAGCAGCTTTACAAACTCATCAATGTGATAAAGGTGCAAGACATTTCTGAAGTGCCTTGTGTCGAGCGTGAGCTGATGCTGCTGAAAGTCAACGCAACCAGTAACACCCGTTCCGAAATTGTAGAACTGGCTCAAATTTTTCGTGCCCGAGTCGTCGATGTTGCCGAAGATTCGGTCACGCTTGAGGTTGTTGGCGATCCCGGAAAGATGGTCGCCATTGAACGAGTGCTAAACCGATTTGGTCTGCGCGAAATTGCTCGTACGGGTAAGATTGCGTTGCCCCGCGAGTCAGGTGTCAACACAGAATATCTGAAATCTCTAGAGGCTAAAGTGTAGTAGCAATTCTGAATGATGCATTCACTCCAGTGACAGCCTGGATGAGGCTACCGTGGTTTCTTCTGTTGCAAGCTGGTTTAAAAAACACTCTGGTCATCTTCCACTTCGCGTTGTCTTGGTGGTTCCCTTTGTCGCTCAAACGGTCTTGGCCGTGGGCATTACGGGATGGCTAGCCCTGCGCAATGGTGAAATCGCTGTCAACGATGTCGCGATGCGCTATCGCCATGAAATTACCTCTCGCATTCAGCAAAAACTTGAAACGACGTTAGAAATTCCTCACCGAATCAATCAAGCTAACGCCAATGCAGTTCGCCTTGGCTTGGTCAATTTTGAAGATCCCGATGACTTAGAGCGATATTTTTGGCAGCAGAT
This sequence comes from uncultured cyanobacterium, assembly GCA_937128595.1. GTDB lineage: Bacteria > Cyanobacteriota > Cyanobacteriia > CAKZMO01 > CAKZMO01 > CAKZMO01. The sequence continues at coordinate 2,738 of CAKZMO010000243.1, read as the reverse complement.
CTATCGCTACAGTGAAGTGAACTTAGTTTATGCTGGCAATTCTGTTGGGGGGGTTGTTGGGGTTGCAAGGTTGGAGGAAGGCGATTACCGCAGTTTTAGAACAGACGACTTCGTTAAGGGTCGTTTTTCTATCTACAAGACGATGCGTCATGGCCGTCGCGACCAGCTCGTCAGTCAGTCAGAAAACTACGATGCGCGCGATCGCCCATGGTACGAGGCTGCTGTATCTAAAGGGGGTGCCGCTTGGAGTGAGGTCTTTCCTTACGTCGATGAGAACATTCTAGGAATTGCGGCAACCAAACCGATCTACGACGATACCGGAACACTCCAAGGGGTGCTCTCGACCGATTTTCTCATAGAGAACCTAAGTGACTTTTTGCGCCGACTCGAAATCGGTTACTCTGGCGAAACCTTTGTGATTGAGCGGAGCGGCTATCTAGTAGCGACCTCGACCCGCGAGAGTCCGTTTCTCACGAGTGCGCCAGGAGAGCCTCAACAACGTCGCCATATGCAAAGCAGCAAAGCAGCTCTTGTCCGAGGAGCCGCACAAGAATTGCTGGAGCGTCACCCTGATTTGGATCAGATTCAACAGGAGGAAGATACGACGATTTGGCTAGAGGGCGATCGCCATTTTCTGCGGGTCACGCCGTTCAAAGATGGGCGAGGGCTAGATTGGCTCATTGTCGTAGTGATTCCTGAAGCCGATTTTATGGCTCAGATCCATGCCAACACTCGCAACACCGTTATCATGTGCTTCGCCGCACTGTCAGTTGCGTTGATCCTAGGCATTCTTACCGCGCGTTGGGTGACGCGCCCGATTTTGCAGCTGAGCGCAGCGAGTCAGGCGATCGCCGACCGTTCTCTCTCCGACGCTGCCCAACCCACCACCGTAGACATCGATCGTCAAGACGAGCTTGGCATTCTAGCTAAATCTTTTAATCGAATGGCAGCTCAGATTCATCAATCCTTTGATGACTTAGCGATGCGTACCTGCATGTTGGAAGATCGGGTATCGGAACGGACAGCCCATTTGGTCGAGGTAAACCAGAAGCTCCAAGCTGAAATCGAAGAACGAAAGCGAATTGAGGAACGACTGCGCACCTCAGAACAAAAATATCGAACTCTCCATGAAGGCTCTCAAGATGGGGTCAATCTTTTCGACGGCGATACTTTTATCGACTGCAATGAGGCCAGTCTCAAGATGTTTGGTTGTGCCAGAAGAGACCAGATGTGCGGCAAAACTCCCGCCGATTTTTCTCCATTGCATCAGCTCGATGGTCAACTTTCTGAATCCTTGAGTCGAGAGCGAAATGCGATCGCCCTACGTGAAGGCACCTGCAACTTTGAGTGGGTTCACCAACGTCTTGATGGCACACCATTTCTCGCTGATGTCTGGCTCACTGCCGTTGAAATTGACGGTCGCCCGATGCTGCAAGCGATGATTCGCGACATTACCGAACGCAAACAAGCCGAAAAAGCCCTAGTCGAAAACGCTAAGTTGGCTGCATTAGGAGCCGATATCGGCATTGCTCTGACCCGAGGCGACTCCCTTGCAGATATGCTCGATCGCTGTGCTCAGGTGCTGGTCAACAATCTTGAGATTGTAGCCGCTCGCATTTGGACAGCCAACGAAGCTGAAACTGTTCTGAATCTAAGTGCAAGAGCCGGGGACGATGACCACCTCAATGTTTTTCAGCATCACATCCCTGTCGGACAATCACGAGTCGGTCTGATCGCCCAGGAGAGAGTCCCTTATTTCACAGATTCCATTCGTTCGGATTTGTGGATTAACTCCCAGCAAAGGGCACAGGCAATACTTAACCCATCGACAACGACCTCTAACCCCAGTGGTTCCGAACCGTTGTCCCAGTCAGAAAACCCATTGGAGGGCGAATCCCACAGTCAGCCATCGACGGAATCTGATGTCACGGAAATTGCACCCGGTTCTAATTTCCACTCGCATCTTGATCCCTATCCGGGGGCGATCGCCTTTGCAGGTTATCCCCTCATCGTAGACGAGCATCTGGTCGGGGTTCTAGCACTTCTATCCCGCCAACCCCTGTCCGAAGCTACCCGACAAGAACTGTTTTCGATTGCGAATGAAATTGCTTTGGGGATTCAACATCGACGGGTTGAATCTGCTCTGCGGCAAAGTGAAGCTCGCTATCGCAGCATTGTTGAAAACACCAGCGATTTGATTGTAATTTTATCGCTGGAAGGCAACTTTATCTATGCGTCTCCCAACTATCGTCAAGTCTTGGGGTATGAAAGTGGAGAGTTACTTGGACAATCGTGGGCGATGATAACTCATCCTGACGAGCTAGAAATGCTCGACCAGTTTGCCGAACAACTTGTTCAATCACCCCAAAGCCTCTACAGTCCTGAGTTTCGCCTTCGAACAAAAAGTGGTCAGTGGCGCTGGTACACAGCCGCCGCGTCCTGCGTTCGAGATGAAGACGACAATCCTCTCTATTTGGTCAGCATCGCCCACGATGTTAGCGATCGCATTCAGACCGAAGAAACTCTGCGTCAGGCCAAGACCGCCGCTGAGGCTGCGAACCGGACTAAGAGCGAATTTTTAGCCAATATGAGCCACGAGCTACGAACGCCCCTCAATGGCATTCTTGGCTACGCCCAAACGCTCAAACACACCAGCCTTTCACCAAAGCAACAAGAAGGCTTGCAGGTGATTCAGCAATGCGGCGAACATCTATTAAATCTAATTAACGACGTTTTAG
>CAKZMO010000242.1 GCA_937128595.1 uncultured cyanobacterium | reverse complement strand
GCCTCGGCCACGAATGACATCGTCTGCGCCAGCCCCGGACAAGTTATCGTTGTTGCGCGTTCCTACAATGTTGAGTCCCGCAGGGGGTGCGACGGGCGGGTCTACGGGCGGAACAAAATTATCGATGATGCTGACCGTTGCCGTATCTTGAGTGCCAAGGTCAGCGTTGCTAATGGCAGTAAGCTCAAGTTCGAGGGTTTCCGTGCCTTCCTCTAGGGCATCTTCAAGGACGGGAATCGTAATCGTTTTTGTGGTTTCCCCAACGTCGAAGGTGATGACGGATGGGAAGGAATTGGTGAAGTCAAGTCCTGCGGTTGCGGTTCCCCCGGCGACAGACACCTGCACCTCAGATTCGATCAGGTCATGGTCGCGGGTGAGGGTCACCTCTGCGCCAATAACGGTGCCATCTTCATTGACCGTGAAGGCTGTCTGAGAAAACTCAACCGATGCTGGAACTGCAAGCTGTTGGGCAAAAACGCCCTCCCCGTCTCCGTCTTGCTCCAAGCTTTCCCAGGCGACAATAGCATTGCCGTTCGAGCCCATGGCAACCGCTAAGTCATCCTGATCACCCTCACTGGTCGCGTTGATCTGAAATTCGTTGCCTAGTTTAGCTCCCGTGTTGTCAAAATATTGACCAAAGATGCCATCACGGTCACCATCTAAACCCTCGTCTTCCCAAACGATCAGGAAATTACCGTCATCATCGATTCCAACTAATGGGTCATCTTGTTTACCTGTTGTCGTGGTGTTGACGGCGATTTCGTTGCCAATCTTTTCTCCCGCACTATTGTATTGTTGGGCAAAAACTCCATCGCCATCACCATCTTGTCCGTCACTTTCCCAGGTGATCACGAACTCTCCGTCGGCGTTCATGGCAATTTCGGGCGTATCTTGATCCTCATCCGTTGTTGTATTGACAACAAAGCTATTGCCAATTGGATTTCCGGCACTATCAAACCGACGGGCATTAATCTCTGCACTGTCAGTACTGTTGTCTTCCCAGGCAATCACAAAATTACCACTGCCATCAATGCCTACAACGGGGTCATCTTGTCTACCTGTTGTCGTGGTGTTGACCACAATTTCGTCGCCAATCGTTTCTCCTGCACTGCTATATCGCTGGGCAAAAACACCATCGCTATCGCCATCTTGCTCATCACTCTCCCAGGTGATGACAAACTGTCCATCTGCATTCATCGCGATGTCGGGAGTGTCTTGGTTGCCAGCCGTTTCGGTGTTCACTAAGAAAGCATCGCCAAGGGCATTGCCATCACTGTCAAATCGACGCGCTCTGACCTCGTTGTCATCTCCTCCACCGTCAGACCAGGCAACCACAAAGTTGCCATCCGCATCCATGCCCACAACGGGGGCAAATTCATCGAATCCAGGGTCTGCCGCGACTTCAATTTCGCCGCCAATCGCAGTGCCAAATCGGTCGTAGCGTTGGGCAAAAATACCCTCATTGCCGCTCTCTGGATCGGTGCTTTCCCAAACCACAACGTAGTTGCCTTGAGCATCAACCGCAATATTGGGCTGATCTTGATCATCAATCGTGGTCGTGTTGACCTGAAACTCGTTTCCTACAGGAATTCCAACCATGATTTTTTCTCTTTATGGGTTAGGCGAATCGTTAGTGTTTGCGCTGGCATTGACGCTAGTGTCTTGCCGTGGAGCAGTCGTACGGAATCTGGTTAGTTCCGTCTGCTGCTCTGTAGGTTATACAGGTGCCAACTAACTTCGGATTTAAATCGAGGCAAACTAATTCTTGGCGTAATTGGATGACGCATGCTGCCGGGAAGGAAAATACTCAGCGGCTAGAACATACCAACGGAATAATTCATCAACAAACTGGGCGTTGACACAGGCGACCCAACAAAGTTGGCCAATTGGAGGAGCAGACGGAGGCGATCGCCAGACTCGTAATTTGATTTGACTTCCACAACCTTTAATTCGACTCGATTGGTTGTGGCGTATAGCAATGCGCAGATAGGTTAGGACAGATATGTATGGAGCAGCCGCGCGGTGCGCGGCTGCTCCATAAACTATTGGTTTTATATCAGCGCGTAGCACTATATTCGGCAGCTTTGGATGCGGCTGAAACTTATGACAGTATTGGCCTGCCTGACCGCAAGCAAACGTGGCTCGTCGATGAGCAGACCGGATTTGAGGTTACGGTCGATTGTGCTGGGATGAACCCCCACACGCCTTGGCTCGATCCTGCAACCAGACCTCGGGACATGCACTCACATAGCATCGGAGGTCTAGGAAGATTATTTTACATAAGCTACGGTTGCACCTGTTCCACCGTCCGTCTTCTCTGCAAATTCGAAACGTGAAATCTGGGGATGTCGCTTCAGAAACTCTTGCACTCCTCGCTTCAGTTTTCCAGTCCCGTGTCCATGAATAATCCACATGGGGCCAGCAGGAGCAGCGGCGATCGCCCGATCAATTTCGATTTCCGCATCGGCAACCCGACTTCCTCGCAGATCCAGCGTATTTGTAGATGTGCGTACTGCGGGAGCCTCGGCAACCTGTTCTGGTGGCGTTGAGGGTTTAGATTCAGGTACTGGCTTAGGCTTCGTTGGCACTTCAGCCTTTTCCCCTTGAAGGGATTCTACATCCGCCAAGGAAACGGTCATCTTCATCAGCCCAAATCTAACGCTGAGTTCGCCATCCTCATCAGGCTTTGTCAGCACTTCAGCAGTTTGTCCCAGTCGAGGAATGCGGACGCGATCGCCCAATTGAGGACGATAGCCGGGTTTGGGCTTTGGCGGTTTTTGCTGAGAGGGCAGGCGATCGCCCGCAATTTGGTTGAGCTGATGGGTAGCTTTTTGGGCTTGCTGAGCCGTAGCGTTGCCCTTTTGTAGCCGTCGAATGACACCAGCAATTTCTGACTTAGCGGCGGCGATCGCCGCCTGAATCTGCTGTTCTTGCTGCTGTTTTAGCTCTCGTTCGCGATCTTTTAGCAATGACGCTTTGCGCGACACTTCACCGTGGAGTCGTTCAGCCTGGTGCAACAGCGTTTCGGTTTCTTTGGCTTTCTCCTCTTGTTGCCGTCGCTGATTTTCCAAGCCTGCAATTATCTGATTGACTTCATCGGCTGATCCCAGTCCCACGTAGCCCCGAGCCTGCTCCAAAATTTCAGGATTGAGTCCCAATCGAGCAGCGATCGCCAACGCATTCGACCGTCCTGGAATACCCCACAGCAGTCGATAGGTGGGCGACAGGCTAACATCGTCAAACTCAACAGAGGCATTCTCAAACCGCTCGTCCTGATATTTCAGGGCTTTGAGTTCGCCGAAGTGAGTCGTTGCGACCGTGAGCTGAGCATGATCGGCCAAATAGCGCAGCAGGGCGATCGCCAATGCGCTACCCTCACTCGGGTCAGTTCCTGCACCCACTTCGTCGAGCAGCACCAGAGCATTGGCAGGAGAAGCTTCTTGAGACTCAGGGACAATCGCATCCAAAACTCGGCTAATTCGACGAATGTGACCAGAAAACGTAGAGAGACTCTGCTGGAGCGACTGCTCATCTCCAATGTCGGCCAAAATTTGGTCAAACCAAGGCAGCTCCACGGGCTCTCGAGCTGGAATGAACATGCCCGCTTTTGCCATCAAGCTAATCAGACCCAGGGTTTTGAGGGTCACCGTTTTGCCGCCTGTGTTAGGGCCAGTAATGGCGACGACCCGAATTTTAGACTGAATAGTCATGTTGATCGGCACCACCTCCGGCCCTTCTTCATGCTGGTGTTGCCAAACCAGTAGAGGATGACGCAAGTTTCGCAGCACAATGCGTTCGTCGCGCTCGCGCTCAACAAAGCGCGGTGAATTGGCATCGAGCCACAGACCATAGCGAGCGCGGGCAGTGGCTAAATCTAGAGTCGTGGCGATCGCCAACACATGCTCCACGTCATCGAGCACCTCAGCCACTTGTTCAGTCAGCTCTTGGCAGATTTTTTCTTCTTCACTTTGCTCTTGGCGCAGCGCTTGCCGCAACTGGTTGCCCAAATCCACGACATTGTGAGGCTCGACATAGAGGGTTGCGCCACTGGTCGAAGCATCGTGAACAATGCCTGGAATGGCGTCTTTTTGGGGAGCTTTGACAGGAATCACAAAGCGATCGCTTCGTTGAGTAATGACGGGCTCTTGAATCGCACCACCCTGTCGCTGCAAAATCTTCTGAAGCCGCTGATAGATGCGATCGCGGAGGCTGCGGATTTTTTCACGAATGCCTGCCAGCTTTGGATTGGCGCGATCGGCCACGCGGCCATTGTCGTCGATGCAGTGGTGAATCGCTTGGTCGAGTTCGGGATGAGTTCTCAGGTCAGCGACCAAAGCCTGCAACACTGGAACGTCGTCTTGGTCGTCGATGATGCGGCGCAACTGACGGGCTCCCGCTAGGGTCGAAGCGACATCCAGCAAGTCTTGTCCCGTGAGAATGCTACCGTGTTCTGCCCGTTCCAAGGCAGCCCAAATATCTCGCAATCCACCAAATGACAGACCGTTAGCAAGACGCATTTCCAGCAAAGACGCTTCCTGAGTTTGAGCCAGAAGCGTACGACTCGTATCCAAGCCTTCAGGAATTACCAGTCGTCGTGCCGCCACTGCACCCAGCTTTGTCGCGGCGAACGTCGCTAGATGCTGGCACAGTCGAGGCCATTCGAGTAAATCGAGAGTTTCACGTTGAATCAATGTCTAAGCTAAACCTGCCACGAGCAACAGAAGTGAATACGAATGAGGTTAAGATCTCAACCCTAGGAATCCATTACGCGTCGCTCTCAGATACATTGTGAAGCACCACTGCGCTTCGGAGTCGAGAGAGTGGGTAGTGCCGCGTGTTACAAAACCTTGGGACATGAAAGAAACATTAAGTTTCGTACTTTCATTCTACATAGATGCACTCAATTCGTTGGAGGATTCAGTCTCTGGAATTATGTCATCGCGACTCTCTTGCGAAAGCACAGACTAAATATTCTCTCTGGACTCCTGGAATCGAAATAAGATAGCGTGAAGCCTGACGAGTAAGCCTTTTGAAAGCGATCGGCGATCGCCCCAACAGCCCTCCAACCTGTCCCAACAGCTTGGGTCAATGAGAGTGAAATTGAATGAATTGCCAAGCGAATACTTGAGGATGTGACATGGACAAAATTCGAATTCTCAGCCTAGATGGCGGCGGCATGCGCGGAATCATTACAGCGCGTATTTTGCTAGAAGTAGAGAAAAAGCTAGGTGCGCCTCTTAGTCAACACTTCAATCTGATTGCAGGAACCTCTACAGGCTCTCTACTAGCGGCAGGGTTAGCCATTGGCATGAAGGTTCAAGACTTAATCGACATTTACAAAAATGATGGCGAAGTCATCTTTCCCTACCAAAGCCTGTTCAATGTCAGACGGCTGCCCCTGATCTTCGAATACGGGTTATCCGCGCCAAAATTTTCAAGCGATGGATTGATCGCAACGGTCAAGAAGCATATCGGATACGATGATCAGGGAAATGTTCGGTATCTGTCTAATGTTGCACCCAAAGATGGCATGCCTCGGCTGCTCATCACTGCCTACGACACGTGGAGTCGCAATGCCATTGTGTTTAAGAGCTGGCGACAAGACAAGTGGTACAACCTCGATACTGTAGTCGATCCAGTCACGGGCCAAAAAACTCACCTGCCACTCTGGCAAGCCTGCGTCAGTTCATCCTCTGCCCCCACCTTTTTTCCCTCAATTCGCGTAGATGCAACCCTAGATGACGGCACACTGCACGAATATTCCCTAATCGACGGCGGCGTTTGTGCCAACAATCCCACAGCCTGTGCTGTTGCTGAAGCGATTCGGCTTCTGTGCGACCCCAACCCCAACGACGATAGGGGCTTTGAGGTAAAAGAATGGGCTGCGGCTCAATCTCCTGCCGAAGCGATTCAAAAAATCAAAGTGTTGTCTATCGGCACGGGAGATGTGACGACCAAACTACCCTGGAGCACGGTGCGCAAGTGGGGACTCGTGCAGTGGGGATTAAAAATCGCTGATGTGCTGATGGATGCACCTTCAGACGTGCATGACTACGTCTCTCGGCAAATTATCTCCGATCCCTACCCGGTTGACGGTATTGACACTCAATACCTGCGGCTCCAGCTCGATCGTCCAACTTTAGAGCGCCTCAATCGAGCCTCTCTCTCAATTGGCATTGACGACGCTCGACTTGACAGCCTCCAAGTACTAGAAAATGTGGCAGAAGCGTACCTGACAGCTAACGATCTAGCTCCCCAATCTGAGGGAGGAAGCCCGTTAAACTACACCAATCTGGATGTAGTCAACCTCTTTCTCGATAAACTTGCTCGTTGAGTATCGGAGTCGTATGGCGATCGCCTATCTATCAATCGATCACGTCATCAAAAAACATCCTCAACGTCTGCGATCGCCCGATCGAGTAGCTTGCAACCTGCCGTTACGGACTCAACGCGACAGAGCTGATCCCGCAGATCGGAAGCCCCTGGAAACCCCTTGGCATACCAGGCCATGTGTTTACGAGCCTGCCGAATGCCGCGATCGCCTTTGTATTCGTAGAGCATGGTCAGGTGCTCTTTGGCGCAGGTGAGTCGCTCGACCAACGTGGGGGAAGCCAGTCGCTGTCCCGTTTGCAGAAAATGGTCAATCTCACCCACCAGAAACGGGTAGCCCAACGTTCCTCGTGAGCACATAACGCCATCAGCTCCAGTTTCTCGTAGGCACTGGGCAGCAGCCTCCACCGAAAAGATATCGCCATTCGCAATGACCGGAATTTCAAGCGCGGCTTTGACCCGTGCGATCCATTCCCAGCGAGCTTTGCCGTTGTACCCCTGAGCACGAGTACGTCCATGCAGCGTTAACATCTGAGCACCTGCATTTTGTAAGCGCTGTGCAAAGGCGATCGCATTGATATCAGCGTCATCCCAGCCAATGCGGGTCTTCACAGTCACAGGAATCTCCACGGCCTGAGCCACCGTTTCTACGATCCGAGCAGCAGTGTCGGGATCACGCAATAGAGAGGAACCCCCGCCTTTCTTCGTGATTTTGTTGACCGGACAGCCCATGTTGATATCAATGGTATCTGCTCCTTGGTCAACTGCTTTTCGAGCCGCCTCAGCCATGAAGTCAGGCCGACAGTCAAAGAGCTGAATACTAATAGGGCGCTCGTTAGGATCGATATCCATGACGATGGGCAGCGCCTTGAGATGGTGCAATTCACTCGCGCTCACCATTTCGGTATACATCATCGAGCGGGGTGCATAGCGTCGCACTAGCCGCCGAAACACCAGATCCGTCACACCCGAAAGAGGCGATTGCAACACCCGACTGTGAATTACCACCGAGCCGACAACAAGGGGAGAAGCAAAGTCTAACAGAGGGGCAGCAGACGGTAGAGCCAGAGTGGAGAGCATGAGGCAGGTTGGCAACGTGAAAATATCAGCAAAGAAAGCAAAAGGGGATCGCAAAACGACTAGATAAGAGGCAGCAAACGCTCAATGTCAAAATTGGAGACGATATGTGCCAGCTTGGCAAGATCGTTGGGATCATCCACATAGGGAATCCGACCCAACACAGGCACCTGGGTCAGGGACTGGATCAGCGAAGCCGGGGCTAGCTGTTCAGCCTCTTCATCCGAACAGGGGTGCAAGGTGTTGAGGAAGATCCCCTTGAGATGGACGCGGAACTGGCGCGCTAAGGCAACATAGGCGATCGCCTCTCCAATCGCTCCTGCTTGCACTGGAACAACAAGTACTGTAGGCAAACGCCAGTCCCAGGCCAAATCGGCAACGGTAGTCTCAAACGTAAGGGGCGTCCCTAACCCGCCGCAAGATTCCACCAATACAACATCGTAGTCTTGAGTCAGCGCTTGATACTGTCGCCAAATCTCAGCTAAATTGATCTGAACTCCTTCTTCCTGGGCCGCGAGAGGAGGAGCAAGACGGGAGCGGAGCTGGCAAGGGGCAAAACTGTTTGGCGGTTGAGTCAGCGATAGCTGTTCTCGAAAACGAATCGCATCGCCTGACCCTGCATCAATTAATTTGAACAGTGCCAAAGGTCGTGTCGGAACATAGGTCTGGTGATAGGTGGCGATCGCCAGAGTCACTAGAGTTTTGCCGACACCAACAGCCGTCCCTGCGACAAGCAAGGTTGTTTGCATAGATGAGCACTCCTCCAGCCCATGCCGATATAGCGGATTTTAATCTAGTTTCTTAATCTAATGTACACAGCCGCAGACCGGATTGCACCCTATACGACTCCACGATGAAGAAAGCAGCGCCCTGCCCGTAAGTTGGTCTAATCTGTGACACGCACTTCTACTCGAAACTGAGTTCTATCGGTCGCAACCACATCAATTCGATAGTCGCCACTCACAGGAAGTTGAGATTCCCAAAACACGACCCGTCCAGCATCTTCGACGAGGCTACCGTCAGGGTATAGAATATTGAGCGCTACAGGCCCTTCGAGAATCTCAGCGCTCAGAACTTGGCCTGCTCTGGCATTGACTAGATAGCGACGGATTGTTGAGCCGTTGGTTGCAGCCGAAACCACCAGCCCTTCGCTGCCTTCAGGAAAGGAAAGTCGTTCTGTCTCAACAGTCACTTCGGGTTCTGGTTCTGGTTCTGGCGCGGGTTCTGGTTCGGGTTCTGGTTCTGGTTCTGGCGCAGGAGTTGGAGCCGTAACCTGAAGTGTGAAGCGATAATCGCTCTCTTCAACGCCCTGGACAGGACTGAGCTGAACAACATAGTCGCCGAGGGCTTGCAGCTCGCCCTCCCAAGCGGCAACTCGGCGCGACTGCGGACCAACCGGGCTACCGTCTGGGCCCAAAATGGTCATCAACACTCCTTCGTTTTCCAGAGCCGCCGAGAGAATCTGTCCCGGACTCCCTGCAAAAATATAGTTGATCGTCTCATTCGACTTGAGGTTGCCATCAAAAGCCACACTCTCTCCAATGGGCAATGAAATCGGCTGATCATATTCTCGTGGCTCAGTCTCTTCCGGCTCTTCAAATACAGACTCTTCAGTGGTTTCTGGTGGAGGTTCCGGCCCTTCCTCTTCAGAGGGATTCGTGAGGGCGCTGAAGATAGCCCACGAGCCAATCGCCGTTACGACAGCGACTCCTGCCCATAGCGCGATGACAGATAGTGGATTGTCCCAAAAGGAGCGATCGCTCGATGATGGAGAAGAGGAATAGCCTACCGTGGATCGAGACGCTCGGTTTGACGTGCTTGTTGGGTTTGATGACTCAGGGATCTGTTGATCGGGCGATCGCTGCCCAACGGCTGCCACCGTGCGCATCTCAGACGCAGGCGTCGTAGGCCGAGGAGGGGGCTGAGGCGTAGAGACTTCCGCAGCCTCAGATTGTCCTTGATTGGGAGGCGGAGCCTGAGGCTGAGATTTCGACTGAGGCGATGGAGCAGCCGCAGGCGAATGCTGAGCCGCCGGGGGTGACGGCATTCCATACACAGCACGTAGAGCCTCAGCCAACTCACCGACAGATTGGAAGCGATTACCTGGTCGGTAGCTCAGCATTCGATTGATGATGTTGGCAAATCCAGGGCTCACCGATACCCACTCTTGCCAGTGCCACGTCAGCATCGAGTCATCGAACAAATCCTGGGGTTCTTGTCCCGTGAGCAAAACAACCAGCGTCACAGCCAGAGCGTAGAGATCGCTGCTCGGGTAGGCTCGTCCCGTTTGAACCTGCTCACTGGGAGCATAGCCCGGTTTACCGACAGTTGTAGGTTGAGCCGTGGAACCGGGCGGTCGGATCTGAGTTGCGATTTCCTTGACCACGCCAAAATCAATCAGCACAGGCAGATTGCTCTGCTGACAGAGAATGACGTTGTCAGGCGTGATGTCTCGGTGAATGATGCCTTTGCTGTGAATATGAGCCAGCACTGGAATCAAGTTTTGCAGCAGCCATAGCATTTCCGACTCTGAAAACGCCATACCTCGACCAATGCGCTCATCCAGCAAGACTCGATACGTCTTTCCCTGAATATATTGCTGCACCAAAAATAGGCGCTGGTCTTCTTCAAACGTGGCTCGAAATTCAGGCACCTGATGGTGCTTAATTTGATACAGAATTGACGCTTCACGCTGAAACAGCTCCCGCGATTTTGTTAGCGCATAAGAGCTGCTTTGGTTAGGCATGTACTCCTTGAGAGCACACTTTTCCTCAAAACGACCCTGATCCTCGGCCAAATAGGTGCGCCCAAAGCCACCCTGGCCCAACAGTTTCACAAGACGATAACGATTTTGAAGAACAATGCCAGCTTGTAACGGCGACTGCATGGCTTCACCCATTTAAAGACGGCAACCAGAATACGACAGCGCTCTGCCCACTAATTAAGTTCTGAGCAAGAGAGTTTCTGGACACCCCTAACACTCCTGTGAAACCTAATCTATGAGGTAACTGATGATAGATTCTAGACACAAATTCTAAACGCAAATCCTCAGTCAATCCCGAATATAAATTCTGGACAAAGCTTTGAACATCGGATCGCGATGTTCTGCGAGATGTAGATGCGAACCCCTCTCAATCAATCCAGTAGTGAATAGGAACGCGACTGTAGACCCCACGGGGATCATTGAGCGATCGCACAGCCTCAAACTCGACCCACAAGCGTCGCAGATAAACGCTCAGCACATCGGGGTCTGTTTGAGTCGCACCCGTGTAGTTTGAGAGAAACTGCTCCAGCACCTGCTCTTCAAGGCGCTCTTCCACGAGGCGGGC
>CAKZMO010000241.1 GCA_937128595.1 uncultured cyanobacterium | reverse complement strand
CACCGCGCGGCTTCTCCATCAATATCTGTCCTAACCTATCTGCGCATTGCTATATTTCGCAGAGTCATCGATCTGGAACTGGGCCACAGAGTTTTGCAAATCGCCAGCCACCTCTACCAGTTGCTTCAGGGTCAGCGACACGGACTGAGACTCACTAGACGATGCCCGTGCCACATCTGCCAGGTCTTTAATCGTTTGGTTGATCATCTGCGACACGTCGGTCTGTGATTTGGTGCTTTCTGAAATCGACTGCACCAGCTCATCGATGTTTTGGCTCACTTCCGTGAGATGAGACAGCGTCTTGCGAGTGTCCATCACCAAACGGCTACCCGTCACTACCTGCTCTGTTCCTTTCTCCATCATGGTGAGCACTTCGGCTGTTTCCATTTGAATTCCGGTCACAAGCTGCTCAATTTCTTTTGTCGATTCAGTGACTCGTTCTGCCAGACGCCGTACTTCGTCCGCCACAATTCGGAAGCCTTGACCATGTTCTCCTGCTCGTACTGCTTCGATGGATGCGTTAAACGCCAGCAGGTTCGTTTTGGCCGAAACTTCTGAAATCAGCGCCACAATCTTGGAAATTTCTTGGGAAGACTCCGTCAGCCGCTTTACCTTTTTCGCGGTTTCAGCCACGCTGTTGCGGAGTTCTTCAATACTTTCCACGGTCAGCTCCATGGCATCTCCTCCTTCAGAGGCGGACGCAGAAGCTTGACGAGCGATTTGAGCAGCTTCGGTCGCAGAGTTTGCCACTTGCTGAATGGATGACGCCATCTGCTCAACGGACTGGAGCACGTTTGTAATGGACTGAGACTGAGCTAGAGCTGCTTCAGACAGACGACTTACAGACTCGTCGCTGGCACTCGCACTCTGGCTCACCTGCCCGACAGTGGACTGCACCTGTCCAACCAGCTCGCGCAAGCTTCTCACTGTTGCGTTGAACGCGTCTGCAACAGAACCCATTTCATCGTCTGTCACTTTTGCAGTGGTTGTCAGGTCGCCTTTGCGAGCACCTTCAATTTCGATCAGCAGCTCCATCACTCGACGCTGGAGACGTTCTTTTTCCTGTCGCTGAAAGGTCGCTTCCCCCTGGCGTTCTTCTGCCTGGTGTTCAATGCGATCGCTATTGGTCGCAATGTTGTCAGCCATCTGGTTGAAGGTGACAGCGAGCTGACCCACTTCGTCTTTCGCAAAAATCTCTGCACGGGCTGAGCGATCGCCCCCGGCCAATCGCTTCGCGGACTCTTGCAACGCTACGATTGGGCGTGCAACCGCACGGGTCAAAACTCCAGCCAGCAGGATGTCTACTCCGATGACCAGCAGGGTGACGAGTGCCTGTACCACCAAGCTTCGTCGGATCAACGTGTTGATTCCCGATTCACTTGTACCGCGAACGAGCACAGCGATCGGTTGTCCGGCTGAGTTTTTAATCGCCCGAGCGGCCAGGGCATAAGGGGTTGACTGGAGACTGATGCGGGTCGTGACAATCTCACCATCAGCGGCGATCGCTTCTTCTAATATTTTGGTGTTGCCGAGGGGCAGATTAATTTCGGTGGTATCGTCCGTGCTGTAAAGGGAGGTGCTTAGCTCATACTCGCCGCTGGGCTGACGTACATATACGGCACTGTAACCCCCGCCAAAAGCTGTGACTGTTCCCTCCACGATGGGACGTTTGCCATTGACGATATCGCCTGAGATGAGTGCTCCGATGACTTGACGAGTGGAAGGATCAGAGACAGGCGTCACCGTATAGCGGATCAAAGCATCTTCGCCGCTAAACCCTTCTGGTAAGGGAGGTGATTCTCGCTGCAATTCTTCCCAAGGAACAATTTCCGTAGTCTTAATCTGCTGTGGATTTTCTAGCACCTGGCTGACTAACCCATTGGGGTCAAACAGCGCCCCTTGGCGATCGGCGTTGGCACTCGCAATAATGCGAGAATCGCGACCTACTAGGGTTGCGTATTCGATTGTTCGAGCCTGAATCTCGTTTTGAAGAATGTTGAGCACCACGGGCGAAGACTGACTCGTACGAGCAGCTTCGATGATGGCGGCGTTGTCGGACTGACCCCGAAAACCAAAGCCCATCTGGTTGATTTTGATGTTGTAGTTGATGTCGGCAACGGCGAGTTCCGACTCCGCCTGAGATAGGATCTGAGTTCTCAAACCCGTCGAAATCAAAATCGTTCCAACTCCGACCAGCCCAATCAGCGACAGCATTTCTGAGGTAAACAAACTCATTAGCTGTTTGTTGCGGATGGGTTGGTTGTAAAACCATTGCAGAGGGCGTTGGGTTTTGAGTTCTATGTCTTCCAGATTTTCTGGATCAATCTCTTCCTCTATCGGCCTGGTAATGGTTTGAGACCCGTATAAAAGGTCTAGCGATCGCCGAGCGACTGCGCCCCAGTTGCCGTTTGGGTCGGCCGCCAAAATGGTCTTGTAAACCTCAATGGCTTCATCAACGGCTCCCGACTGTTCTAAGGAACTGGCATAAGTAATCTGGTTGAGGAAGTCCTCATCGCTCATCAACAAAGGCGACGATGAGTCGGATGCAGAGTTGGGACGAGAAAGTTGAGACGTCATAGAATCATCCAGAGTTCAATCAAAATAGGGAAAGGGCGGGACAGAACGCCATTGGTTCTATCTGGTTGGCGCAGCTAAGTTTTGGAGACAGCCGCTGGGCTGTCTTAATCTCACTTTCTTGAAAAATCCAAAACCTAATTCCAAGAATGAGCTTTACGGAACCATCTGCCAGCGCGGCGACTGCAACACTGCGGCTGGATCGAGCAGCAAAATGGGAGTGCTCTGTTTCACAAAACCAGAAAAGTAAGGGCGTACTGATTCTGGAATTTGGCTCGGCAAGGGACGAACGTGAGCGGATGACAGATCCACGATGCCTGCCAGTTCAGAAACAATGCAGCCAATCTGCTGTTTGGAAGACTGCGCCTGGAGAACAATGGTTGTGAGTTGAGACGATTGGTGCGATCGCTCTACTTCTGGGCGAATTTTAATTAAGTCGCTCAGATCAAGCGTCCACAGCAATTGTCGTCGCCAGTTCACGACGCCAAGTAGCAACGGGTCAACAGCAGGGATAAAGCAAATTTGAGTGGGAGATAGGCTCAACACCTCAATCGCAGATTCGACAGGCAGACCCACGTGGAGATGCTGTCTCAGACGGGTCAGAAAATATTCGCTTGCCATATACACCCAAGGCTCAATGTGTATGAGTGCTCAAGCAGGATTTAACTGCATTGATCAGCTCATGAGGTGCAAACGGTTTCGTGATGTAGGCTGTCCCGCCTTGACGCATGCCCCAAAATCGATCGAACTCTTGTCCCTTCGAGGTACAAAAAATAACGGGGAGATTTTCTGTCGCAGGCAGCGATCGCAAGTGACGGCACAAATCGAAGCCACTTTGTCCCGGCATGACGACATCTAGCACAAGCAAATCTGGCAGTATGTGCCCTAGACTTTTCAGGGCGTCTTCTGCACTATCGACGCTCGTCACCGACAATCCAGTTTGCTTAAGGATGCCCTCAATCAGACGCTGCTGGGAGCGGCAATCGTCAACTACTAGAACATTCTTACCGTTCATAGGTCTCCTCCAAAGAAATATGCTTGTTAACCATCTGGTTCAACGTGGATGAATCAAAAGGTTTGGTCATGTAGTCAGAGGCACCCACGATTTTGGCTCGCACTCGGTCAATCAGCCCATCTCGCCCCGTTAGCATCACAATCGGTAGATGTTTGAGAGCGGATGATTGCCGCAACATGCGACAGAGTTCGTAGCCGTCTAGGTCAGGCATGGTAATGTCGAGCAGCACCATTTTGGGTCGCTCTCGAATCAAGAGCGACAGTGCCCGCAGCGGATCGGTGAGACTGACCACACGGTAGCCTTCCGTTTCCAAAATCAGTTTGACTTTGCGCTGCACTGTTGAGCTATCGTCAATACACACAACCGTTGTTGGATCAACCTGTCTAGCCGCTTGAAACGGATGTAGCGTTATGATCTCTCGCTGAATCAGAGGCAGCATCACAGTAGCCAACCTCAATACATCCATGTCGAGCCGCCAAGCTAGTTCGTAAAAGCAGGGCTGAGACTCCAGTGTCGTTAGCAGAGATTGCTGCGATCGCTCTCCTCTCATTCCATCAACTTGAGCGGCGATCGCTTCCAGTCGTGGAGCCGATTCAATCTGAAGTCGTTCAAAGGGGGAAGCGATCGCAGGCTGTAGCCTTTGCCACTTTTTTCGTTGCACTGTCACCTTGTTTCCCAAATCAGGCAACGCGAGTGACAGCAGGATGGGGTCAAGCCCAACGGTGCGTTCAAACTGCAATTCCACCTGAGATTGAGTCGTGACATGCACCAGTGCTTCTTGGCACATGTGGACGAAGATAGACCGCAAATGTGGCAGCGTAATTCTTTTGTCTTGCCAAGCTCGATAAATCCCTTGGTAAGTGGAATATTTAGCATAGAGCGATCGCATCTCTAAAAATGGAGAGTCCATTTGATGTAGGAGATACGTTGTCCGCTCTGAATCGCCGAGTGCACTTGATGCGTAGTGGATTTTACCTTTTCCGATATGAAGTTGCCAAACGGTAGGCTCACTCGTCGTTGGACGAATGGACAACCGCCCAGAAACGCGATGCTTAACGATACTGCGCAGAGCTTTTACTGGCGAAGCTGTTGCTTGGGTAGAAGGAGAATCCTTAATTTGTTCTGAAATTCCAGCGGTGCTGACCATAGGAATTGTGTATAAAAAAGTGTAATGAACATGGCAATGCATCCCTACGAGCTGATGCCATTCATTGTGCAACTACGAGCAACCAATCCTGAATCCAAGACAAGTCATGTCTCTGTTTATGAGCATTATGGATACGAACAAGCTCTGCCGGGACAAAATTGTTATGTCAGCGATCGCATGAACGTCACAGCGAAAAAACGATCCGTTCAACATCCGGATGTCGTTTGATAAAGATAGCCACACCCATTGATTCTGTTGTTCTTATTGCTAGCAAAGGAAATGAGAAAATTACCTGTGGGTAAGCGACTCAGCCTTCTCAGACCAGCTAAGTCAATTAACCTTAAAACTTGGAGATTTACTCACGATTGGAGTAGCTGCTGAATGTTGGGCTGACCCATTGAGGCCAAAAAAGACACCTGTAGTTGAGATAAGTGTACAAAAAAATGATAAGGCAGTGTAAATATTCAGAGAAACTTAAGTGTGTGAGTTGATGCACTGATCCGCGAAAGCAGAATTGGACACTGAGCTGTGGAGATGACCGTGATTGTTGTATCGAAGAGCGCAATGTTAGTTGTCAATCTTTAGTGACGAGTTGCGTCTTGACGGTTGTTACAAACTGGTAATGCGATGCCCTGTTATCAACGCCCTCTCAGGCTTTTTGCTGAGTTTTCTCAGGCTTTTTGCTTATTCTCATCAATTGTAAAGATAGAGTGGAAGCACAGACATCCGTAAATATGCGGTGACAGTATACAAAAATTCTCGACTTTATGGATCTTTAATAGTGGTAGACAAAGAAAAACGGACTATTCCTTGAGAATGTATTGATTGACACATTCTGTTTTTCTTTGCTTCGATTCCTGTTCGTAAAAGGGGCGGCCATAAGTTGTTTTAGGGTTACTAAAAAAATAATGTACAAATATAGGGCGTTGCACAGCATGGAAAGATTCAACTCATGGATGACCTGCTATAGGGGCATCGCATTGGTACGACATCTCTAAAGTTGTAGGTTGTGGTTGAGAAACGAAACCCAACAAAACATTTTCTGTCGTTGGGTTTCACTCCGTTCAACACCAA
>CAKZMO010000240.1 GCA_937128595.1 uncultured cyanobacterium | reverse complement strand
TTATCAGTCTGGGCGCTCAGCAGTTTTGATCGGTGTCTGAGTTAAAGGAATAATGGCGTTTTCATCTTCTGTCGCAGTCCGCGAACTTCCTCTGTTTCCGCTGCCTGATGTTGTATTGTTTCCAGACCGTCCACTGCCGCTGCACGTTTTTGAATTCCGCTATCGCATCATGATGAACACCATCCTCCAAGATGATCGGCGGTTTGGTGTGCTTATGGTTGACTCGACGGACGGAAAGGTTGCTCAGGTGGGATGCTGTGCTGAGGTGTTGCAGTGTGAACGGTTGCCGGATGACCGGATGATGATTCGGACGCTCGGACAGCAGCGCTTCCGGTTGTTGAATTACGTTCGTGAAAAGCCCTACTACGTTGGTTTAGTTGAATGGATTGATGATGAGCCAACGGATCAAGACCTGCGCGGCCTTGGCACTCAAGTTGACCAAATGCTGAGAGATGTGGTCAAGCTATCGGCGAAGTTGATGGAACAGTCGGTCGATTTGCCCGATGATATTCCCGAATCGCCCCTAGAGTTATCGTACTGGGTGGCTAGCAACTTGTATGGCGTTGCTACTGAGCAGCAGGCACTTCTGGAAATGCAGAGTACAGCAGCGCGGCTAGAGCGGGAAGTTGATATTCTTACTTCAACTCGCAATCACTTAGCCGCACGCACGGCGCTCAAGGATGCGCTGAACTAATCAGGCGTTGCGCATTTATGGGTCGCTTGATGGTCTACCGATAGATGTCGCGATCGCAATTAAACTCTGGACTGTGCTGAAGCAATGTGGAAACCGCAATCGCCTAATGGGTGATCGGTTATTAGCGATGATTTTTGGCGAGTTTTGGCTGCTAGAGCCGCATTATCGTATCGCTATCGTTGCGATCCAGCTTGATGTAAGCTGTTTACGGTACAGCTTATGGACTGAATCCCACCAATGCACTCTCATCGGCTGCTTCACGAAACCGCTCTGTCACTAGACTTTGATCAACTGTTGAACATTCTGGTCAACGTTGAGAACGTACTCATTATTCAGGATCTAGACGGAGTGTGTATGGGGCTGGTGAAAGACCCACTCCAGCGATCGATTCATCGAGGCTATGTGGAAGCCGCTGCTCAGTTTAGCCCACATTTTTATGTGTTGACCAACGGTGAACACATTGGTACGCGAGGGGTTAATCGAATTCTTGAAAAGGCGTTTGGGCATGATGCCTATCTGCGGCGACAGGGCTGTTATCTGCCAGGGTTGGCGGCTGGTGGAGTGCAGTGGCAGGATCGCTTCGGGCAGGTGTCGCATCCAGGCGTAAGTGATCAAGAACTGGCATTTCTTCAATCCATTCCCGATCGCATCCGCGATCGCTTACAGCAATTTTGCGATAACTACCTCCAGCATTTAGCACCAGCGGTTATCAATGACTGTATTGATGCCTCGGTTTTGGATAACATGGCATCACCTACAGCGAATCTGAACAGCTTTTATGAGGCCTTACGGGAACAGCCTGCCGTTTATGCCAAGCTACAGGCTGAAATGCAAGCACTAATGGACGCTTGTTTACAGGATGCGACGGCTCAAGGGTTGGATGCATCCTTTTTTGTGCATTATGCGCCGAATTTAGGGCGGGATGCGTCTGGCATGGAAATCATGCGCCCCGCAACGGAAATAGACTCTGGCACGACCGACTTTCAATTTATGCTGCGGGGCGCGGTGAAAGAGGCTGGCGTACCCGTCATTCTCAACCACTATTATTATCAACGCACTGGAACCTACCCACTTGGGGCAGAGTTCAACGCCCGTCAAGCGCCTCAGGACTATGATGAACTCCTTGATTTAATTGCAACTTCATTTGATTCGTTTGCGATGCCAATTATTATCGGCGTTGGCGATACGGTTAACAGTCAAGTGGTAGAGCAGGACAAGTCGCAAACGGTTCGCCGAGGTGGGAGCGATCGCAACTTCCTACAGCTCATCCAAGACATTGGTCAAATATTCAATAAAGGCAACATTATTGTTTACGTGGATAGCAGTCAGGGAGAAGTCAAAAATCGGCGGCAGGTTAATCTTGAAAAAGATCCTGACGGTTCTTTATATGTGGTGCAAGGCCCATGCGACCCTAAAGACACCAGCGATCCACTGCAGCTAAATATCGTATTTCCAGGCGGTCATCAGCAATACACTGAAGTCTTTCAGTATGCTTCAGAAACTCGGCAGCAACGACAGCGAACTCTGCGACGGCAGCCGTCCCAATACTGATTTAGCCTTGTGCGGTATGGCAAGCACACCCGGCTCTTTTTAAGGCGATCGCGGTGCGTGCGCGAATGAAGACGCTCGGTAACTCTGGATTCCGGCCTGCACGGGAATGACGAGTGAGATTGTCTTTCCCCACCTCACTTGCCATCTCCACTCCGCAACGAACGTTACAGCGTTTAGGACGTTTTGAGTAGCTCAGCCGTTTCACAAAAACTCCATGGACATAACCAACATGGCTACTGCCATAGCTATCCTATTTGGATTGTGAGAATGAGTCCGCAATACTCATCCACACAATATCCCATTTCATGGCTAACGCATTTGGGACTGCTACATACCTGAAAAATTAGTCGAACTGTTCTGTGTCGATGTTGCTTTCAGAGTTGGTATCAGGCCGTTCTGACTGGAGGGCATCTAAATCTGTGATGTCTTCTGCGGGGGATGCTTCATCTCGGGAGTCAGTATTTTGCACCAGTAGGGTTGCAGCTTGCTCATCAGTTAAATCATCGCCATCGGTAATGCTCACGGTTTTGGTCATTGCATCCTGCATTTGCTCTAGGTCTTTTTCATTCAGCGATCGCGGTGATTGCCCTGACAACAATTGTTCCAATTGCCGCGATCGCCCTTCCTGCTCACCCGCTAGATTCGGGTCTGCTGCTGTCAAGTCACGGGTGGTTATGTCTTCCATCGCATCTGGGACTACTGCGATCGCCTGTTGCACTTGCTGAGCCGATTGATACCGCTGTGTAAAGTCGTGATGAGCCAGTCGGTCAATAACGCGGATTAACCGTGGGTCAACTCGGCCTACCCGTCCCACCCGATGATGCCAGAGGATATTGCCGGTGTCTGGATCATGAGTAAAGTGTCGCGGAGCTTGCCCCGTCAAGGCTTCGATCGCCATAATGCCCAGGGCATACAAATCGCTGTTGAAGCGCGGACGACCCGCAGACTGTTCGCTGGGCATATAGCCTGGTGTTCCAACTGCTACCGTGAATTTGGTTTGGCTGTTTACATCTGCAAGCTGGGTTGAAATCTTTTTGGCTACTCCAAAGTCAATCAAGACCAGTCGGCTGTCAGACTGACGGCGGATAATATTGGAGGGTTTGAGATCGCGGTGAATAACGTCTTGACTATGGACAAATTCTAAAACATTCAACAAGTCCTTGAGTAACCAAAGAACATAAAAGACTGGAAAACCAGTGCGTAGCCGAAACTCATCAGCGAGCGATCGCCCCATAATAAATTCTTGAATCAGGTAAAATTCACCTGCTTCTTCAAAAAATGCCATGAGCTGCGGGATTTGGTCGTGCTGCCCCAATTTTTCCAATGTTTCGGCTTCAGTGAGGAAGAGCCGACGCGCCAGATCAATCGTTTTGGGATTATCCGTACGCACCTGAAGCTTTTTAACAACGCAATCAGGCAAGCCGGGTCGCTGCATATCTTGTGCAATATAGGTTTCGCTAAAACCACCAGAGCCTAGAACCTTCGTGATTTTGTAGCGACCGGCTAATAGTTTTCCCGATAGTTCCTGTTCTCGCTCCCGCAGCAAATCTTTCAGGTCGTCTTGCTGACTGATGATTTGCTGCACGATGGGCGAGGTCGAATATTGCTTTAACGTATCCCGCAGTTGGCGTTTACGGATTTGCTCGCTGGCTGTGCCAATCAGGAGTTGTCCCGTGCCGATAGTGGCGATCGCGCCCATTGGCACGGTCGTTGGTAGGATTAACTGACGGTGGGTAAAGAGAATATAGCTGATAATCCACCACGCTATAGCAATGGTAATGGCAACGCCGAAGCTAGAGAGTGGCTGTCGCATCCGAAGTATGACCCAGGCTGCCGTGCCAACAGACAGGAGCAAGAATACGCCTTGTACTGGCGCTTGGGGGATCACTGGCGAAATGGTCTTACCATACATCAACGAGGCGATCGCATTGGCGTGTAGTTCAACTCCAGACATGGGATCTGGATAAAATAGACTTTCGCCGAATGGAGTGGCATGGAAATCTTGGTGGGTTTCCGCCGTTGAGCCAATTAGCACGATCTTATCTTCAAAAAAATCGCCGCCTTGAAGATAACTATTCCAGTTATCCGGTTCTAGTACGTGCCAAAAGGGGATATGCGTAAATGTTTGAGATGGGCCGTAGAAATAAATGGTGTTTCCAGATGATGGCTGAAATCCCTCTCGTGCCGCTTTTAGTGTGGCTTCCGCGAGGGTTGGGGTGGTGCTTTCGAGTTGGCGGTAAAGGGAAGTTTGCTGTGGTGAGGCATAGCGCAACACTTGATTAATAAATTCTTCGCCCAAACGATGCACTCGCCCATCTGGTTCCAGATAAAAATTGATACTGCCGATGCGTGTGCCTGTGTCTTCAAATGGCTCAATTGGTGATGTTAATTGAAGGGAGAAACTTCGATCGCTTTCCTGCTGAATGTATTGGGCGCTTAATACAATTTGTCCTGGATATTCTTCTAGCGTGTTGGTGAGGCGTTCATCATCGGCAGGTCCGTAGCTGCTGGGAGTCGCAAAAATGATATTGATGGCGATCGCTCGTGCGCCTGCGTTCAAAATCTTTTCGGTTGCGATCGCGTATGCTGATCGCTGCCACGGCCAACTTTGCAACGGTTCTAAATAGGCATACTGCTTTGGATCTTGCTGGTAAAATTCTTGCTGCCTCAAAGATGTTTCGTCGATGGCTAGGATGACAATATCGTCTGGGGCGGGCACTGGGCCCCGTAACTCAAAGTGCAACACCTGCAGTTGTTGTTCGAGTTGGTTGACTAAGCCGAGATTGAGTGCGGTTGCCGTGGCGGAGACAATCGTGACGGCTCCGGCAAATAGGTACTTGCCCATGCGGCCCCAGTTGGACACAGATAGGATTGTGCTCTCTCGACGGGTTGTCGCAACAGAATAGTCGCTGGTCGTCTCTGAACGGGTTGGCTTCATGATGCTTCGTGCTTAACGGTTGCGGGCTACTGCCCATCACACTCACTCCACCTCGGCAGTTTTGCCGTTGCCGAGTCGCCCCTGATTTCCATCCTGACTGATGTAGCGCATCCTAAGCCGGAGGATTGCGGAAGGGAGATGCCACCATCAGAATTCCCTGCAAAATGGATCGGTCAGTCTAGATGAATGACGAATGGATCATGAAGATTGACCATGAATTGAAAGGATGTCTGAGACGTGATCGGTCAGGATTCTAAGTTACGGAAATCTCTCTAAATCCACTTCAATAATGGGAACGTTAAGTTTCTCTTTATCAAAGGGGAAAGGGGGATCCTCCGCCATCTATTAGCTTGATTCAACTTTTTCAGACATTTTCTGAGACTCGCACCGGTCTGACACATCAGCGCTCGACCAACCGGAGGGGCGAACACTTAGCGATCGCCTGCAAATTTTTTAATCTGCCGATGCATCAATTGTCATGCATTGAGCTGGTTGCAAGCTTTGGTGTGAAGTCTCGTGTATTGAGCGTATTCAGTATGGCTTGCGCCTTGCTTCATGTATGGGCGCGGTTGACTTAGCCTACACCGTTGGATGAATGCCCGTAGGCCTCCCATGCTAGCGCGGCCA
>CAKZMO010000239.1 GCA_937128595.1 uncultured cyanobacterium | reverse complement strand
ACATTATGGAAAGCACGAAGCTGTCCGGACTCATCCCGAATGATCAATAGGCTGCGATCGCTCACAGTTTTGACCCAGACTTGCCCCGGTTGCAGCGCGGCTCCATCGCCCACATACAGCCAGGAACGGCGAAAAATCCGTTCTTCTTCAACGGTTAAGAGATCCGGATCGGTGTAGAGTTCTCCGGCAAAAAAACGAGAATCGGGAGCCGAAACGCTCAGCGCCTCGGATAAGTTGACCATCATGCAATGCTACCCTTCAGCAAAATTTTTCATTAGCTACGCGACCAAGGCTTCATCCGTTTGCTTGCCGCGCAAAATATCCATAATATCGTTTTTATACTCTTGGAACTGCGGTTTACGCTTGGTTTCGTAGGTGCGATCGCCCGGCAGATCAATAAATACTTCTTTCTGAATCCGGCCAGGCCGGGCCGTCATCACATAGACCCGCTGAGATAAGAACACGGCTTCTTCCACATCATGGGTAATCATCAAAATGGTGGTTTTGGTGCGTTCCCATAGCTCTAGCAAAAATAGCTGCATGGTTTCCTTGGTTTGCACATCCAGCGCCCCAAACGGTTCATCCATCAACAAAATTTTGGGCTGACAGGCTAAGGCACGAGCGATCGCTACCCGCTGTTTCATGCCACCCGATAGTTCTTTAGGTAAAGCACGGGCAAACTTCGATAAACCCACCACGTCTAAATATTCACTAGCTTTCATGCGACGATCGGACTTGGATACCCCTTGCAGCTTCAGCCCAAATTCTACATTTTGCTGCACATTCATCCAGGGATACAGCGTATAGCGCTGGAATACCATGCCGCGATCGCTGCCTGGCCCAACCACTCGCGCCCCGTCCACCGTCACGTCTCCAGAGGTCGGATAATCTAGCCCCGCCACCAACCGCAACAGCGTAGACTTACCGGAACCCGATGCACCTACCGCACAGACAAACTCGCCCGTTTCGACGTGCATGTTAATGTCTTTGAGTGCAACGATCGCGCCATTGCTAGTATCGAACTGCTTCAAAACCTGTGAAACTTCGAGGTGCATAATGGATAGATAATGTGGAGGAACAACAAACAACACCCAAGCAGAATTCGGACAGTGGGCGCTCCCAATGACACGATCTTATTCGATCGCCCATTTGCAAGACAGGCGCAAAATGGCGCGGAAAATTAAATCCAGCGTAAAACCGATGACTCCCAAAATAATCAGACAGGCAAAAATCTCGTCTGTACGGAAAAACTTCTGCGCCAGTTCAATCCGTTTACCCAAACCAGATTCAGCCGCCACCAGTTCCGCCACAATCACCATATTCCAGGATGTGGCGATATTGATGCGAAAAGTGTCAATGATATTGGGCACCACGTAGGGCATGATGACTCGCAGCAACACCTGAAACCGATTGCCGCCCAGGGTATAGGTGGCCTCAATCAGATCTTTCGGCACAAATTTTACGGCATCCATAATCATTAGGATGTTGTAAAACAGGGTTCCTAGCACAATTAGCGTAATTTTCGGTGCTTCATCTAACCCCAGATAAATGATCAACAGCGGCGTGAAGGCTGGGGCTGGCATATAGCGTACAATCCCAACAATCGGCTCCAGCATAGCGGCAAAGCTGGCAAAGGTGCCCATCAAAATGCCGAAGGGAATCGATAGCACAGCCGCAATTAGGAAACCTACACCCACCCGAATAAAGCTAGCTAAGGTATCCTCCAGCAAAAATCCCTTTTCCCAAAGGCGCTGAAAGGCTGAAACCACATCCGTTGGCGAGGGTAAAAAGGCGGAGTTGACGTTTGGCAAGCCGGAAATCAGCCACCATGTCACAAAGGGCACAATAATGGATAAACAAATCAGCACCCAGTTCAGCGATTGCGGAATATCTTCAGCAATTCGCCAAAACACGGTTGGCTTCAAGCCTTGGGTACGGTTGGTTGTCGGAGCCGCGTCATTGGGTGGCAGGGTGGATGAGGTCATAGTGGTTGACGGTGGGTGTGAACAGTCATCGCAGCGAAACCGTTGATCCAAGGAGATGACTGACGCACTGAGCCGAAAGAGCGGGAGCGCGTCAGTCCGTCCGCTATGCGCCTTCAGAAGCCGCGTAGGCATTCACAAAGCGATCGTCTAAAATCGCATCGAGATCCGGTACGGCCTCTTCAGGGATAAAGCCAACACTGGTCATAAAGTCGACCATTTTCACCGACGCAAAGGGCATCGATTTCATATCTGTCCCAGCGCTAAAGGCTTCCAGGTTTTCCTCAAGGGTGAAAATCTTGGTGCCTTCGGTGAATAATTGGAAATCTTCGATGGAGACATCCGCACGAGCCGCCATAATTTCCTGGGCGCGATCGGGGTTCTCGTCCATGAATGCCAGAATATCGAACCAGGTGTTGACCAAAGCCTGCACTTGATCGGGTTGCTCATCAACCATCACTTGGCTGGCAACCAGCAAATCAGGAATCGCACCGGGATAATCTTGAGAACTGAGCAACTCTTTACTGCCTTCTCGCTGTAGTGCTGTAATCCAGTAGGGTGGCCAAGCCGCGACCGCATCTAACTGACCGGCGGCAAAGGCGGCGGTCGCTTCCCCAGTTTCTAAGTTTTTGATGCTGACGTCTTCCCGCGACATCCCAGCTTCTTCCAGGGCCAGCGTCAACATAAAGTCGCCGACCACGCCTTCCTCTAGCCCAACATCTTTGCCAGCGAGGTCTTCAATGGTGTTGATCTCTTCCGTCACGATCACTTTGTCATTGCCCGCAGAGTTATCGTTCACCAGCACCACAACTTGACCATTGACGGAATCCGCTGCAAAGGAAATAGTGTCGTTTAACGTTTGACTATTGAAGTCCAATTGCCCTGCCGCAAACGCTTCCATCGATTCTAGATAGCCATCAAACCAACGTAATTCCACATTGGCTCCGTTGGCTGCAAAGAGTCCCTCTTCTTCAGCGATCGCCCATGGCCACCAACCGGCCCAGTTGCTATAGCCCATGACAAGTGGTGCTGATTCTGGTGCCGCAGCGGGTTCGGCGGCCGTATCACTTGGTGTTTCAGCAGACTGATTGCAACCTGTCGCAATCGAAAAGCTTAGGCAACAAACAGCTAGAAAAGATAGCAGCTTACGCATTCTCATGAGTTCGTTCAACTGAATATTTGAGACAACAAATGGACAATGAGGCGTCAAGGTAGATTCCGGAGATACGCTTGGGGGAGGCGCGGTGTCCGGAGCGATCGGGCAAACACCCAAAAACTCAAGTGCGATCGGAGAGCATCGAAGGCGCTTTATCACACGACACCGTTCGTCACCCTCGAATATCGCATTACGCTCAGAGCTGCCATCCATTCCCCGAGTCAC
>CAKZMO010000238.1 GCA_937128595.1 uncultured cyanobacterium | reverse complement strand
GGCATCGTCCCCAAAAACACAACACTATATCCTGTCATCGACGTAGCGATGTATCCGTTGAAGCCATTTTCCTCGTGAGAGATGACTTCCGTTGCTCCAGGCTCCCGATCGCCATCTTCATCGTAAGAATAGCCCACGGTCCAAGACGCTTGTTCTTCAAGGCTTCGGTCAGATTCAGGTTGAACCGTATCAATCGTTTCTGAATAATACCCGTGGGCTCCCGTGCCGCCCCCGACTAGACACTGAATCCACTCGAAGTCATCGGGATGCAAAATTTGGACAGCTCCACTCTGCATCTTCATTGCTCTATAGTTTTCAGGAATCGACACCACCACTCCAACTTCAGGTAGCTCTACCTCGCGCATTGTTTCGGCAGCGGGTTCATAGTCGCCGTCCGTTTCGCAAACCTGACGAGAAGAATTGGGCTGGGCAAATGTGGCGATCGCTGGCAGCAGTCCAAAGCAACAGAGTGGAAGAACGATTCGGATAGTCGTGCGAGTCAAAATATTCATACATAGTCTCATACACAGTCTCATACACAGTCTAAATATCACGTCATTGTTTTGCTTCGATCGTAGTTGGCGATCGCACTCTCAACCCAGATATTTAACACTTCTGCTGTCGCAGATTTAAGGACAGCGCTCGGCTAGAGTTCAAAGCTGTGGTGTGAATTGAGAGGCTGCACGATTGATAGGGGCGATCGCCAGACATTTCTTTTGACTTCGCCTCAACAACAGAAATCTAATGGTCAGAGGCGATACGCTGGAGACGAGCAAGAAGCGCCATAGGAGGCCAAGCATGTCAGGTGAATTGACGCTGATTGTTGAGATGGTGACGGTGCTGGGGGCGGCTACAACCGGGGGTTTCTTAGCCAATCGGATGAAGCAGCCTGTGCTGCTGGGCTACTTGGTTGGAGGGATGGTTGTTGGCCCTGCGGGATTGGGGCTAATCAATGTTGAGGGCGATATTCAGGTGCTCTCAGAGGTCGGAGTTGCGCTGTTGCTGTTTGCTTTAGGTGTTGAGTTTTCCCTCAAAGATCTACTACGAATGCGCAAGATTGCCCTTGGAGGTGGAACGCTACAAATTTTCCTGACGATTCTCTTGGGCGGAGGACTCGCTTACCTGACAGGCTGGGTCGATACGCTGCCCAAGGCGATTTTCTTGGGAGCGGTTTTATCGCTGTCGTCCACGGCGGTGGTGTTGAAAAGCCTGATTGAGCGCAGCGAAGTGCAGACGACGCATGGGCAGATCATGCTGGCAATGCTAATTGTGCAAGACTTGGGATTGGGGATCATGCTGGCGGTGTTGCCTGCGCTCACGCAAACTGGAGGCGGTGTGGGTTTGGCTTTGGTCAAGGCCTTGGCTACAGCGGCGGTGTTTATTGGTGTGGCGATCGCCGTAGGGCATTGGGTGATTCCAGTTTTGGTGCGGTGGATGGCTCAAACCGGGTCGCAGGAGCTATTTCTGCTTGGGATTTTAGTGATCTGTTTGGGCATTGCGCTGTTTACGTCGAGTCTGGGTTTAGGCATTGCCATGGGTGCGTTTGTCTCAGGCTTGATGATTGCCAATGTGGAATATGCCGACCATGCTCTTGACCGCATTTTGCCGATGCGAGATGTGTTTGCGACGCTGTTTTTTGCGTCTATTGGACTGCTTATCGATCCGGGATTTCTGTTGGCAAATATCTGGGTGTTGCTGGGGCTGGTGGCGATCGCCATGGTCGGTAAAGCCACCATCGTGACAGCAATCGTTTATTTTTTCGACTATCCACTCAAAACGGCTCTGATGGTGGGGCTGGGAATTAACCAGATTGGAGAATTTTCGTTTGTGTTGGCAAATGTGGCACAAGAGTCAGGGATTTTTTCCGATCGCCTCTACGGATTAGTCGTTGGCACCACCGCAGCCACACTGTTAATTACGCCGTTTTTGCTGAAATCAACCCCCTATTGGCTTAGCTGGTTGGAACAGCGATCGCCCTTCCGCTCGATGTTGCGGCTAACGCATGCCCCCCAACTGATTGAGTTTGACCAAGAGTTGAAAGATCATGTCATCGTGGCAGGCTATGGGCGCGTGGGAGAAACGCTCGCCCGGATGCTTTATTTCCAGAAGCATTCGATGCTGGTGATTGACAACAATGAAGCCGCCTTGCAAACCCTGCGCGATCGCCGTATTCCCTATTTGCTGGGCGATGCCTCTAGTCCGATGGTGCTGGAAAAGGCAAATGTGAAGGCCGCAAAGGCAATGGCGATCGCCCTGCCCGATCCGATGGCGACTCGTCTGACCCTCAAGCGCAGTCTGAGTATTGCTCCTGAGTTGGACGTGACGGTGCGAGCCCACGTCAACGAAGAAATTGACGTGCTCTATCAGTTGGGCGCTCAAGAAGTGGTGCAGCCTGAGTTTGAAGCGTCTCTAGAAATGGGAGCTCACATGTTGCTCAAGCTGGGAGATTCTAGCTATGTCGTGCAGCAGGTGGTCAACCGCTACCGCAATCGCCGCTATCGGGACATTCTGCCCAATCGGTCGAAATACTGGGGCACGTTCGATTTGGAGACAGCGATCGAAGGACTCAAACACAAGTGGTATACCGTACAATACCAATCTCCTCTCCAGGGTGTGAACTTGGCTCAGGCAAATATCCGACAGCTGACCGGAGCAACGGTGATGGCAATCGAGCGCCGGAAGCAGCTGCATCGTTATCCTACGGGCGATGTCATGTTAGAAGCGGGCGATCGCCTTTTTGTGGTCGGCAATGGCGATGAGCATCATGCTTTTATTCGACTACTCAAAGGCGTGTCGGCATAGCTCCTTTCTAGAGCCAGCGTGCGACTGGGTAGGAATGTGTCATTATGTAACGGGACTTTTCAGAATTCTCAGGTTCTGACTTTTGGACGTTGGATGGCTAATTTGCTATGGCTTCACTGGCTCTGTTTTGGCATCGTCGAGATCTGCGAATTGCGGACAATGTTGGGTTGGCTTCGGCGCGAGTGTTTAGCGCCAAGGTTGTCGGGGTGTTTTGCCTCGATCCCAATATTCTCAATAGTGATGACGTTGCTCCGGCTAGGGTGGCCTACATGTTGGGCAGCCTGGAGGCTCTGCAAGAGCGATATGTCAAAGCTGGGAGTCAGCTACTCATCTTGAACGGTCAGCCAGAAGAGGCTATTCCTGAGTTGGCGTCTGCGCTGGAAGTAAGGGCGGTGTTTTGGAACTGGGATGTGGAACCTTATGCCAAAGCTCGCGACGCGGCAGTGCGAGAGGCACTAAAACAGCAAGCCATCGAAGTGCATACGAGTTGGGATCAGGGTCTCCACGCGCCGGGAGAAGTGCGTACGGGCGGCGGTACTCCCTACACGGTCTACACTCCTTTCTGGCGAAATTGGAATAGCAAATCTAAGGCCGCGCCTGTTGAAGAACTACAAGACGCAGAAGGACTGACGGCTGCCGAAGGCCAAGCCGCAAAGAAAGCAGGGGCGATCGCCCTTCCCTCTCTCAAGGATCTGGGGATGAGCTGGGAACGAGACTTGCTGCTTTCTCCGGGAGAACAGCCTGCTTTTGAGCGATTGGAAGAATTTGTAGAGGACGATCGCGCGATCGCAGAATATGATGATCAGCGCAACCAGCCCTCTGTCGCAGGCACGTCGATGTTGAGTGCGGCGCTCAAGTTTGGCACGATTGGCATCCGTACGGTTTGGGCTTACGCTGATGCAGCTCTCAGTCGTAGCCGCAGCGACGAAACGTACCGCAACATTCAAACCTGGCAGCAAGAACTGGCTTGGCGTGAGTTTTACCAGCACGCCCTCTATTTCTTTCCAGAGTTGGCTGATGGCCCCTATCGAGAACCGTTCAAAGATTTTCCTTGGACTAATGATGAGGAAGATTTTCAAGCCTGGTGTGAAGGCCGCACAGGCTATCCCATTGTGGATGCTGCCATGCGACAGCTCAACGAAACGGGCTGGATGCACAACCGTTGCCGCATGATTGTGGCTAGCTTTTTGACGAAAGATCTGAGGATCGACTGGCGCTGGGGTGAAAAGTATTTCATGCAGCACCTGTATGACGGCGACCTTGCGGCGAATAATGGCGGCTGGCAGTGGAGTGCCTCTAGCGGCATGGACCCAAAACCGTTGCGAATTTTCAACCCAGCGAGTCAGGCGAAAAAGTACGATCCTGATGCTGAATATATTCGTCAGTGGCTGCCTGAAATTCGCACGCTCGACACAGAAATGCTCGTCACCGGAAACATTCCGGCTGAAGAGTGCGATCGCCACAACTACCCGATGCCCATCGTTGACCACAAACAACAACAAGCTCAGTTTAAGCAGATATATAAAGAGCAGAAGGGATAAAGCAGCATGTATATATCTCTGCTCCAATCTGCTCCACGTTATTTGGCAAGCCTCTCTTTTGGGCGTTGCACATTCGAAGAATGATTTTGGTAGGGGCATCGCATTGCGATGCCC
>CAKZMO010000237.1 GCA_937128595.1 uncultured cyanobacterium | reverse complement strand
GGGCAAGACGCTCTGGATATCGTGGTATTGCAGCGATCGCCCTCTGTCTCACCTGGCTGATAGGCGGGTTATCCGAAATGGGCTGGGCGCAGAATCTTGATTCGGGTGAGTCAGAATCGTCGGAACAAACTTCAGAACTCTCACCTGTCGAGCAGGCCGATGCTCTCCTGCGGCAGGGCTATCAGCACTATTGGGATGCGAATTTTACAGCAGCGCTTGAGGTACTCAATGAAGCCCTGAATCTGCTGCAAAACATTGATGCTCCAGCCCAGGAAGCCTTAATCTTCGAAGGCTTGGGGTTGACTCACGAAGCATTGGGCGATTGTCCCACGGCTTTGGAGTACCAGCGGCGGCGCTACAGCCTTGCCGAAGAGTTAGGCGATCTTGGGGGTGAAGGGAACGCGATGGCGAACATCGGCAACTGCTACTACAGCATGGGGCGTTACCAAGAAAGTTTGGATGCGCTGCGGCAGTCCCTTGCCTACTGGCAACAGTTGGGCGATCGCGGTCTTCAGGCGGCTGTTATGGCTAACATCGGTAATGTTTATACCGAACTCGGACATTACGAAGAGGCCAGTGCTATTCATCAATCGAGCCTTGTGATTCTTGAAGAAATCGAAAACTACTGGGGCGTGGCTGCATCTCTCAATAGTTTGGGGTTAATTGCTGCTAGCCAAGGCAATGCTGAACAAGCCTATGTCTACTACGAGCAAAGTCTAGAACGATTTCGAGCGCTCAATCAGCAGCCTGCCGTGGGGCAAATTCTCAATAATTTGGGAACAGTGCATCACCAGCAGGGAGAAACCTCCACGGCTCTGGGATACTATCGGCAGAGTCTAGAAGTGGCTCAGGAGTTGGGCGATCGCGCTCTAGAAGGAGACTCTATCATCGGCATTGGCCTAATTTATTCTCAACAGGAAGACTACGAAGAAGCCATCGAAATTCAACAATATGGAGTCGATTTAGCGCGATCGCGCGGTGATATGAGGTTGGTCGGCACTGGGTTGGCAAATCTGGCTGATACGCTGTGGTTGGCAGGTGAACTCGACAAGGCTGAAATTGCCCTGCTAGAAGCGATCGACATTTTGGATGCTCTGCGGAGCACCCTTAATGACCGCGATCGCATCTCTATCTTCGACACTCAACTGATGGCCTACAACATTTTGCAGGAGGTTTTGGTTGAAAAAGGAGAAACCGGATCTGCGCTGGAAGTGGCCGAGCGAGGACGAGCACGAGCCTTTGTGCAGCTTTTATCTGAGCGTTTAGACTCCGAGAATTTACAAGGGAGGCCGCCCACCGATAGCAATCTAGGAGTAGCTAGCAATTCTCATCGCTCAGTTCAGAGTCACCTCCTTTCAGATCCTCTCGACGTACCCGTGCCAAATCTGGAAGATATTCGACGCACGGCTCGTCAGCTTGACACGACCTTGGTGGAGTACTCCATCTTGCCCGATTCGCGCTTTATTTCTCTGGGTAAGCAGCGTGGAGAAGATGCACGTCTGCTGATTTGGGTGGTGCAGCCGTCGGGAGACATCACCTTCCATCGTCAAGGTTTGAGAGAATTACCCATTTCGCTCGAAGACCTGGTGCGCGGCAGTCGCAATACGCTGGCTCGTCCTCAGTTGCGCGATCGCCAAACATCCCTTCGACAGCGAGAATTGCTGCAAGCGCTGCACCAAATTTTGATTGAGCCAATTGCCTCATCGCTGCCGTCAGATCCGGGCGATCGCATCATTCTGATTCCTCAAAACTATCTGTTCCTCGCGCCATTCCCAGCTCTCATAGATGCTGAGGGAAACTATTTGATTGAGCGTCACACTCTTCTCACGGCTCCCTCAATTCAGGTATTGGACTTGACCTACCAGCTCGCTCAACAGCGCCATCAACAGAATCCGCTGGAATTGTCTAGCGTGTTGCCCACGGTATCAAAACAGACTTCTCACATTGTTAATAGAAATGTTGAATCCCAGCATTTTTCTCAGGCTTTCCTTGATCCGAGTCGAATGCTAATCGTAGGAAATCCGGTCATGCCTAGCATCAGCACCTCTCCTACGGAACCGCCTGAACCGCTGATGCAGCTCCCCGCAGCAGAAACCGAAGCAGTGGCGATCGCCCAATTGTTTGCCGCAGAACCTTTGATTGGAGATGCCGCAACAGAGGTCACAGTGACCGAGCGCATGGGACGCGCAGACCTGATTCATCTGGCGACTCACGGCTTGCTCGACTATGGTCAAACCAACAGCGGCATCTTGCGCGACATTCCAGGGGCGATAGCGCTAGCTCCTTCCCCTGGAAGGCTCGCGCTAGCTCCTTCCTCTGGAAGGCTCGCGCCCACGTCCACAGAAGAATCCCCGAATGAAGATGATGCAACTCAAGTTCGCTCAATGGGTACAACAGATGGTCTGCTCACCGCCTCTGAAATCATCGACATGAATCTCCAAGCGGATTTGGTGGTTCTGAGTGCTTGCAACACTGGACGCGGCGACATCACCGGAGATGGCGTCATCGGACTCTCACGTTCCTTCATCAGTGCGGGAGTTCCTAGCGTCGTCGTATCTCTGTGGACGGTTCCCGATGCCCCAACGTCTGAACTGATGGTGGAGTTTTATAAAGAGCTTCAGCAAAATCCTGATAAAGCTTACGCGCTGCGTCAGGCCATGTTGACTACGCTGGAAAATCATCCCTCCCCCATTAGCTGGGCTGCCTTTACGTTAGTGGGAAGCCCATAGCAAAAAATCTATGGATTAAACCTGTTCACTCTTGCTCTTATCGGGAACTCTATGCTTAACTGATGCTTTTTCCTGGGAAAACATCAGTTCCTTTACTATCAGGGAGTTTCGCTATGTCGAGTGCAGGTTTAAACAAATGGATTGTCAGCGGTCATTTAGCGGGAGATGTTGAGGTCAAAGAGGTTAACCTCAAGGATGGGCGATCGGCGAAAGTCGCTAGTGCTACACTTTACGTTCGCCGAGGAAGACAGAGAGATGAATCCTTTACGGTTTCGCTCAGCATCTGGGAAGAGTCTTCTGCATGGAGACGATTATCGTTCTTAAAAAAGGGCTCATTGATTATCTGCACAGGAAACTTGGAACCCAGCCCCTATTTGAGTAAAGACGGTTCTCCTAAAGCAGGATTGAAAATGACTGTTCTGGATGTTGACTTAGATTCTGTTAAGAAAGCTGTAGAGCAAGTTCAAGAGGAGGCGCAGCAAGAAGCGGCTTAATCGGAATGATGGCGGGAATGAGCGGGAGTTTCGAACATTTATGGATGCTTTCGCTCATTGAGCATACTCATATCTGTACTAGAAAGATCACTGACACTGAATATTGAGCGGTGCTAGAGTGCGGGTATCTTCTTACATGTGATGTTGCCGTATGAGGCTGCGAATGCCATGGTCAGCGCCGAAGACTTGATACTGAATCCTTCATCCATGAGTTCTGAACATGCTGAACTCTATGAGCGACTCCAGGCATTTTCGCTAGACCAAGATGATGCTGAATTGCCTTTCAGTCAGCGTCTTGCGCAGGACAACGGATGGCTGGCCGAATACGCTCAGTCCGTGGTTGAAGAATACAAGAAGTTTGCGTTTTTGGCTGTTGTTGCTGATCATCTGGTCACACCATCTGACCAAGTCGATCAGGCTTGGCATTTGCACCTAACTTACACTCGGTCGTACTGGGAAGAATTCTGTCCTCATGTTCTTCAAGCACCGCTGCATCATGATCCAACGTTAGGTGGTTCCGATGAAAGCCAGAAATTTGAAGATTGGTATGGACAGACCTTAGAGAGCTATACCCAGTTTTTTGGAGAAGAGCCTCCAGATAATATTTGGCCTCCCTCCGATATTCGATTTGGTTCGGACTTACAGTTTGTACGCGTCAACACAGAGCGAAATTGGGTCGTGTCAAAGCTCAAGGTTCGTGAGATTGCCACAACGGGCATTGTGACCTTATTCGCGTTGGCTGTGATGTTTGGATATTTTGCCAATTCGGCTCTAAATCCTTCCGAATCTGGTATTCATCCTGTTGCTAAAGTTTTGCTTATTGCACTTCTTGTCGGATTTGGATTGGGTATCGCTCAGTTCATCACTAGAGTGATTGATTTCATCAAGAATCCCTCCCGACCAGCGATTGGCGGCTGTAGCTATAGTGGCTGTGGCGGCTGTGGCGGCTGTGGCGGTTGTGGTGGTGGCTGACAAGACCGCATTCGTCATCAACGGTCTCTCTAAATTTGACCTTTCTCTAAACAAATTTGGGTCAGTATCTACGCCCATCCCTTCGCTCCAGGAAAATCTGCGATGCAGAGAACTTCGACCTCTTTTCGAGTTTTGCTGGTGACTGGAACGATGGGGATCTTTTGAGTCTGGAGCTTCTGGATGACCGGAATCGCGTCATCGTAGCGATAGTCATCTGGATTGAGCAGGGTGCCATCGAGGTCTGTGAAAATCAGCAGCAGGGTTATTCCAAATCGCCGCCTGTCTGTCCTAAGACTACTGGCTGTAGCTATAAGCCTGCTCGAATTCAATGTGAACGCCATAGACAAGCCAAATCGCCATAGCTCGCAGGTAGTGACAGGCGCGGAATGTGCCTGTAGAAGTAATCGCTTCCGGTGTACGGAATTGCAGACCGTTGTCGTAGATCTGCTCGACGACCGTTTCGACCACTCGCATGGCCTCATCAGTGTGTTCCATCTGAATCAGAAACGCGGCAATGCCAAAGTTAATGCCTGTCCACACTTCCAGCGGGTGAGTGTCGTTGGGATTGACCGGAGAACCGTCGGGTAGCACTCCGTTGGCAATACCATACTGTCCGTTGTGAAAGTTCAGAAAGCAGGATTGGTAAATTGACTGGAGCGCTGTTTTCGCACAGTCCAGAGGTACGACATCTGGAAGATCCAGCAGGCGAGCGTAGAACTGGCCGCAGAGCTGATCAGACATCACAGCGGGAGAGTTACTTTCGCTGTCGAGACGATAAAATTGCCCGTTCCACAGTGTCTTGTGATAGACCTCGCGGGACTGCTGAAGCCAAGTGTCGAAGGTCTGAACGGAATCCTCAATGGCTTCAGAGGAGAGTGATTCGTGAGATTGGCTGAGCAGGATATTTCCGATGACGATCGCCGCCTCCAGGGCAGCAATCCACAGTCCACCGCAGTAGGCGCTCATTCCTTTCATGCGCCAATCATCGAAGGTTTGGTCGGGTGCGCCTGAGTTTTCGGGAATGCCGTCTTGGTCGAGATCAAAAGATTTCAGGTAGGTTAGAGCTTGGGCGATCGCCTCCCAGCAGTCTGCCAAGAATTCGACATCCCGTTTTCCAGTGAGCAAAAAGTCTCGGTAGACCTGCAAAACAAAGTCAGACCCTAAATCTTTCCAGAGATTGCAGTCTTGGTAGGCGGTGTAGTTTGTCTTTTCCCAGGGGTGTTCGTTGGGAGCGCCGAGATCATGGGGAGTCGCATTCAACGTTTTGCGCTCGGCTAGAGGACTTTCGTCGCCAATGGTGAAGTAGTAGCCAATCACACGCTTGCGCTCATCGGAAGCCGGAATCGCCCGCGCAAAAGCTCGCAGCACGGCCTTATCCAGCTCAGGCCACAACATGAGCAACGCAAAAGAGCCATATAGCCTGACATCCAGGCTTTCGTACCAGCAATAGTCAAAGCACTCCAATACCCCAAACTGACCATAGGGGTCGTGCTCGGTGGCTGCACTCCATAGAGTTCCGCCGCTGGTTAGATCGTAGAGTTCGTTAAACAGCCCCATCTTAAACGTATCTGAAAGGTCAGAACGATCGAGAATGGGAGACTGCCAATCTTGGATACTTTTCTTCCATTGAGGATAGTGAGCCAGAGCATGGGTGGCGATCGCCCAAGCATGGGTTCCCTCTGCGCCAAAAAAGTCGGTGTAGCGCCGCAAATATTCCGTGCCTTCAGCAAATTCGGTCACCGGAAAGTCCCAACTCAGGACAAAGGGAATCTTCCTCGTTTCGCCCGGTTGCAGCGTGATGCGAACAGTCAAAGCTGAGGCAACGCGCTCACCGTCCTGGGCTGGGGCGCTATCATCTACATTCGGCAGTGAACCATCTTGGGAGAAGGTATCCCAAATTTCAGCCCCTGTTCCTGTTGGATTCCAGCGGGTGTGATAAAAGACTTCTGTTTGCTCAGAAGCAGGAAGAGTGGCGATCGCCCACTGACCATCCCCTTCAGCCGGGGTGGTAGAGCGATGCTGTAACGCATCAATTTGCCCCATGACGCAACCGATCGCGCGATCAGATTGACGTAGCTGATTGGCATTGCCCTGACTGTCGCCTACCTTGGGCAGATAGTCGTAGACTGGACTACCGTCGTCGCGCAGAACAATTTCTGGCGCTTTCAGGGTATTGGTAAACCAGCCACACATGTTTTCCCACGTCATCGCAATGCTGAGGGTTAAAGGCGCATCCGTGGGATTATGAGCCGTCCACTCAAACACCGCAACGGGATAACTCGTTTCTTGGTAGTTATCGGGCAGGATCGGCGAAAACTGTTCGCAGGTCAGTTCGGCTGCAAAAACGTTGCGATAGGCAAACCAACTGCGGGGGTAAAGCGCGTGGTAGTTACCTGAATCGACCGAATCTGGTGAGGTGTTGTCCGCTGCGGGATACCACTGCCACGCCTCTAGAGAAGAAACTTGTGGGGCTTGGCTGCAAAGGGCAAATGTCTTAGAAAACGCTGCATCCAGAGCGTCAGCAGATTCACTACTCGAAGCGGCATGATGCTGCTCAAACACGCTGAACTGACAGGCTGCCATCGGCTGAAACACATGCTCTCCGCCATCAACGTGCCAGAGATTAAACTCACCTCTTGAAGAACGACCAATACAGCCTGCTCCAAATCCACCAAGGGGCATTCCGTGCCAGGGGCCATCATCAAGATTGCTGGCATAGCGGACGGTGTAAGGTTTTTCCCAGCCCTGTCCGATAGGACGAGTCCAAGAGCAGGAGGGAATGGAAAGGCGCGATGAAGAAACGGTCATTCACAGAGCTGAGATAGTAGGACAGCATGCGTCAATAGCATAATGCATGACTGTCAGTGTATTGCCCTGTGATGTCTGTGTTATTCAGCAGATAGAGAATGCTTGTTCTAGGCGTCAACCTATGTAATCAAACTAGGCAGTCAACTGTGACTTAAACTCTTCGGGAGAATCGTACACATTAAAGACCGAATTCATCCCCGCAAGATCGAGCAACATTTGCGCTTGCTCTTGCATCGAACAAAGGGCAAACTTACCACCCGCTCGTTTCACCGCTTTAGAAGCACTCATCAGTGCTCCTAATCCCTGGCTGTCCATGAACATAACGTTTTGAAAGTCGATGACTAAATTTTTGGCACCCTCTGCTAAATTTTGATGAACCCAAGCTGATAAGTCAGATGAGTCGGCGGCGCTAAACAATCGGGTTGATGGCTGGTACACCCTTACGGCTGTCATGCGGTTTCTCCCTGTTCTGATTCGTTGATGGCTTGTTCTGATTCGTTGATGACGCATCATCAGCCTGTTTGATATGCGTGATGGTAATCCTTGGGAAGAAGTGCGTAAGACGCAAAACGTCGAATAGCCTATGTTCAAGAATTCGTTCTCAATTTTGTTTCGATCACCCAAAATCATACTTGAAGGTAATCTGCAAGCAAGAGCTGCTAGTTTGGGTTGTTCGCTGGGGCTATCGACTTGAACCCTGATGCGGCTGATGTCCCCACTTTCTTAGCACAGATTGATGAGAGGTGACGAGTCCGGTTCCTAATCTTCAACGGAGACTGCCTTGACATCGACAGTTTGACCTTCCGTGTCAGCTTGGGCATAAGAACGGCGGGAAGAAGATTGTCGTTGGCTGGTCTGGGCATAGCCCATATCGCCCTCTTCTTCAGTATTTAGGGACGAGCCTCCCAAAAGTCTTTGAAACACTTCGGAAAGCAAGAGCGTCACAATGACAACATCATCGATTTGCCCAAGGATAGGAATCACGTCGGGAGAAAGATCGATCGGGCTGACGAGATAAAACAAGCTCGCTAGAATGACGATCCAGCGATAGCGAGGATTTCTCATCAAGGTGCGATACCAGCCAAAAGGCTTCATAGCTTACGTTCCTGCGCTTCGGGCGCGATTGTCCATGTCTAACTAGTGTATCGTGAACGTCTTGTTGCAGTCCTTTGCTTGTTAGAAAAGCTGCGATCGCAGCTTTTTCTAAACTTAGCGAAGGGTGGAGCTGGCTGGCCTAGGGATAGTCCATATCGCTCTCCGAAGAGGAGATGGAGGAGACAAGTCAGTCACTCTGCCAGGAGAGGCTGTAAACGAAGCAACCATCAAAAAGGAATGCATATTAACGCTAAGATGACCCGATTATTCACATCTAGAACTAAAATTGAGAAGCCTTAGCGCATCGCTAGTTTACGCGATCTAGTGGTCGCGCGCGCTAAGTGACACAAGTCTGCTGAAAAGGGTTCACGCAAGCCGATCGAGATGATATCTATCGGGGCAACACACACAGGAGGGAATGCAACACCGTGAATATCGTTGAGCTATTCACAAAGGGCGGCATCGCAATGGTGCCCTTAATCATTCTGTCGATTATGGCGCTTGCCACAATCATTGAACGGATTTGGTTTTGGTCAAAAATCTTGACGCGTGAGCGAGAAATCGTTGGACGGGTCATGGAGTCTGCTCGTCGCGATTGGCCGGCTGCACGAGACATCGCCCTTAAATCCTGCGATCAACCGATTGGTCGTTTCCTCTATTCCGCCTTAGAGCTAGTCGACCCTGACCCAGAAATTTTTCAGCTGGCTCTGCAAACATCGGGGGATGAAGAAATCGCCTCCATGCGGCGAGGAGAAAAGATTCTCGAAACGGTGATTGCCATCTCGCCTTTGCTGGGATTGTTGGGCACTGTCTTGGGCTTGATCCAGTCGCTGGGCGATATTCGACTCGGTGAAATTGGCGCTTCAACCAGCGGTGTCACCCTTGGTATTGCAGAAGCCCTGATTAGTACTGCGACAGGCTTGATCATTGCCATTATCAGCCTTGCTTTTTATCGACTTTTTCAAGGCTTAGTCTCAGGACAGGCTAAGGTGTTTCGTCAGTCGGGTAACGAGCTAGAGCTGATGTATCGCAAAGATTGGTTGATGAAAGAGCGATCGCACTCTGCCTCTCCTCTCCTCCCACCCCAGCCTATTTCTCCTTCAAACGGTAGCGACCCATTGGAGCCAGATTTTAGTTCTGAAGAAACGTCCTCGTCTGATGTCTCGACTCACGAAGCGAAGGCCGGGGACATCTCATCAGCTTCTCCATCTCCAGAATTTACTGAAGAATCTTCTGAACCAACGGAAACTAGAACATTACCTGCTACGAGCGATCGCCCCGAGGAAGCATCCGCCAATTTAGAATCAGCCGATGGAGCACCAACCGACGAAGCGGAATCGGAACGGCAAGAATGGTAGATTCATCGCGTTTCTCTTCGATATTGCTTCTTTCACTCTGCTTTAGTCGCTCGTAAGGTTTGTTTCCAAACGTTTCTGGGAGCCGAGTTGCTGTAAAGAAGGAACGACCTCTGACTGTTTGACCATTTAGTTAACGACTATGTTCTACTGCTGATTATGAAAACAGATTGGGAAGCTCCGCAACAGGACATTCGAATCGAAATTCTGCCGCTGATTGACGTTATTTTCTGTATCTTGACGTTTTTTATCTTGGCGTCAGTGGTGTTGACCCGGCAGTCGGGAATCAACGTCGATTTGCCTAGCGCAGCTTCTTCGACCACTCAGATGCGAGAAATGCGAATTGTCAGCATTGATCCGGTGGGACAACTCTATTGGGAACGTACTCCTATTACTGAGGCTCGGCTCGTCGAAGAACTGCAAACTTACAAGGCGACCAATCCTCTCGGACTGATTGTGCTTTATGCCTCTCGCAGCACCGAGTATCGAGAAGTCGTCGATATTCTCGACTTGCTGCGACAAGAGTGGGGTGATCAGGTTGCTCTCGCGACCCAACCGGAACAGGACGAGGACTCTGGATTTTCAGAATTTGACGATTCTGGTTTCCCTGAAGACTTTGACCCGTTTGAAGATAGCCTCGACACACCGACATTTGACGAAGACTCTTTAAACCAGGAACTTGACGAGTCTGACAATTTCTTTGATGGTTCGGATCCAACGCTGCCAGGGCAAGAATCGTTAGATAACGATGCAGGAGATGATTCAGGTACTGAGTTTCCTGGCCCTGGTGGAGAAGTAGAACAGGAGACCGTTTCTCCCTCTAATCCATAGGATGCGTCGAGAGGATGCGGTAGGATAGGTGCCGTTGAAGCAAGGTCGAAACGGCAAGGAAGAAAACAGATGGCTCAGGCTCCAATTCCCGTAGTGGTCAATGGTGCGGCTGGCAAGATGGGGCGTGAGGTTGTCAAGGCGATCGCCACTGCTGACGATGTGACTCTGATCGGAGCCGTAGATAAAGCTCCTGAACTGAATGGTCAAGACGTAGGAGAAGTTGTTGGCTGTGGTGCCCTCGAAATCCCAATTATCAATGACTTAGAAGCGACCCTAGCGTCTGCGGTGCAAGAAAAAGAGTTAGGAGTGATGGTCGATTTTACCCATCCTGACTCGGTATACGAGCATGTACGTTCGGCGATCGCCTATGGCATTCGTCCGGTTGTCGGAACCACGGGACTATCTCCTGCACAGATTCAAGAGTTAGCGGAATTTGCCGACAAAGCCAGTACCGGATGTCTGATTGTGCCTAACTTTTCTATCGGTGTCGTGCTAATGCAAGAAGCCGCCGTGCGAGCTTCGAAATATTTTGACCATGTCGAAATTATTGAACTGCACCACAACCAGAAGGCCGATGCCCCTAGCGGTACTGCCATCAAAACAGCTCAGATGCTGGCAGAAATGGGCAAGTCCTATAATCCTCCGTCGGTTGAAGAGTCGGAATCTTTGGCTGGAGCCCGTGGCTGCACCGCTGATGAAAATATTCGCATTCACAGTGTGCGGTTACCTGGACTAATCGCACACCAAG
Organism: uncultured cyanobacterium; assembly: GCA_937128595.1. Classification (GTDB taxonomy): domain Bacteria; phylum Cyanobacteriota; class Cyanobacteriia; order CAKZMO01; family CAKZMO01; genus CAKZMO01. The sequence continues at coordinate 2,763 of CAKZMO010000237.1, read as the reverse complement.
AGGTGATCTTCGGTTCTCCAGGGCAAATCTATACCCTGCGCCATGATACGAGCGATCGCGCGTCTTTTATGCCAGGGGTATTGCTGGCGGTGCGAGCGGTGACCCAGCTCAAGGGATTGGTGTATGGACTAGAGAAAATTCTGTAAGTCTATAAATTCTGTAAGTCTATAGAAGGGCTGTAGGGACAAACGACAATTCGATATATCGTTGACTTATCAGCGCCTTGTGATGACAGAATACAGATGCATTAAACACGGTAAAACTGCTTTGCTACGATGGCACATGATGGCGGCTCGTCTAACTTGTTAAAAGAGTCAAATTTAGTAAAATTTCTGCCTTCCATACCCCCCTGGATCGTTTGGGGTATAGCATTGCCACTCGTCGTGCTGAACGGTTGGGTGCTATTGCTATTGCTGAATTATTTCCAACCGATCGTAACGAAGTTTGTGATCGCGATGCTCCTCTCTTTTGTGCTGAGCTATCCGGTAAATCTGCTCCAGCGCTTGAAGATTCCTCGGGCTCGTGCCGTCTTGCTTGTCTTGCTGGTGGCGATCGCCCTGCTCGGCATTTTGGGTGTCACCGTCGTTCCGGTGGCGGCTGAGCAAGTGAATGAATTAGCCACTCGACTACCCACTTGGTTCGATTCTGGGGGGCAGCAGCTGCAACTGTTTCAGAAATGGGCTGCCACTAATCGTCTGCCGATTGATCTCACCAAACTCATCACTCAATTTGAAGAACGACTGTCCGCTCAGCTCCAAAATCTCAGCGGCACCGTGCTCAATGTGGTGTTCGACGCCATTAGTAGTGTGCTCAATTTGGTGCTGACAATCGTACTAACGTTCTATTTGCTGTTGAATGGGGAGCGGCTTTGGAACGGTATTTTCCAGTGGTTTCCACCCCAAGTCGGGGTCAAGGTTCGTCGAGCCTTTCGCCAAAATTTTCAGAACTATTTTATTGGGCAAGCGACTCTAGCAGTGCTGATGGGAACGGCAATGATTATCGCTTTTGTAGTGATTCAGGTGCCGTTCGGGTTGTTGTTTGGGTTGGGTGTTGGACTGCTCACGCTGTTTCCGTTTGGCGCTCCGCTCAGCATTGCAGTGGTGAGTGCGCTCACGGCACTGAAAAGTGTGTGGCTGGGGCTGAGGGTGTTGGCGATCGCCACGGTTATCGACCAGCTCATCGAAAATGGCGTAGCTCCCCAGCTCATTGGTGGGTTTACGGGTCTCAATCCCGTCTGGATTCTGGTCTCTCTGCTCGTCGGTGCCAAGATTGGAGGATTGCTGGGATTGATTATCGCGGTGCCGTTGGCTAGCTCCATCAAGAGTATTGCTGATAAACTTCGCTCTCCCGAGCTTTTGGTCGCTGCACCTGAAACTACTGATGCGGTCTCAAATCCAGTAGCACCTTGAGCCAGGATGGGGCAAAATTCTCGCTTGCTATGAATTGGCTAGGGATTGCGATCGCGGATGATTGGATTGCTACAATCAGATCAGGTCAGCGCCTAGTTCTTAACCTGTCACAACGACATGATTGCCACGCCTCAGCATCCCCAAAAGATGACGGTCGAAGCTTATTTTTTCTTAGGAATCTGAGCAAGAGAGCCGCTATGAATATAACAACGGCGATGTGGTTGCGATGACGGGTGGAAGTATTGCCCACAATGATATTGCTCTCAATTTTTATCGAGCGTTGTATCCGCATCTGCGTCCACGAGGATGCCGCGTCAATGTGGCGGATGTAAAGGTGCAGGTTCGGTGTAAGGAGATCTATTACTATCTTGATGTCGTAGTCAGTTGTGATCCGAGCGATCGCCAATCTCACAGTTTTATCGAGCCTCCAACGCTGATTGCAGAAGTGTTGTCGCCTGGGACGAGTGCGAGAGATCGGGGAGAGAAATTGACGAACTCTCTAACGATTCCGTCATTTCAGGAGTATGTGTTGATCGATTCTCAGCAGGTTTCTGTGGAGCGCTATTGTCGTGACGAGGGCAGGATGTGGCTCTATTTTCCTCATCAACCGGGCGATCGCTTAACGTTGTCGAGTCTTGATTTTGATGGGGAAGTCGAAAGGCTGTATGAGGATGTAGTGTTTTCCAAGTCAGAAGACGATGCGATCGAAAAACAGGCATGATGGATCGCCCGTCTACCGTTTTTTCATGAGTCTGTAGGGGTAGCAGTCAATCACCAAATCGCGCATGTAGCTTCCTTTCGAGTCAGACGCGAGTAGTTGTTCGTAGATTTCGTTAGGGACTTCAGAATATTCATAGGTTTTTCCTGAGTTGAAAATGACCAACAGGATTTGCTGAGTTTCGTCGTAGCCAAATGCCTAAATCATGCTGGATTCAACAAAATGCATCTCCATATCAACCCCCTGTCAGTACGATGTAGAGCAACGTTTTTCGTGATTATTATCCAACCGTTAAAGCGTTAGCTCTGTCAACTGCTTCAAGTTTCGGCGCAATGATACAAGTTGCGGTTTTTGCAAAGAATGCTGGTTAGAATTGAGCCAGTTTTGCGCGACTGGTTTTGCGTAAATAGTTGAGTTGACCTTGAGGCAGATGCAGCCATGACGACCCCAAACCCGACAGAGGTGCTGGCGCTGATTGACCAAGCCGCAGCGGAAGGCTGGACGGAACTAGATTTGTCGGGGCGAGGGCTGACGGAGTTGCCGAAAGAGATTGGCAAGCTGACCCAGCTCAAAACGCTGATTTTGGGGAAGGTTGAAGAGTGGGAATGGAGTTCGGGTGAATATGCTCCGAAGCTG
>CAKZMO010000236.1 GCA_937128595.1 uncultured cyanobacterium | reverse complement strand
CATTTGACGAGGCGATCGCGCAAGTCACCGATGCCCTCAAAGCCGAAGGGATGGGTGTGTTGACCGAAATTGATGTGACAGGCGCATTCAAGAAAAAGTTAGATGTTGACTTTCGCCGGTACAAAATTCTAGGGGCGTGTCATCCCGAAGTGGCGTATCAAATGCTGCAAGTGGACGATAAGGCTGGCGTATTGTATCCCTGTAATGTTGTGGTTCAAGAGCACGAAGACGGTCGCGTTGAAGTGTCCGCGATTGATCCAGTCATGATGTTTTTGATGATTCATAGCCCCCGCGCCAAAGAAATAGCTTTGGAGGCGAGCCAGAAGATGCAAGCTGTTATGGAACGCCTCAAAACTCCCGCGTTAGCCTCTATCTAAGAAAATAAGAAGAGTAAGGTATGAGTAAGACATCAATGAATGACGGCTCTTGTGCCTGCTAATTGCGGTTTGATGTACACAGGAGATCACTGTATGAGTATGAACGTTGGTTTATTCGATCGCTTTATTCGTTTTGCCTTGGGAGCAATGTTGCTCTATATCGGTATTGGTTTAAATCCCGATACAGCCTTGGGGTATGGCCTCGATGCGGTTGGAGCGATCGCAATTCTTTCAGGTGTTTTCGGGTTTTGCGGGTTGTATCGCTTACTCGGTATCGACACCCGCAAAACGTCGTCTGAAGCTGAATAATCAGAGTCAAATACACGCACCGAATGGCTAACTTAGCCTAACGTTTGGTTCAGCAGCAATCGTCCGTCTGGTTGGTCTGCTGAGCCGTTTCTAAAAGCCTTACCTAGATGTAGGCTTTATTCATTTCTATCCATGCTATTGGAGGTGAACCGATAATGGATAATTCCGCCTCTTTTTCAGCACCAAATCTATCTCGACGACAGCTCCTCAATTTCCTAACGGGTGCGGTTGTGGCGAGTACGGCTGGTGCTGCTCTGTATCCCGCTGCAAAATTCTTTGTTCCACCTACTGAGGGGGATGATAGCGGCCGCATCCTTGCAAAAGATAAGCTAGGCAACCCAATCCCTGCTAGCCAGATTTTATCTGAACCCCCTGGAACTCGCGCACTCATTGCTGGATTAGCCGGAGAGCCGACTTATCTAACCATTCAGGCAGATGGCACGCTATCCTCAATGGGAATTGTGAATAACTGCACCCATTTGGGCTGTACGTTTCCCTGGAATGGGGTCGATCATCAATTTCAATGCCCTTGTCATGGTTCTCGCTATGACGAAATGGGATCAGTCGTTCGTGGCCCGGCGAATCAACCCCTCAAGATCGTTCATGTGGCTGTCGAGAACGATACGATTTGGCTGTCCCCGTGGACGGAAGCCGATCCGCGAACGGGCGATCGTCCGTGGTGGGTTGCCTAATCTTGGAGGCAGGTTTGGGAGATAGAACGGCGATCGCCCAAACTTGCTGGCCTCTATTTTATCTCTCCATAATTGTTGTGTTGCCATTCAACAACGCTACTTATCTTGTTCTCAGTAGCCGATTCAGTAGCCGATTCAGTGGCTAATTCAGTGGCTAATTCAGTGATTGATGGGATGATGCGCTACACCATCAAGCCTAGATCAATCCAATCCTAATCGTCTTTATGGAATGTTTCGCGAATAATGATCACATCGCCCTCGACTCTAACACACCTAAATCCTCAAGAATTTATGCACCTCTCCCATCCACCGCGTTTGATTGATGTGAGAAGTCAGGTTGAATACCGAATGTTTCATGCGCCCACAGCTATCAATCTTAGCTTACCTCGAATTCTATTAGGACGCTTACCAGGATTGAAATGGTTGTTGCCCGACTGGTTTCGAACACTTCCCAAAGATGAGGCGATCGCGGTCATTTGTCTCACCGCTCACCGCAGCCCCATTGTTGCAGAACAGTTAGTTAAAGATGGCTTTCAAAACGTCATTAATATTTCGGGTGGCATGATGGCATGGAAAGAATCAGGATTGCCAACGCAATCGAGGCAATCCTCTTAGTCAAATTTTTCGACATCTCAGCATTGTAAATCGTCTCAGTAGATCACCAGGATAATGTTAGGAGCGGCAACATCACTCCTAACATTATCCTCAAAACAAGTCAAATTAGTCCGGTTTATATAGCCATCCTAAATGAGTTGTGAAGTGAGAATGGTTGTTGTGAGAAGGATTCCGCAGGAATCCTTCTCACAATCCAAATAGGATTGCTATAATCTGCCGAGTCTACATTGCTTACTCAAAACTTTATCCAAAAAAGGAGATCCCTCATTGTGTGGAAAATAATGGCGCTGCTCCAGAAAAATCTGGTCTGGTCGATTCCTATTTTTATGGTTGCTGGAATTGTCGTCGGTGCAATCCTAGATCCAACTCCCCTCAAAGGGTTAATCATGCCACTCACCTTTTTAATGGTTTATCCGATGATGATTAACCTACAGATACAAAAGGTGCTATCAGGAGGCGACTTCAAAGTTCAAATACTAACCCAAGTTATTAACTTTGGCATCGTTCCGTTCTTTGCTTTTGGCATGGGAAAATTCTTTTTCGCCGATCGCCCTCTCATCGCCCTTGGGTTGCTTCTTGCCGCACTGTTGCCGACTAGCGGCATGACTATTTCTTGGACAGGGTTTGCCAAAGGAAACATCAGTGCTGCCATCAAAATGACAGTGATTGGCCTGATTTTGGGATCGCTAGCCACACCGCTCTATGCCAAATTTCTTATGGGCGAAGCGGTTGAGATTCCAATGGCGAGCATTTTTACGCAAATTTTTATTATTGTCTTTTTGCCGATGGTGCTGGGGTTTATGACGCGACTGACCCTCATTCGAGTCGTTGGATTAGACAAATATAATAAATCGCTCAGGATGAAATTCCCGGCTTTTTCTACTCTGGGCGTGTTGGGAATTGTCTTTGTGGCGATGGCGCTAAAAGCACAAAGCATTTTATCTAACCCAATGGATTTGCTCACCTTCTTGGTGCCGCTAGCGATTCTGTATATCGGTAATTTCCTACTCAGTACGATTATCGGTAAGGTATTGTTCGATCGAGGTGATGCGATCGCACTGGTTTACGGCACGGTGATGCGTAACCTATCTATTGCGTTAGCGATCGCGATGACGGCCTTCGGTGGTGAGCAGGGTTCCGAAATTGCGCTGATCATTGCCATGGCGTACATTATCCAGGTTCAGGCGGCAGCTTGGTATGTTCGCTTTACCGATCGCATCTTTGGGAAAGCGCCCGACACCAGCTTGGCATCGCTCAATTCGTAGGGCTATAGCCATCCTAAATGAGTGATCAGCATGGTTCAAGAAAAATATCCCTCGTCATTCCCGCGTAGGTAGGAATCCAGGAACGCGGATGCCGCTAGTTAGGAGCTTGAGCGAATACCCATTTGCAGGGAGATGACGACAGAGTTCTGTTGTTATCTCAATAAATGGGATCGTCTTTTGCAGACGAGACGGGGTGGCATTAGAAAGAGTTCTGCGGACTCCTTTTCATAATCCCACTTCCATATTTACAACTCATTTGGTATTGCTTTAGCTTTGAACCGTTATTGAAGTGGCTCAGAATTCCCTTTTGCATTGGACATAGCTCGAACCAATGCATGGGGGCAGCGTGAACGGCTTTTTTCGGCATCCGTCTCTCCTGAAATCGGCTTGCGATCATTCTGCCGTTCGATAACGTAGAGTTTTGTAGCATCGATCGCTAACTCACTCCAGATTGGCGTACCGTTAAAAATAGAATTGATATCGTATGAAAGGATGAGTTCGGGGATGGTCGCCTCCGACAGTGCAAACCAATCGTTACCCTTAGGTTACCGGTGTGACAATGCCCTCGATGTGAACGAGTCGGATTGCCAGGACTGGTTGAGTTTTCATCGAGTGTGGGGGCAGTTGTCGGATGATGCGCTCCAGGCGATCGCCCAGCATATCATTGCATTCAAAACTGAAACTGATGTTCAGATATACGAGCAAGATCAATCTCCCGTTGGGTTTTATGTGCTGAAATGGGGGGCAGTCGAGTTATATCGGCGATCGCCCATTGGTCGGAGCCATGTGCTGTATCGCAATGCTGGGCAAGGGTTTGGCTATGTGCCGTCCATCCAGTCACAGACTGCCGCTTACCAAATCAGTGCGATCGCCCTGAGTCCATGCGAGATCTGGTTTCTTCGACAAACAGACTTTCAAAAACTTGCCCAATCTTATCCTGAGATTCAAGCCGTGATGAGTCAACTCTTATCCCAGGATGTGGCTCAATTTGCGGAACGAATTGCCTGGGAACAGACTCGAATTCAGGGCCTTCAGGACTATTTGCACCCAGTGCCGCATGGACAGTCGATGATTGGCCAAAGCAAAGCCAGTCAGAAGCTACGACAGCAGATCGAAACGGCGGCGGCAGATGTGCATCCCCTTGCGATTCAAGGGGCAC
>CAKZMO010000235.1 GCA_937128595.1 uncultured cyanobacterium | reverse complement strand
CGGCAGTGGTTTTGTGCCACTCGACTCACTATAAGGTAAAACGATATGTCATTTTCTTTTGCCAAGCATGAGACATTCTATATTCGTGATGGCTGGCTGAACAAAGGTATCCAGGCTGTCTTGGATAATCCCAACATATTTTTGGAGGATGAAGCGCCCGAGGAGCTTGGTCTCGGCAAGAACATGGTGCGATCCTTGAGATTCTGGATGAAAGCCAGTGGTATCGCAGATAAGGTTGTAGGGCGTCGTACAACACAGGAATTGTCCTATTTTGGTCAGCTTGTCAGCCAATATGATCCCTACCAGGAACTTGACGGAACCATCTGGTTTTTGCACCACAATCTAATCTCCAACCCCGAGATGACGACGACCTGGTACTGGTTCTTCAATCACTACATTCCAACACGTTTCACCTACGGTGAGTTTCTAGGTCGCCTGAAATCCTGGTTAAACACACAAGCGAGCGAGGACGATAAGACAGTAGCGGATAGCTCGCTGCGAAAAGACTTTGATTGCCTGCTTAAAACTTACTTGCCGAGCCAGCGAGATACGTCTCCTGAAGATGTGCTGGAGTCACCACTAACGACGCTTGGCCTTTTGTCTGCTTATACAGATTTTGACGAAGAAACAGGCAAAAAGGTCAAAGCTTACCGACTCGAAAGCGGTTCGCCCGATAATATTCATCCTCTCGTGTTGCTGTATGTCTTGCTCAAAGCGCAGCAGAGCGGTGACCGTCATGAAGCCAGTCAGGTCGGCTTGCAGGTGGCGTTACGTGAGCCTTGCAACGTTGGGCGAACATTCAATATCAAACCTACAGACTTTGAAGATCTGCTCAGCCAATTGAATGACCGCTATCTACAATATCGTGTACAGCTCACACGTACTGGAGGACTAGATCAGTTGACACTTCCCCAGGTCTCCGCTGAAACGGTCATGGAACATTATTATGTTGAGCAGGCGGATGCCGCAGAAGAGGTACAAACATGGTCACGCCCACTCAAAGTGTAATTAAACCCATTTCTCGCTTTCAGCGTGCAATCCATGTGCGATATGATCTGCGCGATCCCGATGCGGTAGAGCAGTATATTCCTACGCAAAGTGCAGCCGAATCGCTCAAGGTAATCCTGCGTAATACTGAAGCAAAGCGCACGCAACGTGCCCATGTCCTACATGCTGCCTATGGATCAGGTAAATCGCATTTCGCTGTGGCACTCGCTGCCCTGCTAGAAAACGCACCGGAACTACATAAAGCTATTCAGGCTTTTGTCCAGCATCTGGGTGAGGCAAATACTGATGCACAGGCTCTAGCACAAACGTATCTGCATGAAGACAAGCGGCTGTTCCCCGTTGTTTTATCGGGTAACGAGGGTAGCTTTGCCTCTGCGATGCTACGAGCATTGACCCGTTCCTTGAATGATAGTCATCTCGAGATTCAACTCAGCACGCGATTTGATGCCGCTGTTGATACAATTGAACGCTGGCAGAGCGATTATCCTGAATTCTTAGCACGACTAGTGAAGCAACTACAGGAGACTGGACACTCACTCAATGGTCTTGTCTCAGCCCTACAAGCTCAAGACAATGCGACCTACGACGCATTCGTCGAGTTGTACGCTCAAATGACTGCCGGAGCGGTATTCGATCCACTGATTGAACAGGCTCCTGAAATTGTCTACCGCGATGTTGCAGCACAACTCCGAGATTATGGCTATGATGGTATTGTCGTGATCTGGGATGAGTTCGGGCGTTATCTCGAAGCACATACCTCACAGGCATTTGGGAATGAGGCAGCGGCGCTTCAGACCTTTGCAGAGACATGCAACTACAGCCAAGATGATCAGCTTCATCTGCTGTTATTCACACACAAGGAATTGCAGGGCTACGCATCTTCTCTACCACAGTCTTATCAGCAAGAGTGGTCGCGCATCGAGGGACGCTTCCAACGCCATGATCTCTCGACCGATCCGCTAATTGCCTATCGTTTGATTGCCAGTGCCATTCAGTACACTGATCCGGCGATTGTCTATCATTATCTCGACGATGAATTGGTGGACTGGTTTATTGGTTGGGCGAAAGACTATCGTCTGTTTGGTGCATTGTCTGAACAGGAAACACGCCAACTCATCCAGAATACCTGGCCGCTGCACCCACTAACAGTATTTGCATTGGCGCATCTGTCGAACCGTGTCGCACAAAACGAGCGCACGATGTTCACATTCTTGACCTCTGATGAACCAAATGCGCTGCGTGGTCTGGTCGAGAAAAAACTGTTAGCGAACGGTGATTCGCCACTGATCCGGGTTGCTGATCTTTGGGACTATTTCGAGAACGCTGTTCGTGCGGATATTGGTGGTTCCGGCGCTCATCGCTATTGGTCAGGCGTAATCAACGCATTGGACAAGGTAGCCGAGTCCGATGAAATCGGTGAAGAAGCGGTCAAGGCGCTTGGGGTCATCGCAATCTGCGCCGAGAGCAGTTCAATTCGGCCTGATACGAACGTTGTTGCCTGGGCAACGGGCGCACGCGACGAAGAGGATTTTCAAGCCGTCAACCACGCGCTCAACAATTTGCGGCGGCGCAAAGTGGTGATGAATCGCCAGATCGACGGCTACTGGACGTTTATCAGCGGCAGTGACATCAATTTTGAAGACCTGCTTCGTGTGACGCTGGAGCGCGTTAATCCATCCCCTGTTCAACTCCGTCGTCTGTTGGAACAAACACTCCCTGCACCCTACACATTGGCACGTCGCTACAATCAACAGCGCTCAATGATCCGCTATTTCACCGGTGTCTATCGTTGGGCTGATGAGCTTCAGGATGCGCCCTGGGACTTGCTCATTGAGCAAGAAGAAACCGATGGTCTGGTGATCTATGTGCTTGCAACCAGTGATCTTGATTGGCAGCAGGCATTTGAAGCCATCCAAGCCTACGAACAGGTTGTCTACGTATTTCCCCGCGAGGACCAACCGCTTATTTCACTGGTCGATATTCTGCGTGAACTGTTTGCTCTGCAAGAGATCAACAATGATGCCACACTCAGACAGCATGATGATAACGAACGTATTCAACGCGAGATCGACTGGTTGTTAGAGGATGCGGAGGGGCGACTTGAAAACACGGTCAAAAATCTGATTGATCCACGTCAGCAAAAGTCGGTCTGGATCACCACAAGTAGCGATGGCAAAGCACACGGACATCGAGTCAACAGTCCGGGGCAAACGACGAAGATTGTCAGCGACATTTGCGACACTGTATTCTCAGCCACGCCATTGTTAAACAGTGAGGGGCTTAATCGTCGTAATCCGACTGCCCAGCAGAACCGAGCGGCTCAACAAGTCATTGAC
>CAKZMO010000234.1 GCA_937128595.1 uncultured cyanobacterium | reverse complement strand
ATGGATAAAGAATATGTAACAGCTAAGCAGCCTGTTGTGGTGGGGATTCTGTGTTGACAGGATCCCCAGCGGGGATAATCGTCCAGTTGCCGACCATGCGATCGATTACCATATTTTGAAACCGATGGATGGGTTCTTCAAATTGATCACTCAAATACCCACCCCGATAGGCGCGATTGTTCAACCCCCGCTGCACCGTTTCGACGATGTGGATATCTTGCTGATTTACCAAATTCCAAAATGCCATCATATCATCCACCGCTGACTCGTCGGGCGCTACTGTGTCAGGCGGCAGCAACAACGCCGCCGATTCCAGAGTAAAATCCACACGCTCCGGTTTCAGCATCAGCACAAACACATGATTGGGCAGCACCGCTAGGCAAATATTTGGAAATAAACCAATAAAGCGACCGCTGCTGGCCTCAAATTCGGATAACCCTACCATTGCCGGTAGCCCCTGCCAGCCGCCAGCATCCGTATTGGACGAAACAGGTGTGGTTCTCATCCCCGTATAAAACCCCGGCCCTTGCTCTCGATAATGGTCATCCATGCGCGACACCTGCAACAATTCAGGATGAATCCAGGGCAGGTGATAATATTCCATAAAGTTTTCGCAGATCAGCTTCCAGTTGGCGTGAATGTCATAGTGCTGCTGCCGAGCTAAGCGCCACTGGTCTAGCCGATAACCCGCAAACCGCTGAGGTAAGTCGCCCAGCCAATCTGCCAACGGCATCGCGTTCTCATCTAAGTTAACAAGGATGAGAAAACCCCAGGTTTCAATTCGCACGGGCAATAGTCCGATCGCATGGCGATCGAGACGGGAACCGATGCGCTCCCCGCATTCCCCAAACATGGGCGTCGCCAGACAGTCACCAGCCAGACTATATTGCCAGCCGTGGTAAGGACATTGGAACCGCTTTACCTGACAATCCTCCGCGACCAGTTGAGCACCGCGATGGCGACAGACGTTGTAAAACGCATGAATCCGGTTATCCGCATCACGGGTAATCACCACAGACTGTCCGGCTACCTCAACCACGATCGCCTGTCCCGGTTCGGCAATCTGCTCGACATAGCCTACCGCCACCCAACTGCTCCCAAAAACCTGTTCTTGCTCCAGCGTATAAAAATCTGGACTACGATAGGCATCGGCAATCAGCGACGTTGCTTGATGCAGCGATCGCCGCGTTTGGGCATAGGTGGATTCGTGCGTATAATCGTCGCGGCTTAGTTTGGAGAAAGGTGAGGGTGTCATGGTGAAGTTAGATGCGAAATGCAGGGACAAAATCCGGTTCCGTCAAGGCTGGACGGGTCACTTGGAAGGGCGTGAGGTCGTGGGAGGTCTGCCCATCGATCGCCAGTTCGCTCAAAATCTGGCCCAGCAGACTGGCAAATTTGTAGGCGTGCCCGGCCCCAATCGCCAGGATGATATTGGGATGCTGAGGCAAGCGATCGAGAATAAAATCGCGATCGGGCGGTAAGGTATAAAGACAGGTTTTGGTGTATCGCGTCGGCCCGACAAAGTTGGGAATATTCGCAGACAGGAAGTTATCAAGTTGGCGTTCCCGCGCTGGGTCAGCCTCAAAGGTGCGGGTACGGGCTGTCACTTCATGGCCAGACGCATCGATCGCCGCTTTGGTCGCCACTTCGCCATAGATAGGAAAGCCATAAATGCTGTATTCATCTTTCCATTGAAATATGGGGAACTGACCGATCGTGAACTCGCTCAAATGCGGTGTTGCATAGTATTTGACCTGTTCTTGAGTCACGGATAGCGGCAGCGCTATGCCGACAGAGGCTAGCAATTCATTACTCCAGGCTCCAGCGGTCACAATCAGTTGGTCAGCCGTAAAGGAGCCGCGATCGGTTTTGATCATCACGCCGCCGCCCTCCGGATCAGGCAGCAAACTAATAACCGGACAATCATCCACCACGGTCGCCCCATAGCCCCGCGCTAGAGAAACATGAATGGCATTGCCGCGAGAGGGATCAACAATGCCCGTATCCGCCTGGTACAGCGCAATCACCTCCTCTTGAGGCTGAAACTGAGGAAATCGCGATCGCAATTCATCTCCATCAAGGCGATCGTAGGGAATCGCCGCTCGATCCATTGCCTTGGCATAGTCGTCAAGAATGGAACTGTGAGGACTGTCCTTAAATACAATCTGCACACCGCCGGTACGAATGACGGGAGAAATGCCAGACTCTTGGGCGATCGCATCCCACGCTTTGTAGGTGTATGGCGTTAATCGAGCATATTTTTCCTGATGGTACGCTAACCGAATAATGCGCGAATAATCTTGAGATCCGCCGTTATGATGAAATAACGGAAACTGCTCAATTCCCATCACCTCCTGACCGGCTCGTTTTGCCAACCAATAGAGGGCCGCACTGCCAATGCCGCCACATCCGAGAACGATATAGCTATAGTGAGTTTTCATACCGATCCTTACAAGGATTTTGAAGGTACAGAACGGGTGATCATTGTTTGGATGACCTAACTGATTTGGTAATCACCGTTATTGAATAAGGATTAACGCATCAATCGTTCAAACGCGCCGCTACCAGCAACTACCGTTCACAGGGCTAGATGCCCATGCGTCAGTTTGTAAATAACTCAGCATTGCCCCCTGCAATCTGGAGAATTGCCAGACGCCAAAATAAAGGGTGACTGCATCTTAAAGAAATTATTAAAAACGGTTCAAGGTCAAATCTTCCAGACTTTTGCCCGATCCGTTGTGCAGGTTGCACAATCTCTGCGGCATCAATGGGTAACCCGCATCATTCAGTAATGTCTAGAAACGAATAGCCCAGCACAATGACAACGGAAACGCTGGAATAGTCTTGCCTAAACATCCTCTAAACCACA
>CAKZMO010000233.1 GCA_937128595.1 uncultured cyanobacterium | reverse complement strand
CATCCAGAATAGCTTCAGCAAAGTCAACGATGATCATATCAAAGCAGAGCCAAACCAAAGGGTTTACAACAACGTATTCTGGTTACAGCTTAACGGGTCCGCAGTCAGCTTAGGCTATACCTACGATGACACACGCAGCGGTTTCCATATGAGCAATGTTGATGTTCTGCATGCCGATAGCACCGAACGTAATGCTGTCATTCAGGCGACAATGGGCGGCGGTGCAACGATCTGGAATTATCACTTTGAGGACATCCGTGTAGAAGGCAATGCAACAGCCCTGATCGGTTTAGCATTACGTACTAACGAATGGACCAATAGCAGCAACTACGGCTACTTGTACGGCATCACCTTCCGTAATGTCACTCTGACCGGCAATGTACTGCACGCCAACTGGCTACATGGGCAGAATGCGCAAAATCGCGTCAGCAACATTATCTTTGACAACCTGCGCATCAATGGGCGTCTCATTACCAATGGTGCTGATGGACAATTTGCTTATGGCCCCTACGTCGATAACATACGCTTCCTACAGAATGGCAATCTCATCACTGTGGAAAACAGCGCAACCTCTCAGCCACAGAGCACAGGAACCTACTTCCCGGAAGCCGATACATGGATCAATCAGGAAGCACCCAATAGAAACTATGGTAACTCCGGCTCGACCAATCGCACCTGGGAGTACGAACATGCCAATGTCGTCTACACGAACGGTGCTGGTCGAGACAAAAATATGTACCTCCGCTTCAATGTGGGCCAAAGACCTTTATTCACACGTGCATATCTAGTACTGATGGCAAAAGAATTGGTCGATGGACCGACAACACATCATGTGTATCTCATGGCACAGGATAACTGGGGCGAAGGCAGCCTGACATGGAACAGTGCCAATAACCACACCGTAGCCTATGATGTCGGCAGGCACACCTTGAATTATGGTCAAACCTTCATCAATGTGACGGACGCACTCAATAACCACAGCGACAATCGCTTTACCTTCCGCATCGGCGGTACTGAGACCTGGAATGAATCCCGTTACTATACACGCGAAGCCTTCACACCCATGCTCATTTTCATGATCGACGAAGCACCTATCCTACCAGAGCGCAACTATCCACAAGAAAATGAAGTCATCGAACAGGGACGCGATTGGCCCGCGTTTGAGTTCGACCGTATGGACGACGTGGAATGGTATGGTGTTTGGATTGGTAACCGTAATGGAACAACCACATCTATTTATGAATGGTTCCCAGCCGACGACTATGAAGACATCGACGGTATCTGCAACAGCGATAGCTGTACGCTGCCGGTGGATGTCTGGTTACCTAATGGCGACTACGATATGTGGATGACCTATTGGGGGCCAGAAAAACCGCATACTGATTATTACTGGAACCGGACAAGCTTCAGCGTTCAGGTGGACAAACCAGAAAACTTCGTACTGAATACGCCGAGGCAATCCAGCCTGAACGGTCCACCCACGCAGATCACATGGCAGCGCGATGAAAATGTGTTGTGGTATCAGGTGTGGCTCGGCCAGATTACCGGTCATACCGCTTATTACGGGTGGGTAGATGCCACCGAAATCTGCGATAACTCCACCTGCACCCTGCCACTAGAAGGCTCCAGTATGCCCAATGGTGACTATGAACTCTGGGTGGAAATGTGGGGGCCTGGCGGTTATGTCACCTGGTTGGACGTCAATGAAGGCCGTCCAGCAGCCACCTTCTCCATTAGTAACTAATCGCTCAGCTATTGCTACGCTCAAAGAGGACACACCGATGTCCTCTTTTTTGTTTTGTACTCTACAGGAGCGACGCCTGCATTGGCCGCCGTTTACGCACAGCATCCGCATACGTCCCACATGGAAAAATTAGGTAAAATTTCCTGAACTTTCCGTATTCAGCGCATATAATATGGTGTGATAATGACAACCTAGAGGACGATGTATTCTGTGAAACCCCTACCAAACTTCTTAGTCATCGGTGCTGCACGTGCCGGGACAACCGCACTCTATAACTTTCTCGTGCAACATCCTCAGATTTTTATGCCGCAACTTAAAGAACCTGGTTTTTTGATGTTGGAAGGCACAAATCTCGATAATCCTTATAGCAATCGTGACTATAGCATCACGGATCTAAACACCTATCAGGGGCTGTTTGCTGATGCACAATCCACGCATACCGCGATTGGCGAGGCAACAACTGGCTACTTAACCAGTGCAGAGGTCATACCGCGCATCCAAAAATATATGCCAGATGCTAAACTGATCGTGCTGCTCCGTAATCCAATTGACCGCGCCTATTCTGAATGGGAACTGCTGTTTCGTGCAGGGCGCGAGACCTTGTCATTTGCTGAGGTTATCGCACAAGAACCTAAAGCACCCCAAAGTGATTTACCCTGGAACCCTGATGAGCGCAAATATCTACGTAAGGGTTTGTATCATGCTCATTTGACACGCTTCTACGATAATTTTGATGCGGAACAGATCAGTATTCATCTCTATGACGATTGGCGCAAAAAGCAGCTGGAAGTTCTAGGTAATATATACGCATTTCTTGGTGTTGACCCAGCATTTACCCCGGATACAAATGTTGAGCATAACGTAGGTGGCGTGCCTAAAAATCAAATGCTCTACAATCTGATTTTTGGTAACAAAACCTTGAAGCAAGTGGCCAAGCGCGTCATCCCCACCAAGCAGATCAAGCAAGTTCGTGGCCTATTCCTGGATCGTTCCAAAGAGGAGTTGACTGCTGAGATCCGTAGCCAGCTTACTGAGTATTACCATGCTGATGTGACCGCATTAGGTGCATTACTCAACCGCGATTTGAGCGGCTGGCTCACCCCAACGCCACAGGGGAGTGCCCGTTAACACACCGCTAGACGCCCACAAACGCCAGGATCTGCTCAAATGCGTTGCGAAACGTACATTCCTCTGCGATTGTGATTAGAAAACACTGTCAATAATTGACGAAGGCCGCATCTGCCCCACTGACATAACGCATTCCTGGATTGTGCC
>CAKZMO010000232.1 GCA_937128595.1 uncultured cyanobacterium | reverse complement strand
CAAGGGGGGCTAGGGGGGATCTGAAGTCGCATTGACGACTTCTCAAACATCCTCTTATTCCTTTCATTCAGATAGATAGAGATGAGGGAGGGAAGCATTTCGCATGGGCAAGGTTATCGATGTTCGCAGTGCGATCGCCCCGTTTCCTCTGACGGAGCGTTGTCAACGCGGGCAAAGATGCTCGCACTACCCATGCAAAACCGGGATGCTCCCGTTACGGAGTCGTTTGACTGCGGTTTTGAGGAAGCAGCCGAGCTAAAATGATGTAAATAATCGCCGCTGAGACAATGCCGTTGATTGGCACAATGCCTAAAGAAACCTGGCTCGTGGAATAGGCGATCGCCGATGCGATGACATAGGCGAGAATGCCAGCCCAGTTGAAGGCAGGTTGAGGCTCGGTCATTTCAGGAAACTCACCGCCACGATGTACCCAAAAATCGGCCATAATTACACCACCAATCGGCGGAATAAACGTGCCCAGCAAAACCAGATATTGCACCAGCATTTCGTAAATGCCGCCCCAGGCTAACACCAAAGCAAACGTAGCACCGCCCAGCACAAACAACGTTCGCTTATTAGTGCGAAACATATTCGACGCCGCGATGGAAAAGGCATAAATGGTGTTGTCTTGAGTCGTCCACATGTTGAGGACGAAGAGAATCAAGCCCCAGAACAGCAAACCCTGTTGTGCCATGACCTTCACGATATCCGGCTCGCCGTAAACCTTGGCAGCAAATGCGCCACTGAAGATCAGAAATCCATTGCCTAAGAAAAAGGCAATGAGCGTTGCCAGGAATCCAACCTTGCCCGACTTGGCAAAGCGACTCCAGTTGGTGGCTTGGGTTCCGCCTGACACAAACGTTCCTACAATCAGCGTGATTGCTGCCCCAACAGGTAGCGGATCGCCCAGTTCTGCCGATTGCAGCCCGCCAAACCCGCCAACGTCGCTGCTGGCGATCGCCAAACTCCACGTCATCAAAATCACCATAGCCGGAACCGCAATGCGGCTCAGCCAATCCATCGCTTTGTAGCCAAAATAGGCTGTGGAGCAGCAAGCATAGGTGAAAAACAGAATCAGAAGTCCATTTAAAGACTCCGGCACTCCGGCCAAAGTAATCAGCAAATTCGCCATCAGAGCCGAGCCCCAGGCATACCAGCCAATTTGGGTAAAACCAAGGATAAAATCAACCCATCGCGACCCGACATCGCCAAAGCTAAATCGCGCCATCAAAACGGTAGTGAGTCCTGTATTTGCGGCGATGAAGCCTAATAGTGAGGCATAGACTCCCAAAATCAGGTTGCTGACGACAATTAGACCAATTAAATCAGGCCAAAACTGAAACGATGGCCCAACAATGCCTCCTGCAAACAGAGTGCCAGAGTAGAGCGTGAATCCAATGAGAATGGGCGCGAGTGAAATAATTGACTTGCGCGCAGTGGATGGAACAGGCGTGAGCGGAAAATCTTCTCCGGTCGCTCCTTGTGGAAGCACGGGAGGTTCTGTAGTTGTACTCATGGTGAATGCTGATCTGAACGACCTTTAAACGACCTGACATGTTGTGGTCTATTCTGAAGTTGAGGGTTGTTGGGAACGGTGTTTTTTGATACAGATTCGCATTCCCATCCGCCGAATTTTCTGCGTCTTATCGTCGAGAGTGTTCAATTCAGCATTCGACACCCAAAATCCAAAATCTAAAGTCCAAAATCTAAAATCCAACCAATGTCCAACGATGGATGAAAAATCGAGTTCTACAATCAAACTGGCTCAGTTTCTCAAGCTTGTTCAAATGGTGCAAACCGGAGGAGAAGCGAAGATGTTAATTCAGTCGGGGGCTGTGAGCGTCAATGGCGCAATCGAAACTCGTCGAGGGCGCAAATTGGTGGATGGCGATCGCGTCGATGTTGACGGTGAAATCTTTGTGGTGATTGCAGATTAAGAATATTTTATTTGAGCCTAATTTGACTTGCGAAAATCATAAGTCTGATTGCGAGTTCCGATCGCCAGTCGATGGGGTTCCGTCTCATATTTATATCTCGCCGATTGCAAAACAACTCTCCAATTAGCCACACTTGAGCATGAGGGCACCGATGTTATCCTCGATTCGGGATTTTGTGCCATGACAACGCATTTGCTAACAGAAATTCTTCAACAGCGGCGAACGCAGCAAGAGCAAGAGCGTCAAGTTGCCGTGCAAAAGGCGCAGCAATGGCTTGATGAGCATGGAACAGCTTATGGCATTCGTCGAGCGTTTATTTTTGGCTCGGTGATTCGTCCAGGCCATTTTCACGAAAATTCGGATGTCGATATTGCCGTTGAGTCCGTCGCTCTAGAGCAGTACTGTATGGCGATTAGCCTGTTGTCAACGTGGCTAGAGCGGGATGTGGATCTGATAGAACTGGACAAGTGTCACTTTCAGCACCGCATTCGGCAAACAGGACAGGAATGGACAGCGCCAACCACCTAATTTTCGTCACAGATTTGCAGGCTCAACTGGCAACTCTACATCGGATTACCAAACGCCTTGAGAGTCGGGCAGTGGGCTTGGCTTCAGGTGACATTGTTCGCATGGAAAGCGTGGCTTATCAGCTCCACAATTTCTACAATGCAGTCGAAGATTTGCTGAAGCTAGTCGCCACTCATTTTGAGAACAATATTTCGGATGTGGCTCGGTGGCATTCTGCGCTTTTGCAGCGAATGATGCAGGAGATTCCGGGTATTCGACCTGCGGTGTTGTCTTTCGATACCTACACGGCACTCAACAGCTTGAGAGGCTTTCGTCATTTCTTTCGTCACGCCTACGAAGTTCCGCTCAATTATGAACTGTTGATGGTAAATTTCAAGCTGGCACAGGAGGTTTTACCTCAGCTTGAGCAAGTCATTCAGCTTTTTTTAGAGGCTATTCGAGAGTGAGTGCAGGGGCGTTGGCTTGCCTGGGCGTAGCCCGCATCGCCCTCTATTCAAAAATCTGACGTTTGAAAGTTCTGTGTGATTGATTTGGCTCAGACGTATCAAATTTGAACCAAGCACAACTGAGACTCAGAACTATCGCAGCACCAAAATCACAACCACCTCAGAGAAATCAGAGTTCGAGCTTCTCCCTGCTGGTCGCCAATCGCGCACACGATGTCTAAATGTTGTTGATGAAAGGCGATCGCCCGCTGATACTGAAGCAAAATAACGTTACTTTAGATAGGCTTTATGTTGAGCCTGATTGCTCAACCCTCATAAACATCCCGCCGATGCCCTACCTTGATGACACGGATAGTCAACACGTCATCTTCAACGGTGTAGATCATGCGATAGTTGCCTAGACGCACTCGATATTGATTGTCTCGTCCCTTGAGCTTTTTACAATTGGCGGGTTTTGGATTGTCTGCAAGTCTCTCGATTTGGTCAACTACATTTTGTTGCACGGTCACCGGAAGTTTCTTGAGTTGTCTGCGTGCCGCAGGCACAATCAGCACCTGATAGCTCATTCAAGCCCCAACTCTTGTTTTAGGCTCG
>CAKZMO010000231.1 GCA_937128595.1 uncultured cyanobacterium | reverse complement strand
CCGTATCGGAGTCCGTATCGTTGTTAGTATCAGAACCGGATGATGTGCCGCCTAGTACTTGATCGTTGAGTTCGATCTCGCTGAAGGTTCCAGTCGATGAACCCTTTCCTTTGAAGCCAAAGTTGAAGCTTTGACCGGAGGCAACGTCTTCGTTCCACCACACATTTTCAATGATGTAGCGATCGCCATTCTGACTAAGAATGTTAGCGCCCCAGATTTCTTCAATTTCGAAGGGCACTTCAAATTCCATTGTCCATCCGTCAAGAGAAGTGCTGAGATCGCTAACAATCACATCTCCGATAAAGCCACTATTCCAGTCATCAGAAACGGTAAAAGTAAAGTCGTTCATGTGATTCAATTCAATGTTGAGTGTTTGCACAAAATGAACTGATTTCGACACAAGACAGGTTTTTGCCAAGCGGAATTGAACACCACTCATCGGTTAGTTGAGTAGCGCAAAATAGATTGAGATGCTTCAGCAAAGAGTGAAGTGTTTTGCTCGAAATACAGTTGAATTTAGCTAGTAATCTTGGTTGTCAGATTCAACTTGAGCTAGAGTTTCCAGCAGGGTAAACAGCTAACTTTGAAGTGAGAATCGGAGCGATCTGACCGTAGAGCCCAAGACATGTTGTGCAAGCTAAACCTCGCCTCAGCAAATTGCAAGAAAAAATGAATCAGTTTTGAAACTGAAAAAACCATGTGAATCCTCTGTAAATTCTTGACAGCAAGAGATGTAGCAACCAGCCCAAATCACTAGCAGACATGTCTTATCTGCATCAGTTAGGTCATGGAACTGGCGCAATCATTTGATTTGTTGTAGTAGATGCGAGTCCTAAAAGTCTCTGTAGACTTTGCTTTTAGGTGAAGTAAATGCGTGAATTATCTTTCTGTTCAGATATGGAGGAAAGAGTCTATGTGAGTAGGGCAGCAAGTAAAACACTCATATTCCAGACTACATATCCCTCGTGAGCGAAAGTGTACAGATTATTAAGGCCTTCAAATAATCTGAAACTTTGGCATTCTGTTGCAATGGCGATCGCACTAATTGATTGTGTTTTCAAACTTGGTGGTATCGAGTGAAACGTTCATGGATTGATCCATTTACGGTAAACTTCCCTGGTTTCAAGTGAACAATTAACTTCCTAGTTTCTACTGAGATAAGTTCACTTTTTCTCAATCAATTGTGATCACAGTTAGTATTTGCAACTCACAATTCTATTGACCGAATGATCAATTTAGAAGTTCCCAATTTTTAAAGAGTCTGTGAAAAAACATCAATTTTCTATCAAGCTAATTGATAGCTTCTTATTTAAAAGACGAGCAACAATAAAAATTTAATGTCGCTTACCGATTAATCTAAAAGGTTAGATCCGTAATTTTTCCTATTTTGATGAAAAATTTGAAAAATCTAGATTTGAAATCAGCGTAGTATCTAGCAAATATAGGAAACCTCGCAGGTCTGTCGATACATCTGCCTGCGTGTTCGCTATATTCCCAAACAAAATCTTCTACAGTCGCAGTTGACACTGTAGTCAAACCCACTCGAACGCTTTTTGGGTTAGGTGCGCAGCTATAGCAATGCGCAGATAGGTTAGGACAGATAGTTGATGGAGAAGCCGCGCACCGCGCGGCTTCTCCATCAACTATTGGTTTTTCAGCGCGTAGCTACTATAGTCGCTTCATGGCGTAGTCATCGTGTGGAACGTGGACGGGTGCATCCCAGTTTTGGGACATGAGCCGAGTGCGTTTAGGGTACGGGGCGCAGAAGCCAAAAGCCCGTGTAGGTGACGCCTGACTCGTCGGGCTGGATTAGGAGGAAGTGTACGCCTTGACTCGCTTGTAGTCGGGTTTGAAACGTTTGGGCTGACTGTCGAACACTCGGGTCATCTGCTGTTGCAATAATCCAGCGATCGCTCAACCCTGAATCTAGAATCAGGCCATCAGGCGCTCCGGAGATGTAATCTAGGGCAACAGGTCGAGCGCTTTGAAGCCAGCGTGCAAGACGCATAGAAGCTCGCCCTCCATCAATGATCACCCCAGGAATGAGAGTGGTGGATGACAGGCCGAGCTGCAAAGGATCGATTTCCTCAGGCACTTCTCGGATCGGGATGGGCTTGTCGTTGAGAAAGATTTCGATATCGCCTGCGGAAAGAGCCCCAAATCGCCAGCGATCGCCCCACAGTGATTCGTCGAGGGGAATGGGTGGCGGTCGATCGACGTGAATGGGCTGGTAGGACTCGCCTGTATAGTTTGGCAAGGTTTTGTAGAACTGCGCGCGATCGCCCAGATAGTCTTTGAGTGCGAGAGTGCGACGAGTCGGGACGACGGAAATATTGAGTCCTGCTGCTGCCGATTCGACGAGAGAAAGAGATTGAGGTCGAAACACCTCAATTCGATCAGGAGACTGAGCCTGCTGAGCCAGATCCGTAAATTGCTGAGTCAGCCACTCGGCGTTAGCGTCTTGCTGAGGACAAAACGCGTAAGCAGCAAACGCTTTGTCAGGACTGCAAATTACTAACTCCCATAGAGGATTGCCATTTTCGTCTGTGAGAGGGCGTCGATAAAAATCGACCTGCCAAGTGGTCATCATTAGAAACTGGGTAGTGGGAACGAAGCCTTGCCAAAAAAAAGCACTGAGTATCTAAACTCAGTGCCTTGTGATTGTAGCGGATGGAGACGAATGCGACTGAACTGCAAGAGGATGATTTTAAGAAAAGCGTGCTGAACCTAAAAAAGGAGCTGTTCTCGAAATTCTCTATTTCCAGGCCAGAAAAGCATTAGCTGGCGTTTTGTTGGGTCAAGTTTGGAAGCGCTTGGGCCGCAAAATCGAGCCAGAGGTCTCTGACATCGGTTGGACAACCCTCAAAATAAACGTCGTGGAACCAGGTTTGCAGTTCTTTGTCCGTGTTACCCAGCGTTTGGTTGATCATCGCAAACAATTGCATTGCCATCACTGCATTGCGCTGGCGATCGAGTGCATCCGACAGATATCGCACGCGCGAGGCGTCGCGAGTTTTGATCACTTTAACCAACTTGGCACATGTTTCAGCTAAATTTCGTTGGCTCATGCGTAACCTCCCCTAAAAGTAGAACCCCAAAAGCAAAAGTTGCATAAAGAGTTGTGAGTGCTGTTCTATTTAGGTCTTCTCAAAGGATTGGAAAATTCAGGATACCGATCTTAAACTTTGTTCTCACTTTTTCATTAAGCTTTGATGAAGCAATTGAGTGATCGATCAACAATGATTCTTTCGAAGTTTATGAACAAGTGATTTTCCTGACTCGGAACTACGGAGAGAGGACGAAAAATCTCTGCAATTACCGAGAATCTACGGTATTGCTTAATAAGGATTAACGTCATCTATCGCGCTTTACCAAAGTCCATGCCAGAAGGTCCTGAAATTAAACGTGCAGCTGACGCGATCGCTCGGGCGATCGCCCACCAGCCTTTGACGGAGGTATTCTTTGCATTTGAGCATCTAAAGCCCTATTCCAAAAAGCTCGAAGGGCAGCAGGTGATTGCTGTCGAGCCTCGGGGTAAGGCACTGCTGACTCGTTTTGACAATCAGCTCAATATCTACAGCCACAATCAGCTCTATGGCAAATGGATGATTCGCAAAGCCCACAACTACCCCGACACTAACCGTCAGTTGCGGTTGGCGCTGCATACGGCAAAGAAGTCGGCTCTGCTCTATAGCGCTTCAGATATTGAGCTGCTGCATGATGATGAGTTAGCAGTCCACCCATTTCTAGAGCGAATTGGGCCAGATGTGCTGCACCCCAGCACCACTTTGAAGCAAGTGATCGCGCGGTTTCAAGACAAGACCTTCCATCGACGACAGCTAACCACTCTATTGCTTGATCAGGGGTTTCTTTCGGGGCTAGGCAACTATCTTCGCAGTGAAATTTTGTTTGTGGCGGGAGTCTTTCCCAAACAGCGACCTGTGGATTGTACCGATCAGCAGATTAAAGCTTTAGCACAGGCGGCGATCGCCCTACCGCAGCAATCCTATGAGACTGGCGGAATTACAAATGATTTGCAGCGAGTCGAAGCCCTAAAAGCTAAGGGATTTCGTCGGTCGGCCTATCGGTTTTATGTGTTCAACCGAGAGGGGCAACCTTGTTTTCATTGCGAAACGCCAATCATCAAAGACCATACGGGAGGACGGCGCTATTATTTCTGTCCTCGCTGTCAGTCTTCTGAATAGAGCGATTGACATAGAGCGATGAGGCAAAGTCTTGGGGAAAACTACACTTCGAGCGATCGCCCGTTATATCGATTCATTGCAGTCGAAAATCCTTGTTTCAGGCTCAGCTCAACGGCACTGAGCACCCACTGCATGACTTCGCTGATGGCCTCTGCTTCCTTGGGTGCAAACTTTCCAAGAACGTGAGACACCACCGGATCGCCAGGATTGTTGGAAGAGCCGTTGGGATTGCCAATGCCAATACGCAATCGGGGAAATTCTTGAGTACCCAAATGGGCGATCGCTGATTTCATGCCGTTGTGTCCCCCGGCTGACCCTGACAGCCTCAGTCGGACACGGCCCACAGGGAGATCCATATCGTCGTAGATGATTAGGACTGACCCAGGCTCGACCTTAAACCAATCGACGACTGAGCGAATCGACTGACCGGAACGGTTCATGTAAGTCAGGGGTTTCAAGAGACGCACCTTCCCACCATAAAGAGCTGCACCTTCTCCAAATTCGCCCTGATATTTTTTAGTTTCAGAAAGCGGAATGTTCCAGGATTTTGCTAACAGGTCGATTGCATCAAAGCCAACATTGTGACGAGTGCGATCATATTTTTTCCCAGGATTTCCGAGTCCCACAATGAGATGTGGAATGACTAATTCATTTGATTCGTTGGAGTCTGCCATGACGCAGGAATGACGAGGAAGAAGGTTAACTCATGGGTTGTTCAGCTTTATCAGAGGCTTCTACAGAGGCTGTCGCTGCTGTACCCTCAGATCTATTTTCGGTAGTATCAGCGGACACGTCTGATGAAACGGATGTCTCAGGGGACTCCGCTGCACTCACAGCTTGATCGCCGTTGGCCTCTACAGAGTCATCGGGAGCTGCCTCAGGTTCAGAGGGAGTTTCTTGCTCGGACACTTCAGCTTCGGAAATCGTGTCTGCTTGGGCTTGGGCTTCGGCTTCATGGGCTGCTTTCGCTTCTTTCTCTGCTGAAGACAGAGCTTTGGGTGGTTTTGGCTCCAGAGTTGCCTTCATCGGTTCTTTGATTGCTTTCTCAATCTGCTCGGCTTCTTTCTTAAACTCAGTCTGAAACTCATTCGACGCATCTTGAAAGCCTTTAAGCGCTTTGCCCAAGCTGCGTCCAATTTCTGGGAGTTTTTTTGGCCCAAAGATGAGCAATGCCACGATGAAAATAATTGCCATTTCTGGCAGACCGATGCCGAAAATATTCATACTCATCCTCCTGCGTCGTGTGGGGTATTGACTGGCCTGGGCGTAGCCCGTATCGCCCATTTAACCCCTGCAATTTCTAGACAGACTCAATGTGTGAACAGAATCTTTGTCCCTTTCATTGAGCCATGATTCTTTATGTATTTCAAGTGACATAGACGAAAAACCCCGGCTGAACCGGGGTTTGACAAGCTGCTAAACCGTTAGGCCAAGAGGCTCCACGAGTTGAATGCAGCAGACAATGTACTCGTTCTCAAGCTAAAAGCCAGATAGGGATGACCAGTCTACTTTTAGACTGTTGAGAATCAACGACGAGTTGTAAATCTGAAGAATAATTAGAAGAAAAACAAAGAAAAGCAGCATGAAAACAGCCATGAGGGGAGTAGTTCCCCAGCCTGGCGCTACCTTACCGTATTCAGAGTTGAGGGGTCTGAGGATGTTCCCCAGTCGCGTCCGTTGTGCCATGAGTGACCTACGTAAATCCTTAACAATTTAACGATCCGTAATAATATAGAAGCATATCACTTGCCCGTAACACACATTAACTAACCGTATGGACACTGCAACAGTTTTTATCATTTCGATCGGCGCAGCTTTGATAGCGGTCACGGCTTATTCCATCTACATGTCCTTTGGGCCACCGTCTGGTGAGTTGGCTGATCCGTTTGAAGATCACGAAGACTAATCAAAACGGCTCCAGATAGCACCGGAGCCATTTCAGGAAGAAAGATGAACTGGCTTAAGACTCGAAGGCGAGGGTCACAATTTTCCAGGGAGCGATCGCCAGCTCGTTCCCTGACTCATCTATGGATGTATTGGACTTCGTAGAGCGATCGCTTCGTTCTTCTAAAATATTTGACTGTTCCCTGTAGTTGAGGCCAGATAAGGCAGAGCTGGTTGAGCAGAGTTTCTCCACCTCAATGTTGCCACCCTCTCCACAGGCTTCATAGCATCGCATCATCCAGCGGTGAGAAGATTCCGACTCAGGCAAGAACTGATCTTCTGCTGGCTTGAAGGCCATCAGCACTAGGTTGGGATCATCTAAATTGATGAAGGTTTGGGTTGCGGGGAGCGTTTTTCCTTCAGTTGAGTACTGCTGAGCTTTCATTAATTGGATAGGCGTTAAGGGTTGGGCAAAGGCATAGCCCTGACGAACAGCATTGGCTTCCTTCCAGGTTCCCTGGTGAGGGTAGAAAGCATAGCTGAAATGATGATGTCCGCGATCGGCATCGGGATCGGGCCACTTAGGGCTTTTGAGCAGCGTCAGCCGTAGGCAACTTGGAGTAGCGTCATAGCCGTGTTTGCAGTCGCTTAACAGGCTGACTCCATAGGATGTGGCCTCGGTTTCAGATGCGATGGTTAGATCAGCCCAGTTGAGTGCAGGCACTTCCCACTTCGCCTGATCTGCTGGAGTTTGCGGTACGAGTGGACGGGCGATCGCTCCACAAGGAATTTCATAGGTCGCGGTGGTGGCTTCGAAGTTGACGGGAAACGCGACTTTGAGCAGGGTAAAATCTTCGTGCCAGTCCACCTCAGTTTCGATGCGTAGAAGTGGCGATGCCGCGTCGAGTATGTAGTCTTGCTGGATGGGCGATCGCCCAATTTGACGAATGACCCGCAGTCGCTGCTGCACTGTTCCTCGCTCAACCCACTGAATATCGAGGAGTTTGGCTGGAGGCAAAGGATGATCGGCATAGTCGGGCGCGATGTTCCACGCATCCCAATATTGTCCTTGGTCGCGGAAGGCTTGAAGCTGGTTGCCTGGGCTGCTCAAAACGTGACGCTGAGCTGTTTTATCAAATACTTCGGTCAGATCGCCTGTGGTCGAATCGACAGTAATCCGTAGATAAGAGTTTTCTAAAACCCAGGTAGATTCTGTATCTTCTACAGGTTCTTGAGAAGAGGGTTTGGGCAATTCAGAAGTGCGATCGGGAGTCGATGCTTCACCTGGACTCAGCCACACTAGCCGATATCCGATTCCGGGAACAGGTGGAGCGAGAAACCGAAAATGGCGATACGGACTCCGCCCAGACCCGTCAATGCCAGTCAGTTGTCCGACCCACTCTTGTCCATCCGTATCGTGGACCCGCCACAATGCTCTATCGTCAGGCACAGCAATCGTCACGACTTCTGACCGTTCCCAGTTGGTGCTATTGAACAGGATGACCGGAATGCTGTGGGGAGTCGGAGGGTCGGGTACAGCAATGGCGTGAGCGATCGCGTTCAGAGCATCGGACAACACTTGCTCAGCAGTCGTTTCAGCCTGCTGCCACAGAGGATCTGATTCTTCGTAAACTTCTGGAATCGAGGAACCAGGCAGGATGTCATGGAATTGGTTAAACAGCACATTTTTCCAAGACTGTTCGATGGCGGCGTGGGGAAAATCAGCTTCAGTTGTGAGAGTGGCGATCGCCGCAAACAGTTCGGCTTGATAGAGCAAAACTTCGCAGCGACGGTTCCAGTATTTTTGCTCGGCACGGGTGGTGTAGCAGCCGCGATGAAGTTCGAGATAGAGTTCGTCGTCCCAGACGGGCAGGGTTTCGGTAGCTGCTGTTTCGCATACAGCGTCTAGAAACGGCTCTGCTGCCGTGAAACTGAGCTGAGGGAAAAAGGGCGATCGCGCCCAGCGACGAGCGACTTCAAGCATGTCGCGGGTGGGGCCGCCGCCGTGGTCGCCCATGCCTGGAAGCCAAAGGGACTCTATTTGGTGGGTCTGGTGTTCCCACTGGCTGGCGTAGTCGGCAATCTTCACGGGATCTACGTCCGTGCCGATGGGGGGGAGAGTGACGCTGGTGATGGCGGTGCCGTCGGGCGATCGCCACTGAAACAGATCGTGAGGGAAAATTGTGGTGTCGTTCCACCGCAGCTTTTGAGTTGCAAAATAATCAATGCCGCCTTGGGCAAGAATCTGTGGCAATTGCCAGCAAAAGCCGAAGCTATCGGGCAACCAGGCAATGCGACTAATCTGACCAAACTTTCTCTGGGTGTAGTGCTGGCCATAAAGGACCTGCCGCACGATGGATTCGCCGCTAACGACGTTGAATTCTGGTTCGACCCACAGCCCTGCGCCCACTTCCCAGACTCCTTGCTGAACTTGCTCTTGAATATCTTGGAAGAGGTCAGGGCGATGGGTTTCCATCCAGTCGTAGAGAGCTGGGGTCGAGTGGGTAAAAACCAGTTCTGGAAAGTCTTTTTGAAGCGCTAGTACAGACTCGAAGGTTCGTTGGGCAGCGTCCCAGGTTTCGGCAATAGGCCACAGCCACGCGAGGTCGAGGTGGGCATGGCCGAGAAGATGGACGGTGCGCTGCTTGATCCAGTCGCTCAAGGGCATGAGCTGCTGACGCAGTTGAGCGAGCCGGGAGTTGAGCTGTTTGGTGAAGGCGTCAGAATCGGTTGGAGGAAGGTCGTTGAGCAGGGCGATCGCCTCTGTCAGTTTAGGCAATTGGTCAGGATCAAGAACCGTCAAAAAACGCTGCATCACCGCTAGTTCATCTGCAACAAAGCCCGGTTCGGGTATCGGCTCTAGGGAATGATTGGGGTTTTCGTAGAGGCAGCGCGATCGCACGAGGGCTCCGTCGTCGTGGCCTGGACTGACCAGCCGAATAGCAATTTCGATGGAGGTTCCAGGTTTTGCGTGGGGAGTCAGTAGAAGGCGAGCGAAACAGTCGAATAGGTCTCCGGTATGGGTCAAAGTGCCGTTGATGTAAATCTGGGCGTCTTCGGCCCACCAGGTGAGTCCAAGCCTCAGGGTCAGTCCTTCGAGGGCGAATCCGTTAAGCTGGGGGGGAATGCAAATGTTCTGGGCCAGCCAGAGAACGTTTTTGCCCCTAGGCCAAGGGATGTGCTGACGGGGGTTGAGGGGGGCGATCGCCCAGTGTTGCCATTGGGTTGAGTCGAGAGCCTGGTCTTGGGGGAGGTCGCCCTGATGCCAGTGCCAGGTGGATTGA
>CAKZMO010000230.1 GCA_937128595.1 uncultured cyanobacterium | reverse complement strand
GGGGATCAGTCTTGTTCCAGCGTGTTGTCTAATACTTTTCAAACATCCTCTTACTCGATCCGAACCAACTTTGTGAGAATGTACATTACTTCATCCGGTCGGTCTGTGGTTCACCCGGTCGGTCTGTGGGCATCGGGCGACTCCACTCATTCGGTTCGGCATAGCCTCATCGATGCAGGTTTTTGATCACCTCTTGAACGGCTTGCGGTGAACCGTAAAGCAGATGACGCACGGGTTCATTTTGTGGACTCGATTTTGGGTGGCTGGAAAAATCGTCACTGAAAGTTGTGGACGCAAACGCGCCCGATTCAAACGGTTAAGCCATGATGGTTCTGGTTCCTTTTTGGGATAAACGACAGAAGGCAACCAGAACTCAGCCCCCTCAGCTACCCTGCAATTGTGTGCAATTCGAGGCAGCAACGGCTTACCATGAACCGTTAGACCCACGACTGGGTACTTCAGTTGCGGTGAGTTAGCCATCTGTGGATGCTTCCAACACTCGCAGATGGTGCCAAAGTCTTGAGTTCTGAACGAAACTATTCCAAGAAAACAGTCCAACAATTAAATGTATGCATACAGGGATTCCAAGTCAACCGTAAATTACGAGAAGTTGCAGTGGTGCCTTTGCTCAACCTTACATGCAACATTACATTTTCTTTTTAGATATAACCCGTGGCACACAGCCATTTGTTGAGATATCTTGTCGTGTAAGGCGATCGCCTTCTCCATAGTGTATTGGCCAATACACTATGGAGAAGTTAAGAGTTTCTTCGGAGAATATTTGATAACAGTTCCTCTACCATAAAAACATTCGTCACCCGTGTTGCCCTAAAGCCCCCATTCTATCGTTGTCGTTTCATTGACTATTCGCAGAACGATCTGCCGCCAAAATCGATACCTACATAGGTGGGGAAGTGTCTAGGGAAGGCTAGTCCCTAGCAGCAATGGCAGCAGAAAATCTTGGTGTCAAACGTCTCAAATTTATGTTTTCAAATTTGCAGGTGCTGGTATGTCAGCCTGGAAGGTTGTTGCGCTTTTCAAAGCGTGTGGCGAATGTCCTTAGTCTGTTTGTGCTCTGTGTTGGTATATGTACACTATTAGGCTGGGCTTTAGATATTTCCATTCTGACCCGGATTGTCCCTGGTGCTATCGCGATGAAGCCTTTAACAGCCCTAGGGTTGCTGTCTGCGAGTGGAGCATTCTTGTGCAGTTCTTCAATTAGAGATCAGCACTATACCTCCGGCCAAAAATCGAAAAAATGGCATCGCCAGCTAAACGATATTTCTTTGTTCCTCACGTTACTGTGCCTGGTATTAGGTAGCTTAGGCTTAGTCGAATCATTGTTCGATATTGAGACTGGAATAGATAACCTACTATTTCAGCAAGATCCAAGTGATATAGATGCGATCGCCCGAGGCCGCATGGCTCCCAATACAGCTCTTTGCTTGAGCCTATTTGGGTTGTCAATTCTGAGCTTCAACCAGCACCGCTACAACGTAGGACAAAATTTAGGACTCGGAATATTTTTTATCTCTTTCTTCGGTTTCCTAGGATATATCTATGGAATTGAGCTATTTTACGGGCTGGGATCGTTTACTGGCATGGCTTTCCACACCAGCTTGAGCTTTGTCTGTCTGTCTCTGTGCTTGTTACTCCTCCATCCCGAACACGGCACTATGGCGGTTTTCATGGCAGATCATGCAGGTGGAGTCCTCAACAGACGAATTCTGTTTATGATTGTGGCCGGGCCAATTGTGATTTGTGGCTTGGTGCTGACGGGTATGCGTCAGAGCTTTTATACAGGAGATTTTGGCATTGCCCTGTTGTGTGTGCTGGTCGTAGGGCTATTGGGCTTGCTCTCCTGGATCACCGCCACAGCTTTGGGAAAAGCAGACTACTATGTTTCTTATGACACGCTGACCGGACTTCCCAATCAGCGTAAGTTCATCCAGCTTTTAGACGCTTGGAAAAGTTATTGCACGACTCATCATCAGCGCCTGGAAATGTTGCTGCTCGATCTTGATCGCTTCAAGCGCATCAACGAAGTCTTGGGGTACGAAGTCGGCGACGATATTTTGGTTGCTCTGAGCCAACGGTTGCAGGCGATCGCCCCCTCAGAATCCGTTGTTGCTCGTTGGGGAGGCGACGAATTCATGGTTTTGCTGCCTCAATCTGACACCGAGTCTGGAGCGTTCTTAGCTCAGAAAATCCTCACGGGGCTGACAGAACCCTTACACATTCGCGCCCACCAACTCAGCATCAGCGCCAGTCTGGGACTTGTCACCTTTCCGGAAGATGGACAAGATCTCAAAATGCTTTTGCGACGAGCTGATTTGGCGCTGCATGAGGCCAAGCACCAGGGCCGCAACAACTACCAAAGCTATAGTCGTCTGCTCTCAGAAAAGATGATGGAAGCGCTAACCCTAGAAAATGCGCTAGTCAAAGCCTTGGAGTGGCAAGAATTTCAGCTTTGTTACCAGCCTAAGCTCGATCTCCGCACCCATCAGATCACGGGCATGGAAGCGCTGATCCGATGGCATTCCTCGACCCTAGGCCAGATTGCACCAAGTCAATTTATCCCAGTGGCAGAAGAAACAGGGTTAATTGTTGCCATTGGTCGCTGGGTTTTAAAACAGGTCATGTGGCAGGCTCGGTGCTGGCATCGACAAGGCTTACTGAACGTCCCGATCGCCGTCAATATCTCAGCTCAGCAGTTTCATCAGGTGAAGTTTCTCCAAGTTCTCGAACAAGACCTGCACCATTCTGAGCTGCCGTCTCATCTGCTAGAGCTGGAAATTACTGAAACCACTGCCATGCAAGATGTAAACTACGTCCAGGAGCAGCTTTGCCAGATTCGTGATTTGGGCATCAAGCTTAGCCTCGATGATTTTGGCACTGGCTTTTCTTCCTTGTCCTATCTCAGTCATTTCCCCCTGCATCTGCTCAAAATTGATCGCGCCTTTGTCCAGCAGATCATCTCTTCTGACAAATCTCAGGCTTTGGTTCAAGCCATGATCGATCTGAGTCACAATTTAGGAATGCGGGTTTTGGCGGAGGGTGTCGAGCACCAAGATCAGCTCGATTATTTGCGGCAGACCGCCTGCGATGAAATCCAAGGTTACGTGTTTGAACGACCCATGAGCACCGATAGCATGACGATGTTTCTCAAACGGCTTACTGATTCCCAGACTTGAACGAGATGGTTCTCGATTTGGGAAGCGTCTGATTGCTGCGACGTGGGAACGAAAGCAAAATTAGGAGGCTAGATTTCGTCCGAAATTCCGTCATTCGGCGCTGACGACTGTTTCAGTGAGGTTTGACAGAATGGTTGAAACCTGTGCGATCGCCTCATCGCATCCCTCGATTGAGTGGCGTTCAGCCAAGTAGGCCGGGTCGTTGTAACCCAAGTACACGTGACCCTCAGTGTCTTCCCAAATCAGCGCTTTTTGGGGCAAGTCGATTGCGACACTTTGAGCACACTGCATCAGAGGCGTACCGACTTGTGGGTTGCCAAAAATAATGACCTGGGTGGGGCGGAGACTCAGCTCAACAGAATCAGCGCCAGCGGCATGATCCACACGGGCAAATACGGTCACTCCGCGTTCGGTCAATACGGATTCGAGGCGATCGCCTGTCTCTGCCACGCTGTAGGGACTCATATGTATAACCATTCCCGACGGTGAACCGGAGTCTGTCGTTTCCTCGTGTGACTGTGTTTCAACATGTCCTGCAGCTTGAGCTTCATAGATACTGCTGCCAACAAGCAGCATTCCTAATCCCAAAAGTCCAGACAGACCAAAAGTAACTGTTGGTTTGAAGCAAAATTGACGGAGTTGAACGTTCATGTTGAATTAATTCCTTTCAAAATTCTTTTTAGTCAAAATTCCTATGAGATGAATGTCACATAAATGTCACAGATACATAACGATATAGCAATGCGCAGATAGGTTAGGACAGATATTGATGGAGAAGCCGCGCGGTGCGCAGCTTCTCCATCAACTATTGGTTTTATTATCAGCGCGTAGCACTATATTAGCCAAACATTCTGTTGTGCGGGGGTTGGGGTGGCTAGCACTGGGATCGCTGATGGTCACGTCTTGTTGGGGCGTTGCACAGCATGGAATGATGCGGAAAGATTCAACTCATGGATGACCT
>CAKZMO010000229.1 GCA_937128595.1 uncultured cyanobacterium | reverse complement strand
AAAGCGCTGATAGTTAGAGACGATAGTTAAATCAGTGTCCTCGTCTGAATCATCAGGTGAGAGGTTTATCGTCAACCCTTTTGAAATATTGATGCAACCTGACAAGGAGTTAAGGTTTGGGTATCTTTGGCTAACCTACTTAAGTTTCAATTCGCTTAACTGGCATGCCATTTCTGGACTGTAGAAAATGTTGGTTTCATCACATTTTCTTTTTTTTAATGATGATAATTTCTTGTCTATAAACTCAATGTTGAAGAGTTGAACTCATGGAATCGGTTCTATCCGTTAAAGATTTGCAAGTTGTTTTCTCTGGATTTAAGGCTCTCAAAGGAGTCAATCTAGAAGTTGGCGACGGTGAAATTGTAACGATCATTGGCCCGAATGGCGCAGGCAAGAGCACATTGCTAGATGCCATTGTGGGTAAATCGCCTGTTTCGTCAGGCCATGTTTACTATCATGGGCGAGATATTACGAATAAGAATCCCTATGAAGTTGCAAGACTCGGTATTGGTCGGAAATTTCAGAACCCTAATGTATACAATGATTTGACAGTTTTTGAAAATGTTCTTCTGGCGCTTAAAGGTTCTCACGGAATATTTGCGTCAATCATGTCTAAGATGACATCGGCGAAGAAAGCCAAAATTAGTCAGGTTTTGGAAAGAACGGGCTTGCTTGAGAAGGCTTTTGATAAGGTTAGCTTGCTTTCTCATGGTCAAAAGCAATGGGTTGAAATTGCAATGGTTTTAGCTCAAGATCCTTCCATTGTTCTGCTCGATGAGCCCACAGCAGGCATGACCGAAGACGAGACTTATATGACGGGTGAAATTATCAAGAGTATTTCCCAAAGTCACTCTGTGGTTGTGATTGAGCACGACATGGATTTTGTGAAGCAGATCGCTCAGCGAATTGTTGTTTTGCATCAGGGTGAGACTTTGGCTGAGGGAACGGTTGAAGAAGTTCAAAATGACGATAAAGTGATTGAGGTTTATCTAGGTCGTGAAAGAATCAACGTCGCTGCTTGAGATGGAAAGTGTGACGGCTGGCTACGGCCAGTCTCCTGTTTTATTTGATGTCAGTATGTCGATAAAAAAAGGAGATATGGCTTGTCTGTTAGGTCGTAATGGGGTAGGTAAAACAACTCTTTTGCGAAGCATTATCGGATTGAATAAGCTTACAAAAGGCAGCATTATTTTTGATGCTGAAGATATTACGAAGACGCCTACATTTAAGCGTACTCGTTATGGTATCGCTTATATTCCTCAGGGACGTGAGATCATTCCTTATCTTTCAGTGCTGGATAACTTGAAAATGGGAATGGCTGCAAGTCGGAAAAAAATCAAGAAGATTCCGGATGAAATTTTCGAGTTCTTCCCGATGCTGAAAGAGCATCTGAAGCGCCAGGGAGGACTCTTGAGCGGCGGCCAGCAGCAACAGTTGGCGATCGCCAGAGGACTAATGTGCGAACCTCAAATGATGCTTTTAGACGAACCAACAGAGGGAATTCAACCTTCTATCGTTCAAGAAATTGAAGATACCTTGTTGCGCATTAATAAGGAAAAAGGTATCACCGTCATGGTAGTTGAGCAAAAAATTGAGTTTGCTCGTCGTCTAGCTAAAAGCTTTTTCATCATGGAAAAAGGAGCGATTGTTGCGAATGGTAAATCTTCAGAATTGACAGATGACTTACTGCATCGACATCTAGCTGTCTAAAACTCAGCTTCAATAAAGTGAAGTTGAGCCTTGGCCTGTTCCGGTGTTGCGTTAGATGAATAGGAAAAAAGGATTCTGGCTGTTGTTTGTCTTGTAGATTTTCTTTCTAATCTTTAGATTGCGCCGAGTGTTAAGAACTCTCGGCGCTTTTTGATTTGAACTGATTGCTTAACGTGTAATTTCAACAATTAGCTTAGCTGTAATTTAAGGGATTTTGAATCAGCTAAAAACCTTACATAATGATTTATACTTTTTCCATTAAATAAAGAGAATTTTGTTACATCTGCTACTTTGAGTTAGATATTGTTGAAGCTAAGTTGTAGTTGGAAATACTTCTTAGACCATCTGTTGTGTGGAAAGTAATTCAACAAAAAGCTGCTTGACTTTTTGGATGTTGAATATCTTTGTATGACAATTTTTGACCTTAAGAAAGAGTTGGACTATTTGCAAAGTATACGCATGAAAAGATTGATCGAGTTGGCTTTTTTTAGAGCTGAGTATTGCAGGTTTCACACTATCTTCTTGAGAGAAGTATTTGCCTTGAGTTTTCAAAACAAATGTTGTATCGATGCCACAATACTTTAGCCTCTTTGACTGGTTAGAGAATGAGGCGTTTAGAGATTCTGGTGAACGAGTGTGTGATGTTATTGAGGGGTGAATAGTTTATGCCTGAAACGCTTTTTAAGATTGACTTGACGAAGCCAATGTCTGAGCAAGAATTGCCTGGACACAATAGATGGCATCCAGATATTCCTGCAGCGGTCTCGGTGAAACCGGGTGACATTTTTCGCATCGAGTGTAAAGACTGGACGGATGGTCAAATCAAAAACAATGACGATCCCAGCGACATTAAAGATGTTGATCTGAGTGTTGTTCATGTTCTGAGTGGCCCTATTCGAGTTGAGGGTGCTGAGCCAGGAGATATCTTGGTTGTAGACCTACTTGATATCGGAGCCTTGCAAGGTGACGAATGGGGATTTACAGGTATTTTCTCTAGAGAGAATGGCGGTGGATTTCTGACCGATCATTTTCCTGAAGCGGCAAAGGCTTGCTGGGATTTGCAAGGAATCTACACGTCGTCTCGCCATATTCCTGGAGTTAAATTTGCTGGAATTACTCATCCAGGTTTGATCGGATGTGCTCCTTCGGCAGAGCTGCTAAATACCTGGAATACGCGCGAACGAGCGCTGGTAGAAAAAGGTGGGCCACCCTGGAAACCTGCTATTCCTGCTCTCGCAGAACTTCCTAATCCTAAAAATGCTGTTTTAGGATCGTTGAAAGGAGCCGAATTTGACCGAGTTGCGGCAGAAGCTGCCCGAACTGTTCCCCCGCGTGAACATGGAGGCAACTGCGATATCAAGAACCTTTCAAAAGGGTCGCGGATTTATTTCCCTGTGTATGTGGATGGAGCTAATCTCTCGATGGGAGATATTCACTTCTCTCAGGGAGATGGTGAAATTTCCTTCTGTGGTGCGATTGAAATGTCAGGTTATATCGATCTGCACGTCGATATTATCAAAGGCGGAGTTGAGAAATATGGGATGATTAACCCTATTTTCAAGCCCGGTCCGGTAGAACCTCAGTATTCTGAGTACCTTATCTTCGAAGGTATTTCAGTCGATGAGTTTTCTGGTGAACAGTATTATCTAGATGCTCATGTGGCCTATCGGCGGGCCTGTCTCAATGCAATCGAATATTTGAAGAAGTTTGGCTTCACTGGAGAACAAGCTTATTTGCTATTGAGTTGTGCTCCAGTTGAAGGGCGAGTCAGCGGTATTGTGGATATTCCTAATGCCTGCTGTACGATTGCATTACCGACGGCAATCTTTGATAAGGATATTTTGCCTGTTTAGCGTGTAGTGGAGTTTTTCCTAGTTCCGTTAGTGGATGAGTCTGATACTTTTTCCTACTAACGGAGTAGGATACCTAACTCTATTTGTGAGGAAAGAATGTAATGCCGCTGTATGAATTTCGTTGCGCTGCCTGTGGTGAGTTTGAAGCCTGGCGAAAAATGGCAGAAATTGGCACCCCGATGAACTGTCCTAGCTGTTCGGCGATCGCCACTCGAATTTTTTCACCTCCCAGCGTCAACTTGAATCAAGGGAGTTTGTCGGCCATTCGTGCTGGCGACGGAGGCGAACCCAGAGTGGTTAAGCGGAAAGAGACAGAGCCTGGCAAGACTCGATATCAAGGGCCAAAAACAGGCCGTCCTTGGATGATTGGTCATGCTCCAGAGCGGCTGTAAGGCGTTTCGCTTTCATTTCATGACGGTGAGATTTTAAAGAACGACCAACTTCTCAAAATCGAGATTGGCCTTTTAGTTTTGAAGTTTGTGTTTTCCTTGGTGCAAATAGACCTCCATTTCGATCGAAATGGAGGTTTTCTTTCTATCAGAGGATGTTTGAGAAGTCGTCAATGCTACTTCAGATCCCCCCTAGCCCCCCT
>CAKZMO010000228.1 GCA_937128595.1 uncultured cyanobacterium | reverse complement strand
CAGCCGATGACCAGCTCCAGCAGCTCCAGCACCTGATCGAGTCTCAATCTCAGGTAGAAGCAGAATTTGATGAGGCAGAAATTGCCGCCATGAGAGCCACAGGCATGAAGCGAGGGGTAATGCGTTTCCAGATTGAAACGGAGCAAGAAGATGCAGCGTATTACCAGCTCCGCAAGATGAGATCTGAACAACGAGGCCAATCGAATGCTTAGGTGTCCTCGTGGAGTCCTAATTTTGAACTCTTTTTTTTGGCATAGTTCTCAGTGAAAAAGAGAGGCGCTGGGATAGTTTCCACCCTTCCCCAACGCCTCTTGCCCCGTCCAGTTAAAAACAGGAGCACTTTTAGTATGCAGTATTACTACTCGCTGCCACTTTTCGGTCTTGTTGCGATCGGGTCTGTATTGGCTACCACTCCCGTTAATGGCGGCAATTATCCTTGGGTCAACGGTATTCCAGAGGCTAATCCCTCTCAGTTTGGAACCCCTTCAAACGTGCGAATTTACGACTCTATTCCGCCTGTCCCTTCCGTTCCTGTTCCTACCCCGCAGTATGCGGCTCCATCTGCCCCTGCTCGGCCAGTGGTTCAACCCTCGACACAGGGCAGCTCTCCGGTGTTGAGCCGTGAGCAATATCGACAGGTGGTTTCTGGTGCGGCAACGGTTGACCCCGGTCTCTATCGCGTCGATTGGGGTTTACAGACTCCAGTTATGGCGATGTTTGAAGATTCGGAGCAGGGTTCAACGCAGATTGGTTTTTCTGTAGGAGCGGTTCCGCACCGTCGTCCACAGCCTGAGCCGAACTGGTACGGACGAGTGACAGAAGCGGTTCATCGCGATGCGGTTCGATCCGTGGCCGACCGTGATCAGCGATGGAGGGGCTATCGCGACACGATGCAGCAGTTCATTCCCATTCCTCAGTCTTCGCCGCAACGCACCTATGATCCGCAGGCTCCTTACGTGCCTCAGAAAGAGCGATCGCACAACTCAGGATGCTACTGGGATGAAGGCGTTCAGCGTTGCGGCTGATTTTGAAGCACTCAACTCAACTGAATCTGCCATGTCTAGCCAGATGACCTCAGACTTCGGTCGATTGAGCAGCTAATTACGCTAATGACTGACTTTTACTTTTAGGAGCTAATACAATGGGATGGTTTTCACGAAAGCTTGAGAAGGGGAGAAGTTCTCAGCACGGGGACTACAAAAATGAGACGGCAAAACTCAGTTCAGAGTCTGAGTTCAACGCTGCCAAGAATGCGATGATTGGAGGAGAGTTTCATATAGCTAAGGCTACAGAGGCCGAAGATGGGGACGCAAAAACGCCTAAAACTCGTCAATATCACGAGCGTTACGCTTCTGCTAGTTTTGATGCCGCGAAAAAATGTCTTGACGCGAATAGAGAGCAAGTTCTAGAAGAGGGTAAAGACGGTGACAACAACGATAGAAGGCTCCCAGGTTCGCCCTGGTGAAGCGTGGAAACCGAACGAAGAAACCTTTGACCAGTTCATGATCTATGGAGCCACTGATCTCCATGTAGGCATTCAGATTTTTACAGATATTCCACTCTCGTTCTGTCGGCCAATGTTAGATATGGCGGGTCAGTATGCGCCAATTATCCTTGGTGTGCAGTTGCCATCGGGCACACGCCCAAAAGACCCCGATTTACGGCGCTCTATATTCCATCAACACATTCCACGCTATGACCTGACCAGGTTACTGGATTTAATTCACGAAGACGAGCCTGATTGGATTCGCGACGGCGACACACTTATTTCTGGCCCCCGTACAGAGATTTCGTCTGAAGCGGTGTTCGAATGCGCTGAAGAACACTGCCGTCTTCCAGACACCCAAATACCTGCGGTCGAGTTGCCTTCAGCGGCTCATCAATCCGAGCCTTTACCTCGCCAGGTGCGAGGTAATTGGAAAGCTGCCATCATCGGTGGCATTAGTCTGTTGGTGGGCATAGCATTAGGAGGTCTAGCCTTCTAGCAAAGGAGAGATTTCTGCCCTCTATTCTTCGTTTAGAGGATGGCCTGGGACTCGCGCAACAGCGTCGAGGTTGAGGTTGAGGATGGCTATATGATTCGGCTAGATTATCAACTTCGTACACGAGATTGGAGGTGAGCACCAGGAGAGATACCATTGAGATGTGCTGGATATGCGCTGAGCAGGAGTCTCTATTTCCATGAAGATGCAGTCTCTAAAAGAAGCCACCTATCGAGCCTGGGAAAACCTCAGTCGCTTCAATGGTGCCGTCGTTCAGCCCCAGACCTTTAAGCCAGAGATGCGTCAGTATGGCGACCTGCGCTATAAGGCGACCTGGGAGAAGGCTTATGCCAAATATGCCGCTCGTAATATTCACGATTCCTGCCTAGATGCCTATGAGCTGATTACGATTCAGTTCAACACCAAGCCAGGACAGTTCGAGTACGAACTGCGCCACGAGATTTTTGAAGCATTTATCGAATTGCCAGATGGGCTAGACATGCTCAGAGATGGGCTTGAGCAGCTCCTTGGGCAAGACTTTACTCAAGAAAAGAGAGACGAAGAGTATGGGATTTTTGAGTTGGTTCGAGGTCAAGCCGGAAGACTCGGACGAGACACAGTTAGATCTGTTCAATCCTTCATCGGGCAAGCCTGTTAGAACACGGGTTGATGGGGCAACTGTTCGCAAAGACTTTACGAGAGCGATTCAAGACAGCGGAGGTGATAACATCGCCCAACGAAACTCTACTGTCGAGATGACCCGTGAACTGTTTGATTGCAGCGTCGATGAGCTATATCAAGAAACAGGCGGGAAGAATAATAATCGCTTGACTCTACCGAAAGAAGCTCAAAAGGCATACATCGTCGGTGAAACGGTAGCTACCCATGACCTCAACGATGCAGGTAAGTTTGACGGCAATCAGCAGCAGGTGAATCGTCAGATTGAGGATACGGTGGTGGACTCTTCTAAAAAGGTGCGTAAATTATTTCCCTGGTAAGTCGGTTTGTCGTGTGTACCCGTGTAGCCTTTCCGAAAGGTGGGGCTTTTGTTTTGACTTACGGCAACCGTTCACACGCTAATCCATTGCTATCTCCATCTAGCCGATGCGGATCACCAGAGGTCATCTCCAGCACCTGTTGAGCTTGGGATCTGAAATCAGCGCAGTCGCAGTCAGAGATTTTGGCCGCAATCGCTCCACCTCGGAGCAGGTATGCACAAAGAAGCTGATGACGTCCGATAAGGTGATGCGCTTTGGCGTCGGGGAATTTTTGTACATCAATCTGTCCTATAACCAGTGGCCCATCCACTACGACCAGATCCCGATCCCAAAAAGCGATATCAGACTCAAAAAAGAGTGTGAGGGCATGTGGGAGACGATTCGCGATCGCATGATTCGGCTAGAGTACAACCGCAGGCTCGACCTCGATATGGAAAAGCAGATTCGGCTATGACTCAAGGAAGCGGATCGGGTACTGCCCCTGCCTTCGGAGGAAGACGAGGCTGACGGTAGTAATGTCGGCTCACCCAGCAAGCAGACCACGGGTGTGATCAACCTGCCGGATGGGCAAGAGTTTTAGACATCCAACTCTGATGGGTGGCACTACGGCTGATCCTGAATGGCCTCTAGCAATTCATCGGCCAGGGATTGTAGCCGTTGAAATTTGCGTTTCAGCTTGGCCTCTGACTGGATACGTTTCCAGGCTTTCTTGCTGTAAAGCTTCTGAGCAGACTGACGAAACTGCTGCGGAGGATCGATTTCAGCAGCACTATCAGCATCAGAGTTAGCCTGCTTAAGTTCTTTGACTCGCTCTAGCAGAGCGCTTTTAGCCAACCCGCCCTCGACCTCTTGCAGCAAATCTTCCTGAATCTCAGACGGCAAGCTAGAACGACGGATGACATCTGCCTTCGAAAACGCAACCTGCCCCGCTCGAACTGCTTCTAGCAGGTTCTCAGGCATCTTTTGTACGGCAATCAACCGATTCGTCACGAAGCTTTCCAGCGTCAGCCCAAACTGAGCAAAGATGCGGTCAATTTGAGAAAGGACATCTAGGGTTATTATTCCGGAATAATAGTCACTCATCTCCTCAACGACCTGCTCATCATCCAGGCTACGAGCACGACGCAAATTTTTAATTCTGATGAGCGATTGAGAAAGACTGTCAGCATCCAGATCA
>CAKZMO010000227.1 GCA_937128595.1 uncultured cyanobacterium | reverse complement strand
GCTGTGTCGATGCAATAGTGATACGACAC
This sequence comes from uncultured cyanobacterium, assembly GCA_937128595.1. GTDB lineage: Bacteria > Cyanobacteriota > Cyanobacteriia > CAKZMO01 > CAKZMO01 > CAKZMO01. Next base: position 19,441 of record CAKZMO010000227.1, on the reverse strand, counting down.
GGTTAATTTTGTAGGTTGGGTTGGGTTAAGCGTTAGCGAACCCAACAAAACCGCTCTATCGCTGGTTTTTACTCCGTTCAACACCAACCTACCTAAATCACCACTTTAGCTGTGTTGTAGCAATAGGGTGTCGTCAGCAAAGCGTAACGCACCATTGCTCGGTAACTTTGTTTCCAGAAACCACCGAGATCTTGTTGGGATTCGAGATTTCGGATTTAGAGTGGTCGAGATTTAGAGAAATTCTGGGGCGATCGCCCTACACTCTTGTTCCAAGAGGTGCTGGAGCCCAAATCGAGCCAACTGGAGCAGATTTAGACGCGCGATCGCCAGTTCAGGCTCATGACGGAGCATGTCGCCAAACAACGAATTGGCGGTATAGAAAATCAGGGTTTGCTGGCTGAGCGAGAGAAGCTGCTGCTCCAGTCGCCGATGTTTTTTCTTCGGTGAAGCAGGTTCCGCATCGCCTGCTATACGGTGATCCCAGGCATCAATAAGACTCCCGATCAGCAGCAAATCAAGCTCTGTGTTCCCTCTCAAGCTCGAACTACTCAGCCACTGAGGCTGTTGTGAGAGAATGCCAACCTCTGCTGCAAGCCTAGCCACCGCACAACAGCGCGCATGAACATACTGAGCTTGCCAGATAAGGTCTTGCCAGTGACGGGACTCTTTCTGTCCATCAAGGGCGTCTGATGAAGCGGCAACCGCAGCCAGCTGATTGGAAAGCTTTAGACTGCCACACCCTTCAGCTCGCCCATCTGAATTGTAAGACGGGTAAATCGCGCCACAGCGCACTCGACACTGGAAGTCAAGCCACAACGCAAGGCCAGTATCAGAGAGCGAAAAAAAAATCCATCCCGTTTCTGTCGCTTCTACTCGGCTGTGAAGCCAAAGGGGGAACTCAGATGCTCCAATCCATTCATAGGGAGTATGGACAGAAACGGTTTGCATCGAATTTGCCAGCTCTTGGGCGATCGCCTTTGGAGAATGGTTGACGATGGCAGCAAGACGATGCGCAATCGCAGAGACGTATTGCACTCGCTTTTGCTCTGAAACCTGGAAAATTCCACCAGGAACGGTCTTCTGGATGCGTTTCACCGGAAGGTCTGAGGCTAACCATTGGGGTTGACCGGAATGGCCGACATCAGCGAAGCGCGACTGGAGAATCCCTTGAACCAGCGCGTTTTGAAAGAGATGCCGCAGCGATTGTTCCGTTTGAACGGGCGAAGTATGGTCAGACTGCATGACTCAATGTCAAAACTCTCCTATGCCGTGGGCTCATGATCCGTAGAATTGAGGTCTTTTTGAAATCTTATGTAGTGGAGAAAACAGAAGCAAGTGAATCGAATGGAGACAATCCCAGTTAGCCGATCGAAGCGATCGCCTGATGAGAGAAGGAAAATCCTGACGAGGCATCGACTCGTCCATAGGCAAGTGACAAAAAATCGGCGCTTCGCTACAACTTGGGTAATTTCCTCACCCCTTTATGGTCTACAATCGACTATCACAACTTGCCAAGTTCTGCGAATATAGCAGTAGGTTACCGCAGACGCTTCAAAAATCACGCTCTAGAGAGAGCAGTGGCGATCGCCCTCATCGCTTTGCGTCAACTCCAGATACGATGTGACTATGACAAGCGTTTTTTCCTCTCAGCTGGCCATTGATCAATATCATTATTGTTAAACAATCTGGAGAAAATCTGCGAAGTGATTTTGCCTTCATAGGAACTTTATAAGATTTGGATAACGAACGTTCCAATTCATTCATGTCATCTTGACTTTCAGTGTTGCGGAACTCTGAGGTCTTGAGCCAAACGTTTGAAATCAGACAACGACTTTCAAAATTTTTGACTTCTAGGAAACGATGAAAGAGTCTTCTGAGTTTGTTTCAAAAGGTTCAATCCATAGAGCAAGTTTCAACGGATTGTTTTTTCAGGTGCTGTACTAAGTAATCTATCCACTGCTGTATGTGTTGATGTGTCCGTCGAATAACTTAGAAGAATTAGCATGGATTCTCGGTTGAAGGCTAAGCTAGTTTTGACAAGCAGCAAAGTTTGTCAGCCTCGTCAACCGTGCTCAGGACTCACAATCGGCGCTCCCTGTTTTCTTGCCGTTCCGTCGAACCTTGCCCAACCTTAGTGTCTTTCACACAATCATGACTTCAGCACATGCATACAATGAATCAGCTCGCCCATTTTTGACCTGGCAGAGAATCATTGACTGGGCACAGGAACACTACCGCTGCCGTACGTTTGCCAAAGATGAGCGAGTTCCTGCCCGACCAGGGCTCCTTTATTTAGTGCAGCGAGGCTCAGTGCGTCTTGTGGGAGATGCCCAGGTTAGCGCGACTCCCCAAAAAGAAGTTTCTGACGAATCGGGTCTTTCCCAAATTGTGGCGGAAGAGGCTTTTCTGGGTTTTGTTGGAGCTGGACAACCCTTCGAAATCGTTGCACAGTCTCCGTTTACGCTTCAGAGCTTTGCACATGTTGACCAAACATCCGTTATTTGGATGTATTGGCACGATCTTGACAATTGGCCTCACTTTCGTCGAGAGGTGTTGGACGCATTTCGCTATCAGCACCAACGAAAGCTGCTGTGGCTGAGCACGTTGGGACAGCGTCGCACCATCGATCGGCTACTCGGATTTCTGACCTTGCTCATTGAGGAGTATGGCGAACCCTGCGATGGGGGATACTGTTTGCCCTGGACGCTAACCCATGCCCAAATTGGCAGTGCGATCGGTTCGACACGTGTTACTGTTACCCGTCTGATTGGAAAGCTTCGCCAAAAAGGGTTAATCACCACCTATGGCGACAACTTACTCTGTCTGCCCTCCGCTAACTCAGAGAAGGCAAAAGAGTAAGAGAAAATTATCTCGTGGTCATTGTGTAAATCGGTGGCGATCGCCACCGATTCAGCGGCGTTCTTGAGATATCTTCCTCCCTAGAGCTTTGCACAAAAGGGGCGATCGCCCCTTACATGCTGCCGTCCCATCGAATACGTGTGGTGGGATAGCTGGAACGATAAGGATGCAGTTCTGCGCCTTTGGTTTCTTCATCGAGCACGTTGATCACCTGGTTGTGAATCGCTTGGGCATGTTCAGGAGAATTGCCGATGCTTGTCAGTCCAACCTTGCCAAATTCAGACAGACAGCCCATCAAATGAAACGCAGTTCCGGTTTCAGTCGCGCTGTTGAAATGGAGACGGTGGTGGGCAATGATGTCCATCAGGTCACTAGGCAGTAGTCCTCGGTAAGCCGGCTTGTGAAGATTGTCGGAGGCGATATAGTACTTCGGATTGCCCTCGAAGTCGTGAAACAGGCCCGTCGAGTTGTCGTAGTGACCATTGGTGAGAAGTTTGAGTGTCATAAACGGATGGGTCGTTCCGCCTTTTCTCAGATTAATTTCAATTGCTTGCAGATCCCACTGGTCGGGAGCGTCGAGTTTGGGGGTGGCGATAAAATCGACGCTGTAGCGTTCTAATGCTCCTTTCTCAGACAGACATTGGCCAACACGGCGACCATATTCCTGAATTTCTAGCCGATAGGCATCATCCGCAGGAAACCGACATCCGAGGAAAATCTGCCCATCAGGGCCACCTAAGATCTGATCATGAGTGGAGAGAATTTCGACTTCGCCATTGGGATTGACCCGCCCTTGGACGCTGGGCGATCGCTTTTCATCTCCTTCAACAAAGGCTTCGGCGATCGCCCCCAGATCTGGAACACGGCTTCCAAAATTAGCCCAATTCTCAGAAGGAGCCTGAAACCGCAGGTTCTCAAACGAGCGATGGATCGCTTCTGCGCGTTGAGACTGGGATACAGAACCGGGAGCAACAGATTCTAGGGGACGCAAATCCAGAAGAGCATTTCCTTCGCCTGAAAATCCCTCGTCAAGCTTGATCACAATTCGTTTCAAACGAGGCTGCCGTTCCCAAAGTTCTGCTGCCATAGCAGACAGCTCCTCAGTGCTGTAGACCAGTTCGCTACCGTCAGGGTGAGGCACATCGCACTGGGCAAAAATCTCGCGGCTGCCGCTCTTCGTCCCCCAGTGCAGCAGGTCAGGATCGACCCCCAGCAAGGGCACTCCTAGCTGAAGCGATAGTTCTCGCTCTAGCACCGTAGAGTTAAAGCAAGTCATGTAAGATTGTCCCGGACGGAGCGCTTGTCGGATGCGCTCAATCAACCGGGGCCGATCCAGGATTTTCTCCGTCAGTGGCTTGAGAGAAGAGTCATAGGTGCTGACCATCAACAAACGTTCACGGGCATGAGAGAACGGCACACCGGGTAAAAGCTGGAGATAATAGTCGGCAACAGTGGGATGAATCGGCTGCGACGTGACGTAAATCAAGCGAGTGCGGGGATTGCGTAGCCGAATGACCGTGTACAGCAATCGCTCTTCATAGTGATGGATGCCCTTGATTTTCTCCAACTCACGATTATCAAGGCTGAGGGAAGGAACCACCAAAATATCGTGCGGAGTTCGATCGAACTCGTCAATCGAACTCCATTGATCGCTCAACTGTCCTTGCAGTTGTCGAAACTGCTGCGATTGATCTTCTGCTTCCACAGCCTGAGGCATTAATCCCGTTGCCATTGTTTGAAACGCCCTCTCTTTGAATACCTGCCTTTACACGTGTCACCCATCGCTGGGACATCCTTGACGGTTGGGACAGTTGCGTTTTTCTTTATTGCCTGTCTTTTTGATGTCTATCTCTTTGATGTCCAATTACAGCCTGATTGGTTTGTTTGGTCGATCGGCTCAGTTGCTAATCTCGTTCATTTGGACTGATATTAGATCGTTTTTGCGCTAGGCAGCTGATAGATATTTAGCCAATTTAGCCAATCTCAATACATTCTGATACACCCTAGGGCTACATTTTCAGATGCGGCCACGACCGTTACCTTCGTAAAGGATGACGTACTAACCAATAGAGTAAAGCCCCAGTTTCGCATGTCTAAGTCTATTGCAAACCTCCTGTTCGCATGGCTCTAACGGCAAGCGCTAGGCGATCGCCCGGTTTACTCGCTTCAGAATCTACAAGATATTCCACAGTTCATTGTGACGACGAGATCAGGGAGAAAACGCATCTGAAAAATCATATTTGGGTTGTGGCACATTTTAGGTTGTGGCACAAGAGTAGATTTAGGACAGCATTCTCATTTTGGTATAGCAATGCGCAGATAGGTGAGGACAGATATTGATGGAGAAGCCGCGCACTGCGCGGCTTCTCCATCAACTATTGGTTTTATATCAGCGTGTAGCACTATAAAACGCTGTTCAAATCCTGCAAATGTTGAATTCATCATCGGTTAAGACCTTCAGTGACTTTCAGGATTGTTGACAGTTCTTGCTTTAGGAAGTTTTCCACAGGTTGTGGAAAGTGCGAACACCGATCGCACGCGGGTCTTATGCCATAAATCGCGCGATGAATTGCTTCGTGATGTCTCGCAGGTGATTATCGAGTCGGGCAAGTACCTCGTGGGCGATCGCCTCTGGGACGCTATAAAATGCCTCAGCAATGCCTCCCGTGATGCAGGTGAGAGTGTCGCTGTCGCCACCGAGAGAAACCGCATTGCGAATGGCGTCTTCAAAATCTGTGGCATCCAAAAACGCAATCAGCGCTTCGGGCACCGTTTCTTGGCACGACTCATTAAACTCGTAGGTGGGTCGCACCTCGTCTACCGTGCGGTTGAGGTTGTAGCCAAACTGCGATTCGACATAGGCTTTGATCTCGGCTTTAGAAGTTCCTATACGAGCCAGAAAAATCGTTGCTGCCGTTGCCTGGGCACCTTTGATGCCTTCGGGATGATTGTGGGTCACTTCTGCACTGCGTCTCGCCTCAGCAAGCACCGCATCTAAATTATCGAAGGCAAACCCAATCGGACTGACTCGCATGGCCGAACCGTTGCCCCAACTACCATAGGGTTCAGAGTTATCTGACCAGATCCAGTCATAAAACCGTGCCCCGTAGCCTCCAGTTGGATGAGGATAGCGCCGTCCATACGACTTGAATGCTTTGGCATAGTTTCGCGCTGAATCCTCCTGAGTCACCAACATATCCGCAACGGCAACCGAGAGCACCGTATCGTCGGTGAAGCCGCTGCGCTCACTAAAGAGCGGGAAGTCTTTGGTTTTGTGAGAGTTGAATTCGTAAGGCGAACCGATCATGTCGCCTGCGATCGCTCCTAGCATCAGGGATTCTCCGTGGAGTAGCTTAGCGCCCGTGCCATTGCAGGCAAAGGCTACAATAGTGTAAATTCAACACCAATGCATCCAATGTAGTGTCAGATTTACACTATGTCAATATCCGGATCTCAAGCATCTTCCGAGACCCCTTCAGAGTCTTTCTCAAATCCGAGCCCTAGCCAATATGTCTATCCTTATGCTCGACCTGCCCTGACCGTAGACTGCGTCGTCTTTGGCCTCGATGAAACTCATACACTCAAGGTCTTGTTGATTCAGCGGAAGCTACCGCCCTTTCAAGGGGAGTGGGCACTTCCTGGAGGCTTTGTACGATGGGAGGAATCTCTGGAAAATGCCGCCCGCCGAGAACTTCAGGAAGAAACGAGCTTAACAGAGGTATTCCTAGAACAGCTCTACACCTTTGGAAATTTGGGACGCGATCCGCGAGAAAGAGTCGTCACGGTGGCCTACTATGCCCTCGTCAATTTGCGCGATCACAAGGTACGAGCCGCCACGGATGCTGCTCAGGCTCAGTGGGTTTCGGTAAACGAGCTGCCGGATCTTGCTTTCGACCATGACCAGATTCTTGCACTGGCATTGACTCGGCTGCGCAGCAAGATTCGTTGCGAGCCTATCGGCTTTGAGTTGCTGCCGCAAAAGTTCACCTTTTTCCAGTTGCAAAAGCTTTATGAGACCGTTTTGGCTCAAGAACTAGACAAGCGCAATTTCCGCAAGAAGTTTCTCAAAATGGAGCTGCTGCAAGAACTGGATGAGTTCGACGATAGTGCCCCCTATCGACCGCCTCGCCTCTATCAATTCGATGAGGCGAAATATCGAGAGCTAACGCAAAAGGGGGCTAATTTTGAGATTTAATGCAGAGAGGCAAGGAGCTAGAGGGCGATCGCCCGTTCAAATAACTCTCCAACCACTTTCTTCCAAACCCATCAAGGTCTAATGGATTTCAAATGCTAGTTCGTAAATTGCAAAACTGCAACGAGTTCACTGCTGGAGATGGCACTCTGCTACGGGAGCTATTGCATCCCGACAAGCAGTCTATCGACCTGCGATACAGTTTGGCTCACGCAATCGTCCCAGTTGGGCAAACATCGATCGCTCATGCTCTGACCACATCTGAGGTCTATTACATCTTGTCAGGCATCGGCGATATGACAATCGATGGTGAAACTCAACGAGTTGTGCCAGGAGATGCGGTCTACATTCCACCCAACGCTCGCCAGCACATTCACAACTGCGGCGAAGAACCGTTGGTATTTGTCTGCATCGTTGATCCGGCCTGGAGAAAAGAAGACGAAACCGTGTTTGACTAAAGATTTCATTCAAGCACGAGGCGAAATCCAAACAAGATGTGGCGAGAATCGGTGGGGCGGGTATGACGGTAAGTCGCTCGGCAAAATCCTGGCAGATCGTCCCACGAGCACCCTTTCATCACAGAAACCGGGCGATCGCTCCCCTCCAACAGAGTTGAGGTGTATTCAAACACATTGCCAGCCATATCCTCAACGCCATAGACACTGCGACTGAGGGGATAAGTGGCGATCGCGCTTGTACCTTCGATACCGTCGCCCAATGTTTTACGCCCGATCCAGTTGGTGGCGTCGTTTTGCCACTCATTTCCCCAAGGAAAGTAGCGCCCGTCCGTCCCCCGTGCAGCCTTTTCCCATTCCAGCGCCGTAGGCAGACGATACAAAACATCATCCTGCTCCCCACGCCATTGGGCATAGGCGATCGCGTCGTCGTGGCTGACTAGCACCACCGGATGTTGAGATTTTCCGTCGGGAAAAGAGGGCTGGAGTTGAGACTGCCAGCGGTAGGGTTGCACATCTTCATAGGGATGCACCAAAAATCCTTGTTGCTGATACTCAGCATCCGAAATGTCAGGGCTTCGATGTCCTGTCTCATTGACGAACTCCAAGTAGTCTCCATTGGTCACCAAATTGCGGCTCATACAAAAGCCAGAGAGCGATCGCTCTTGCCGCTCGGGTTCGCGGTCAAACCACTGTCGTTGTCGCAGATTTTGTTCGGCGGTCGAAACACTGACGGTATCGGCAGCAGTCTCGCGAGCAGCGGAGAGCGCAACCCAAGCTTTGGCAGACATGCGATAGGCAGCATCTTGTTCAGCGGTATCACTTCCTACCGAAAATGTTCCGGATGGAACCCAGGCAAAATCTGCACGGGTTTCGCACTTGGCTTCTAGTTCAGCCAAGTCAGGTGAATCAAACGAGGCCAATAAGTTTAGGTTCTGGCAGGCTTGTCCCAGAGCCATGAAGCAGGTCAAGAGGGCGATCGCCCCAAAGGTCATGATGCGACGAAAGCCATGACGAAGTCGGCGACGCTTCAATCGGTGACGAAACGGTGAAAGATGGCGATCGCTCATCGTGATTTTCCCATCTAGCGGCTTCTCATCCCGAACTCAGAATTCCTTGGTAAGGTGGAATCTGTCAGAGTCCAGCCTACCTCCGTCTCTTAGGAATCAGATGAGGCAGACCTGAAAATATGCACAAGAATGGAGCATCAGTGACGTGGGGCAAGCAAAAGCGCAGCAGACTGCACAGGTTGAGGCGACCGAGTCCAACATTCGACCTAAAAACGGAACGCCCACGACCGGAGTGACCGAAACTGGACAGATCCGTGCCACTGCTTCAGATGAGATCGATATGGATGAAGTGCAAGATTATCTCGTGACAGACGATAGTGTCTGCCGAGGCTTCATGCCTACAGAATTTGAACCCGCCGCAGATCCCTATCGTCTCTATCGATTTTTGACGGATTTAGATGATGTGCTTGCCGCTGAGCCTGATGATGCAGAGCGAATTCAGCAGGTTTCACCCATGGTGCGATCGCTCCTGATTAGTTCAGATTGGCTTCAGTTTGAATACACTGACCCATCACCCGAACGAGGTTGGGCTGTGCGGATGCTGTATCGAGAACCGTCCTTTCCGCTGACAGTGCAAATGGTGTCGTGGGAACCGGGCAAAACGTCAACCGTGCACAATCATGCCACGTGGGGCATTGTGGCGTTGATTCGCGGCAGAGAGAAAAATACCTTTTGGCGCAGGTCGCCCACCCCAGAACACCCTGATCGCATCGAAAAAGTCGGGGAACAAATCCTCGTCCCAGGAGATGTAATTGGGTTCACCCCCGGTGCCATTCATTGTGTCGAAGCATTAGACGACGAGCCGACTATCAGCTTCAATCTCTATGGCATCACCGATTACGCCCAGCGGTTTCAGTTCGATCCCAATGCTCATACCGCAAAACAGTTTTAAGGCTTAGAGCAAGGCGTTGAGACGTTGCACTTGTTCGTCAGCCTGATTTCGGACAATTTGTTCATAGGTTTTGACAAGTTCTGCGACAACCTGACTTTCGATCGCCCTTGCTTCGACTTGAGAATCGCACGGCTGATAAAGCTCTGGATGGCGATCGGGGTGAAAGGCCGTTTTCGTCAACTCCCCAAACAGGGCTTCGTCAAATGAAAGAGATGGTGCTGCTGTGCTGCCCTGATCCATCTGAGACCGTTGATCTTGAGCACGACTAGAATCGGCTGGGTTTTCGCTCCAGATGTCGATCCTACCTGAGTTGCGCCAGTCTGGATTGGGCGTAGTCGTGCCTTGCTCTTGCACAGCACCAGGGCGGTGAACAAAGCTGGTGATTTCTTCACCTGTCAAATCCGCGATGATCTGATTTTTCGCTTGAAATCGGATGAACGACCGAGCCGGGTAGATGGGATGAGAGTCAGGAATCACAATGAACCTCCATGAGAGCATAGAACGACTGGGGAAAAGGCGATCGCCCTTTTTGGCAACAAGGCTCTTGCAGACGCAAGCATGATGTGAAGGATGCGTTTTGCAATTCTCTGATCAATAAAACGATGGCCATCAATCAAGTTAAAATCTAAGAAGATAGTCTAAGCAAGATAGTCTAAGCAAAGGTCGCGTAAGCTATGGACTCTTGAATCTGACAGAGAGAACACCTAATCGTTGAACTCTGGTTGTCTAACTCGAACTCAGATTCAGACTGGAGACGCACAATGCAGCCAAAACAAAGCGATTCAGAACATCAGTTCGTTATTGTATAGAGTGCCCCATTGTGTTTCTGAATACAAGCTCCGGACGAGAGAATCGATGCCCTGTAATCTGAAGTATCAGCGCACATGCGCTGAGTGAGTCTGGATGGGCGGGTCTAAAAACACGCTGATAACGCCAAAACTTTTCAGATCGCGCTGTCCCTCCACCCGAATTGTGAACTCAACTCGGTGGTGATTTAACCAATTTTCAAAGTGTCTCGCTTTCTCAAAGCTTCACAGGGAGTTTGAGGCACAGCCCACCCCGAAATGACAAGTGCGATCGCTGTAGTGTCATACATCGCATTGCATCGTCCGGACGCATCGCGTTCTATGGACGTAACTCAAAGGAAAAGGCGATCGCCCGTTGGAGCTTTGGTTTCAGCTCGTGCAAAAGCCTTCTTCCGCTGAGTGACTTTACATAGTTCATTCACAGCCCCCAAATGAACGCAACAACTCAAAAATCTCTAACCCTCGAAACCTCTTTCGAGCGGCGGAATCCTACGTCTGTTCAAGGCTCCGACCCTCAGTTTCTGCTTCGAGGCATTCTTGAAGGGATGCCCGATGGCTTGATGATTGTGACCCAAAAAGGAACGATCCTACAGAGCAATTCCAAGGCTCGCGCCCTATGCCGCAAAATTGATCAGCAGAACATGTCTAATGTGCTGCCATCCTCAGTTCAGCGACTATGCGCCGCCCTGCTAGACAGCCGCCACACCTTCGCAAACGACAATAGAGACGACGCAATTCCCTGCCTCACCCTCGAAGAAGACGTTGAAACCCATTCAGCCAAAATGATTCGAGTCCGGGTTCAGTGGTTGGATCAGGAGTCGAGCGATGCCAAAATGCTAGTTGTTTTGGAAGACCGCTATCAGAGTGCTCGCAGTCGGGCGATCGCCGAAGCTCAGCGCTATGGCCTTAGCCATCGCGAATCTGAAGTGTGGCTTTATCGATGTGTCGGTTATACCTATAAGCAGATTGCTAGCGAATTGTATATTGCCATTGACACGGTTAAAAAACATGTCAAAAGTATCAACGTCAAGCGCGATCAATTCCACTGTTTGAATGATGACGCTGGCTAAAGCGATATCCTAAAATCGAGCCATAGACTTGATAACGTGATGGAAGCATTCAATCTGAGTGCTTCTTTTTCTTTTATAGACAAGTTATGGGGAAGATTTTTTCCAAATTAAGTTTGCTCTGCAAGCCGATGAAGCTTGAGAAAGTTCGTACCCTGGGGGGTTTTTGCGGGAATGCCACCCATGATCAGCACCTGATGACCAGGCTGTGCCAGGTTGTGTTTCAATAGTTCTGCTTGGGCACGGGTCACCATTTCTTCGAACGAGGTTGGATCATGATCCAGCAAAATGGGTTTAACGCCCCACACCAAATTGAGTCGGTGATAGACCTTCACGCTCGGAGTAAATGCCACAACTGGAGCATTAGGGCGCTCTCCAGCCGCGATCATCGCAGTGTAGCCCGTACTCGTAAAGGTGACGATCGCCTGCAAATCGAGAATTTTATCAATCGTGTTTAGGGCTTCGCTCAGCGCATGGGTTTCGTCATCCGCTGCAGGGGGATTGTTGATGTACTGAATTTCGGGTTCAACATCTGCTGCAATTCGCGCTAGCATTTCTACCGCTTTGATTGGATAAAGTCCAACGGCGGATTCGCCAGAGAGCATAACGGCATCGGTGCCGTCGATAATAGCGTTTGCGACATCACTCGCTTCCGCACGAGTCGGGCGAGGATTGCGAATCATGCTGTCGAGCATCTGAGTGGCTGTGATGACGGGGATACTTCGCTTGTTGCACTCTCGAATGATTTGCTTTTGCAGCATGGGCACTTTTTCTGACTTCATCTCTACGCCCAAATCACCCCGAGCCACCATCACTCCGTCACACTGCTCCAAAATGGCGTCGAGGTTGGCGATCGCCTGAGGCTTCTCAATTTTCGCCAGCACTGGTACATCGGGGACACCTTTTTCGGCCAGCAAGTTTCTCAGAGACTGAATATCTTCGGGCTTACGGACAAAACTCAACGATACCCAGTCAACGCCTTGAGAGATGCCAAACTCCAGATCTTGCTGATCCTTTTCGGTCAGAGAAGGCAGGCGAATGTCGATACTCGGTAGATTGACACCCTTGCGACTCTTAAGTACACCCCCAGCAATAACGCGACAGTGCACCGTGTTCCCTTTTATATCTTCAACCTCTAGTTCCAGCAGTCCGTCATCGAGCAAAATCTGCATTCCGATTTCGGCATCTTCAGCTAGGAATGGATAGTCGATACAGGCTGTCGTAGATTCCCCGTGATAGTTGTCCATCGGCACCAAATCTAGCGCCCCGCCTTCCTCAAGGGTAAGTTCGCCTTCGGTCAACTGTCCTACGCGAATTTTGGGGCCTTGCAAGTCTTGCAGCAGGGTTATGGGCGTTCCGAGTTCCTGCGATACAGATCGCAAAAGAGTAATCATTTTGGCGTGGTCGTCGTAGCTGCCATGGGAAAAGTTGAGTCGGGCAACGCTCATTCCCGTATGCACCATTTTTTTGATCATCTCTGGCGAGCTGCTGGCAGGGCCAATAGTGGCGACAATCTTTGTGCGATGGTTGAGCGGTTGCATACGCTGTATTTTTTAAAGATTAATAGGAACGAAAAGATTCTAAACCACTAGGATTGCAGCAGATGCCAACAGGCTTTGGCGATCGCCCAGTCTTCTTCGGTGTGAATGACCAGCACCCGTACCAAAGAGTCATCGGTAGTAATATCTTGATCGACTGGATGAGCCTCATTCAGCAAGGGATCGAGGTGAACGCCAAGCCAAGCCAGTCCAGCGCAGGTGCGATCGCGCACGGTGGAGGAATGTTCTCCGACTCCCGCTGTGAACACTAGCACGTCTAATCCTCCCAATGCAGGGATGAGAGAGGCAATTGACGCTTGTAATCGATGAATGTAAAGGTCGAAGGCCAGTTTCGCTCGTTTGTGGCCCTCGGCGATCGCCTGCTGAATGTCACGTAGATCGCTCGAAATTCCGGAAATGCCTTTGAGTCCAGACTCTTTGTTGAGTAGGTGGTCTACTTGGTCAGCAGTGAGGCCGTGGTCGCGGATCAGGTAGAGCGGAATAGCCGGATCGATAGAGCCGCTACGGCTGCCCATCATTAGCCCTTCCAGAGGAGTGAAGCCCATCGTTGTGCTGACACTCTTACCCTCCCGGATAGCCGTTAGAGAGCAGCCGTTGCCCAGATGACAAGTGACGAGTTTCGATGACTCCAGTGGTTTTTGGAGAATCTGGGCCGCTCTATGAGCACAATATTCGTGGCTGATGCCGTGAAATCCGTACCGTTTTACGCCTTTGTCAAACCAGTCATAGGGAATCGGGTAAGTCGCCGCTTCGGGAGGCATGTGACTGTGAAATGCCGTATCAAACACAGCCACTTGGGGAACATCTCCCAAGCTGCGCTCCATAGCTTCAATGCCTTCGAGGTTGACCGGATTGTGAGCCGGAGCGAGGGAAATCAGGTTGGCGATCGCCTCTTTCACCGAGTCAGTGATACGCACTGGCTGAGAATAGTCTGATCCGCCATGAACCACACGATGCCCGACAACATCAATCTCTTGGAGGCTCTGAAGCACCTGCGTCTCGCCTTCGACTAGAGTGTCGAGCATCCGTTGCAGTGACGTATGGCGATCGTCTACAGAAATTTTGAAGTCAACCTGAGACTTGTTACCGCTCACCGACACAATGCCGGCGTCAGGCGTCGCTGTCCAGTCAATATGAGCCTCCCAAAGCGGTTCAGGAGATTGATTGGGCAATTCTTCTGCTAAGGCGTAAAGGCAACTCTTTTGACTACTAGAACCCGCGTTGAGTACCAAAATGTTCATGGCACCTCTCAATTCCTCCACCTGATTATTTGCGGCTTTAGGTTCATGCCTCAGTAGTGGAGGCAACATGTTCAATCATTCACAGAAAAGATTAATCTTCTGAGATGAAGAAAATTCAACCCGTCTGAACTCAATGTCAATCTATGGAGCAATTAAGTTCCAGCAAGACTGCGTGGAGATTCGAGAAACAAATGAGAACGGCGATCGCCAAGGGGTCGATGTCTTGGGCTAATAACCACAGCATTGCCAGAGAGGATGGCGATCGCCATCCGAGTTACACCACTCATCAGTCAAGGCACCACTCATCAATAAAACGGGGCGGTTTACGATCCGCCCCCATTGAGTTATTGAGGAATACGAGATGTGCAAACCGGGTTGCAATCCTAAATTCCAAAGCATTCGCACATCAGCATCAAATCCCATGGGTCAGATGCTGCCGACCCACAGAAAAACCGCCCGGACTAAGGTTCGACCTTGAGAACCGCATCGGCTTGAGCGTATTCTTTCAGCTCCACAGGTACAGGTTTGACCTTCCAGATGTCTTCGGCATATTCGGCAATAGAGCGATCGGATGAAAACTTGCCCATGCGCGCACAGTTGAGAATCGACATCCGAGACCAACGATCGGCGTCGCGGTAAGCCTCGCTCACTTCAGCCTGACAATCGACATAGGCATCGAAGTCGGCCAGCAGCAGGAAGCGGTCATTGTAGAGCAAGTAGTCAATGATGGGTTTGAACAGTTCGGGATCGCCGTGAGAAAAGAAGCCTGACGCCAGCAAATCGACCACCTGCTTAATTCGAGGGCTGTTTTCATAGTAGTTGTAAGGGTTGTAGCCGTTTCGCTTCAACTCCTCAACATCAGGCACTGTCAGGCCAAAGAGGAAGAAATTTTCTGGGCCGACTTCTTCACGAATCTCGACGTTGGCTCCATCAAGCGTACCGATGGTGAGCGCTCCATTGAGCGAGAATTTCATGTTGCCTGTTCCAGAGGCTTCTTTACCTGCTGTGGAAATCTGCTCAGACAAATCAGCAGCCGGATAAACAGGCTGACTATGGGTCACGTTGTAGTCAGGCATAAACACAACCTTGAGGCGATCGCGCACATCAGGGTCATTGTTCACAACTTCAGCGACAGACGTGATGAGTTTAATCATCCGCTTTGCCATGACATAGCCTGGAGCTGCCTTACCTGCAAAGATAAAGGTACGCGGCACGATGTCGAGATTGGGATTCTGACGAATCTGCTCGTATAGATAAATGACGTGTAGAGCATTCAGATGCTGACGCTTGTATTCGTGCATCCGCTTGACTTGCACATCAAAGATGGAGTTAGGGTTGACCGTGATGTCGCAGCGTTTTTTGATGATCTCAGCGAGATCGCGCTTCTTCTTCGCCTTGACCTGCCGCCATTCTTGTCGGAACCCAGGATCATCGGCATAGGGCTCAAGCTTTTTCAGTTCGTCTAGATGCTTGATCCAGCCCTTGCCAATTTTGCTGCTGATCAATTCAGTCAGTTCTGGATTACTCAAAACCATCCAGCGGCGGGGAGTCACGCCATTGGTCTTGTTGCGGAACTTCTCAGGCCACAGCTCATAGAAGTCTTTCAGGACATCTTGCTTGAGCAGTTCAGTATGCAGAGCCGCCACGCCGTTGATGGCTTTACTGCCTAGGCAAGCGAGGTGAGCCATACGAACGTAGCGATCGCCCTCTTCATCAATCAGAGAGAATCGCGCTAGCTTTTCTTCTTGGTTGATGAACTTGATTCGGATTTGCTCCAAGAATCGACGATTCAACTCATAAATAATTTGGAGATGGCGAGGCAGTAACCCCTCAAACAAGCTGATCTGCCATTTCTCCAGCGCCTCCGGCAACAGAGTGTGGTTGGTATAAGCAAACGTGTTGCGAGTGATATACCAAGCTTGGTTCCATTCCATGTGGTGATCATCGATCAACAGCCGCATCAGTTCGGCAACACCAATGGCTGGGTGAGTATCATTTAGCTGTGCCACAAACTGCTCATGCAGATTTTCAAGCCGTCCTCCCCGGTAAAGATGGATGCGAATCATGTCTTGCAGAGAACAAGACACGAAGAAATACTGCTGCATCAAGCGCAGTTCTTTACCCTGAATTTGATCGTCGTTGGGGTAGAGAACCTTGGTGATATTTTCAGAGACAATTTTTTGCTCAACCGCGCCGTAATAGTCACCCACGTTGAATGCTTGGAAGTCAAAGGATTCAGGAGCCTCAGCTTTCCAAAGTCGCAGGGTATTTACCGTATTGACCTTGTAGCCCATAATCGGCGTGTCGTATGGAATGCCCTGGATGACCTTGTTGGGAACCCAGCGCACGCGATAGTTGCCCCGGTCATCGGTATAGCTCTCGGTCTGACCCCCTAGCTTCACAAATACTGACTCTTCCGGGCGGGCAATTTCCCAAGGATTTCCGTATTGAAGCCACTTGTCGGTGATTTCGACCTGCCAACCATCAACGATTTCTTGGTCGAAAATACCGTATTCATAGCGGATGCCGTATCCCCGTGCTGGAATTTCTAGGCTGGCCAGAGAATCCATGTAACACGCCGCCAGACGACCCAAGCCGCCGTTACCCAGTCCGGGATCTTCCTCGTGCTCCAACAAATCATCAAGATCAAGGCCAGATTCAGCAACGGCCTGACGCACCTGATCAAAAATATCAAGATTAATCAAGTTGTTGCCCAGGTGAGGCCCCAGCAAAAACTCGGCAGACATGTAGCAGACTGTGCGCACTTGCTCTCGCATGTAGGTCTGCATGGTGCTAATCCAGCGCTGTAGCAGGCGATCGCGCACGGTATAAGCCAAGGCCATGTAGAAATCATTGCGAGAAGCATTGCCAGGAAATCGCCCCTGCAAATAGAAGAGGTTGTCCGCCATGGCTCGGCGCAGCGTAGGCACGCTGAGACCTGTACGGTCGTCTTCAATTTGAATGTTTGCATGGGAAGAAATTTCGAGGGGTGCAACCATAGAAAAATTCTCCGAGTATAAGGTGTTCTCAACAAAGGGATTTGATCATTCGAAAGCCCGACTTCGAAAGCATATTCGATGGGCTATATCTTATCGTTTGAGCAATATTGTTTACGCAATGGTTTACGCAGCAGATGAATCTAGTTCGCTCTTGTCATCACTCAACCGATTACAGCGAGGAGACTGTCATGAGATTGCGCGGCAGATGAAGAGGGAAAATACACGGATTCCTTTTGTCTGTGCCATTTTTTGTGCCCATTCTTTGTATCCAAGCAAACAGCAATCACTAGAGACTTCAGCGAAACGTCAAGTCAGTCAATGACCAAATCGTGAACAGGGCCTGAGTAAAAAGTGCTCTAGTACCCTCAACAGTGACTCCCAGTATAATTTTGAGGAAGAGACCGACTGAAAAGATCTGAATGACCGACATTCAATACATTGTTAACTCAAGTTCTTGAAAATCTGCCGAGTTATTCTGATGATTTAAGATATGGTTCCTACGTATGACAGGAGACGGCTAAAGCTTGAGAGCGATGTCATCATTTCCATCTGGTGCAACTGTCATCGGGGAGCCGATTGCACCTGATTGTCGCAGACCTTGCCCGCCTCAAATTCGGCAATATTGGATAGCGTGGTGCTGGCGATCGACTCCAAGGCGTTGCGAGTAAAGAAAGCCTGATGAGCCGTGATCACCACATTGGGAAAGGATTGGAGAAGTTGAAAGGTCTCATCTTGAATCACCTGATCGGACAAATCTTCGAAAAATAGATTGGCTTCTTCTTCATAGACATCAATGCCAAGATAGCCAATTTGTCCAGATTTGATGCCATCAATGGCGGCACGGGTATTGATCAACGCACCACGACTCGTGTTAATGAGCATTACTCCAGGCTTCATCTGCTGAATGGAATCCGCGTTAATCATGTGATGGGTCGCAGGTAGCAGCGGACAGTGTAGAGAGATAATGTCACTGCTTGCCAAAAGCTCCGGCATCTCGACGTAACGCATCCCCATCTCTAGACACTCCGAATTCTGATAGAGATCGTAGCCCAGCAACTGACATCCAAATCCATGCATGATGTGGGCAAAACATTCGCCAATTTTTCCAGTGCCGACCACACCAACAGTACAACCGTGCAGATCAAATCCCAGTAGGCCGTTGATCGAAAAGTTATCTTCGCGGACTCGGTTGTAAGCTCGATAGAGCTTTCGGTTGAGCATCAAAATCAGTCCTGCTGCATGTTCAGCAACAGCATACGGAGAATAGGCAGGAACCCTCACCACCGTGATTCCTAGCTCTTGAGCGATCGCCAGATCGACATTGTTGAAGCCTGCTGAGCGTAGGGCGATCAACTGCACCCCATAGCTAGCAAGCGATCGCAGTACAGTCTCATCGAGCTGATCGTTAATAAATGCACAGATAGCCGAAAATCCCTTCGCTAGAGCCACCGTTGCAGCAGTGAGACGCGCCTCGAAAAAGACGAATTCGTGCTGATAGGACGAGTTAGCGGCATTGAGAAACCGCTGGTCGTAGCGTTTGGTACTGAAAACTGCAACTTTCATGAATACTTCCCTGCCAAGTCCAAAAAATCCGACGTGAGCTAATCCAACGTGAGCTATAGAGCGAAGCAAAAGCGCAAGGAAGTAAGGACGAGAAGGTTCTGCATCGCTAAGGGTCATGGAAACAATAGGAGAACTATTAAAAAATGAGTTCAGTCGCCAAAACTTCCTTGGTTTTGGTTAAAATCAGGTTAAGAAAACATTATCTGAACGTTGTGACGGCACTTTAACTGACATTTTTTTAATCCAAACTTTAATCTCAGTCATTTTCACTTCAAGTCTCGGAGAACAATCTTGCCAACCCATGCGATCGCCGCAGGCAGCATTATAAGGAGAACACAATGGATCACAAATCTGAATTTCTGTATCCGCGTTCGAG
Organism: uncultured cyanobacterium; assembly: GCA_937128595.1. Classification (GTDB taxonomy): domain Bacteria; phylum Cyanobacteriota; class Cyanobacteriia; order CAKZMO01; family CAKZMO01; genus CAKZMO01. The sequence continues at coordinate 362 of CAKZMO010000227.1, read as the reverse complement.
ATATTACGGCAGATCAGAGCCTAAAGAACTGCTCTTCAACGCCAACTTACAAGAGTTTTCTCAGCGGGTGAGTTTGTTATGTGCGTTAGAAACATCGGGCAAAATCTCATCAGAAGACGCCTATCAGAAAATTCATTCCCTCTGGAAGTCGCTCAAAAAGTCTAAGCGCGGGCTCGATATTCATTAACAGCAGGTCTTCTTGTGTAGTTTCTCTGTCTATAAACAAAAGCCCTCGGAAAAGCAAGCCGTTTGGGGCTGACTCTTGCGAGGGCGATACGGGCTATGCCCAGATAAGTCAACGCCATACTAAGTCAACGCCATACTAAGTCCGTTCTCGAAACAGTCTCTGAAAACTTTGACTC
>CAKZMO010000226.1 GCA_937128595.1 uncultured cyanobacterium | reverse complement strand
TGGGCGTGTAGATGCGGTTGAGGGCGATCGCCATCATCGCTTCTTCTTTGGGTGGGCGACCGCTGAATGTGGTCAAATAAACCGGATCTTTGCGATGGGTCATGCAGTGAAAGCGCACCAAGGGCGAATCTTCGACGCCGCCGTAGTAGCCCATGTGATCTCCAAAGGGGCCATCAGGCAGCTCTTCTCCAGGAGTGATGGTGCCTTCCAACACGAATTCAGAATCAGCAGGCACTTCTAGATCCACAGTTTTGCACTTGGCTAAATGCACCCCAGAACCGCCGTAGAGTCCGGCAAATAGCCATTCTGACAAATCGACGGGAATGGGAGTCGCTGCCGCCATGATGATCATGGGATCAACACCAAGGGCGATCGCCACTTCTAGCTTTTTACCCCGCTCTGCCGCCTTGCGCAGATGTCGCGCCCCACCCCGCACCGACAGCCAGTGAACCGTCATTGTTTTGTCGGACTGAAGCTGAAGCCGATACACCCCCACATTGGGCGTTCCCGTTTCACAATCTTTGGTAATCACCAGTCCCAACGTGATAATCTTGCCTGCGTCGCCGGAATAGGGACGAATCATTGGAATTTGATTCAGATCCAGCTCATCACCCTTCACCACCACTTGATGGCAGGCAGGCAAAAGGTCACGAGAAGGTTTTGCCCGCACCACGTCGAAGAGAACCTTGCCAAACTCCACCGCTTGAGAAATCTTTTTGGGCGGCTTCGGCTGTTGCAACATCCCCAGCTTTTTGCCCAGAGTCTCCAGTTCCTCTGGCTTCTCCATGTTCATAGCCCAGCAGATGCGCTCCACTGTGCCCATCGTGTTGACCGCAACAGGATAGGGAGACCCTTTGACATTTTCAAACAGCAGAGCAGGGCCACCCGCTTGCAGCATTCGATTGCAAATCTCTGCAATCTCCAGCTCAGGATCGACCAATGCCTTGATGCGCCGAAGCTGTCCTCGCTCTTCGATGAGCTTGAGGAATCCCCGCAGATCTCTCGCCATGATTAAGTCTTGTGAAGTTTCCCTCTCATTATCGGATGAGATGGGGATTTGTGCAGGATGAATGGCTGACGAGTCATCAGAGATGCTGATCTCAGCTCGCCAGCAGCTCTTTGACGTACTTGTCAATGAACGCCGTGTCTTTATCATTAATGCCGCCTCCGGCAAAATGTCCCCAAATAGATGGGATCGCTACAAACTCAGCATTAGGCATGTGCTTCACTTCGTATTCGTTGTCCTCTGGAGGAAAATACAAATCAGTTTGCCCCGGCATCACGATCGCCTTAGCTTTGATCGAGGCCAGCGCTTTCTCAAAGTCACCGTCAAACCCCGGAGTATTGCCAATATTGCCGTTTTGCCACGTCCACAACATGGCTAATAAATTATTCGCATCTTTCCTTAAGAAAAAGCCTTCCCAAAACCCAATCAGGAAGTCTTCCAAAGACGGATATCCCATCGGAATGTAGAGCTTTTCTCGATAAAAAGCTTGAGACAATCCCCAGCCTGAATAGACTCGGCCCACAGCCCGCAAGCCTTTCATGGGCTGCTCGTCGTACCACCCTTCATTCCAGGCCACATCCGTTTGGATGGCGTATTTAACGGCTTCTAAAAACACGATGTTGTGGATGCTTGTTCGCGCGGAGCCGCAGAATGGCAAAATTCGCTCGACCATTTCTGGATAGCTGACACCCCATTGATAGGTCTGCCCTGCCCCCATCGACCAGCCAATCACCAATTTAATCTTTTCAATGCCAAATTCTTTTGTCACTAATCGATGCTGCATCGCAACGTTGTCGTAGAAAGTGACGTGGGGAAAGCGCGACTTGTCGTAGGGTTGTGGCGTGTTGCTTGGCGAAGAAGACAGCCCATTTCCCATCATGTTGGGAATGATGATGAAATAGTTTTGGGGGTCGAGTCCCATGCCTTCGCCAATCAGCCACTCGTTGTCGTAGTGCTGTCCTGAATACCAAGTGGGGTAGACAATGACGTTGCTCTTGTCTGCATTGAGCGTGCCAAAGGTTTTGTAGGCGAGCTTTGCATCTCGCAGCATCAAGCCGCACTGCAATTCCACATCACCCAGCTCAAAAATTTCGTAATCCGTCATGGCTGTTCGTTCTCGCTGAGTAGAAACACACGGGCTCATCGTCGCAAGTCCGCCAAAAAGCAACTGTGACGAGAACGACATTATGTTTTATTGCAGCACTTTAGTAGAGACAAATCAGGGGATAGCTTCGTTATGTAATTTCGTTATGCAATTTCGTTATGCAATTCGGACTAAGTCAGGATAATTGAGCACGAGTTCTTCTTGGGTCAAACTGTCGGTTTCATTTTGAGGAGACCACAGCACTTCATACACCATCAGATAGTCAGTTGTGATGGCACCGAGTTTCATAAGCAGCGATCGCAGATCTTTGGGCGACATCACTTTATCTCTCATCAGGGGTTTGTCGTGGGCAGACCCAACAATGAAAGTCACCACTATGTAAGCCGCCGGGTCTTCATCTCGTTTAATAATGCTTTGCTCCTGAATTTCACCCTCCACATTCGTCAGAGACTCCACATCAAACTTGCTGCGCTCTGCAATCGAGAACCACTCAAACTTTTGCTTGGCCTGATTGCGGGTCGATACGGTTTCAGATTGGGCGCTGGCGTGAGTCCAACTGTGGGGCGATCGCAAAACCGCCAGCACGGTTTCTTGCAAGACTTTCACGAGTCCGGCTTGAGTGTCGAGATCGGCTTTAGCCGCCATCTGATTCAAATCTTGTTGAACTTTGCGAGCCTCAGCCACCATCGCAACCTGAACTTGTGTAATGGTCACGGTATTGTTATCGACTTCGCTCCACCTTTTTCTGAAGTTACTCCATCCCGTATTGAGGCTTCTCCATCCCCTTTGCATCTTGGGATAGAGAACAGGAGTCACATTGGAGATTAGTTCTTTGACGCCAGCAATGACGAGAATCCCTAAGAATGCAACTGCGGCCAGCATCATGATGACTGCAACAAAAAATGGGGGTGGCTCAGTAGATTGTCCAGATCGAGAAGAAGATCGATTGGAGCCAGAAGAATTGTTATCGTCAAAGTCGTTGTCAAAGCCGAACGGATCGCTGTCGTCAGCGTCAGAAGAATCATCACCAAAGTCGAAGGAACTGCCATTAGAACCCGACGATCCGCTATTTGAGCCAGAAGAGCTAGGGCTTGAGTTAGAAGACCCACTGGATGGAGCAGGAGAACTCGATGGGGCAGGAGATGATTCCTCCTCCTCGTCGCTATCAAAACTCCCTCCCCTGACCCGTCCGCCAGAGGTCGTTGCCTTCGCAGCAGGAGTGCCTATCTGAACCGCATCGGAGGTTCTGTAAGTCAGTGCTGTGGATAACGAGATATGAGTGAAAACAGTGCTAAAAACAACGGTGCCGATCGCCGTAAATATAGTAAGTTTGAGCCAAGATTTCTTATCCATGAAAGAGAACCTGTGCTGGGTTGACTGGCATTTTGAAGATCGGGTTCAGTGAGGAATCTGCTGAGGCGATCGCCACTCTTCTCAGCTCGATTACCTCAACATTAAGCCGAGTTATCCTGCGAATAGCGTGATGGCGATCGCCACAATAGCAATGACAGCAACGAGGGCTATGATCCATCCTGCGAATTGTAATCCTGTCTGTTTGTAAATAATTTCTAAGTCAGTTTCAGCCGTCACATAGACAGCGAGAAATGTATCCCAGTATCCGGCTTCGACAACATTCACTTCTTTGAGCGGAATCGTCACATCAGGCTTTCGAAAAACAAGCTGCCTGCCTACAACATTGACTGTCCCTTTGAGGGAATGGGTTCCAACTGCCTGAGCCTGAAACCGATAGTGAATGGGCACGCTGCTAAGTTGCCGAGTGAATAGCTTCACCGTTTCGCCTGACTTGAGAGAAATCGTTTTAGGCATAGATGGGGCTGTGCAAATGCCTGTTTATTCTACCGTGAGCCGATATAGCAATCTCGAATGATTTGTAAGAGGAGGGGCAGGCACAGCCCGCCCCTCCTCTTACTTAGCAGTTCACAAGCAATTTAGTATCGCTATAGGGACTTTAGTGGATACGTTTTTTGTTGAAAATACAGCACTAATTACTGAGGACTGAGGGCGATCGCCCGTTTATCAGGGGCGTGGCGATCGCTCCTTCCTAAAAAACAAAAGTGATTGCCTATTTGTAGCAACGTGGCGATCGCTTCTACATTCTGCAATCTTCTCAATAAGGCGAACGATTGAGCGAACCTGACAGGGGTAATTTCCAGTTTGTAATCGACAAGTTTTATCGCATTCTGGTTCAGCGATTTGTTAGAGGATATTTGAAAAGTATTAGACAACACGCTGGAACAAGACTGATCCCCCTAAATCCCCC
>CAKZMO010000225.1 GCA_937128595.1 uncultured cyanobacterium | reverse complement strand
ACACTCGATCCGACACCCACACGACGGTCACACGACACCTGATCGAGGGCGATCGGCTCAACTGGCTCACAGAACGAACGTACCGAATCGGCAACGAACGGCTTCGCTTGTTCCAGCAGCTCTAATTCAGGCTCAAACGCCCAGTCTCTGAAGGGGAACCAGTTTGAGACAGAATCCTTATCCACGAAGTAAACCCATCCTTCATCAGGCCAAATCTCCGGCTGCCAACAAACGCCTACGACCATGCCCGAATATTCCAAAACCTCTCCGTCTTGCTCTCCAAAGTGGTGTTTCACGATCTGACCGAGCTTAAATTTCGGCTCACAGGTTGGTTTTGTCGGCTTAAACGCCATAATTCTCTTAGCTCCAATTGGGTTATCAGTTGGGGCGAACGCTCTGGGTGCTGAATCCACCCAGGGCATCCACTATTACAAAGTGATGTTTTCTTGATAGATTCTGGAAAGAAACATTGACAGGGTTACACGAGCTGACCGCTTCTGCTTTAGACAATTCTGAGCAATTTCAGTAACTCTCTCTAGCTCAATTCTATCTCGAAACTTATCGCCTTCCTCTAAAGCTGTTAACAGTTTATCTTGTTCGCTAAAACGCAGCTCTTTCCACTCATCAACAAATTCCTGAACCATTTCCTGAATTGGAACGGGTACACGGACATGAGTTGTTTCGTATGGCGCTTTGTGTCCTCTCCCAAACTTGGGTTTAGGCATATTAGTAAACTGTTAACAGCAATATACAGATAATTGTATATCGTGTTAACACTTTATGTCAATCACCAATTTAAGTACGCTGGTAGGACTCCTCTGAATAACCCTATATCAACTTCTTTAGATAGATACTTCAAAGCATCATCTTTGAACTTATAGTTTTTAACTTGGAAAACTAAAGCAACGGGCATCTCTCCCTTACCGTTTGGAACCGTGACGAGATGAGGAGTTGTGAAGAGTCGATGACCATGAAGAGCTTCATAATCATCATTGATTTTCTCAATGGCAAGCTTTGCCGTCCCCAAGTCTGTGTAACCAATAACGTAGCGATCCTCACTGCCTCTGACAGTTAAACGGGTTTCTTTATCACTGCCTGCCCAGGAAGATGGCATCAGGCTTGAGTAACTCGATTGCCGTATCTGTTGCATGTCGTTGCAACCCTTTGATAGGTAGGAGCCAATCCTCCCCAATTTGGAGAGGTATGTATAGAGCTTGCCAATCCTGCCCAGTGGTTTAAGGTTCGTTGTTGCTGCACAGTTGACGGGTTTACCTAGCAAGTTGCTATAGATTCTCTTTGAGATGTTGTCTACATCCTCTGTTGTGATGCAGTAGTAGCCACTGGCCTTAGCGCCCTGGTCGAACCGTGGATCTTTCTTGCTGTCATCCCAGCCATTAAGACCAACCAAGTGCATGTGTGGAGCGAAAATACCTGTATCCTTCCATCGATCTTCTTGGGGTTCAATGGCGTAGACGTATCGCCCAGGGATTCCATATCGCTCGCATTCCCTGACCCATTCTTCATTGAACCGCTTCACAACCTCCGACCAGTTTCTGAGAATCTTTCGATGACCAGCATCGCCTAATGCAGTTCCATCGTCGTAATGAGTCGGGATCGTCAGTGTCAGAAAGACAGCTCGACGTTTTGGAGCTGCCTTTCGCTCCATCCATATGAGCACTAAACCGTCTTCTATCAATTCCTTCTCCTTCCTAGTCATGCCGTTAAAGCCTTTAGGAGAGCGGTTTGTAGGATCTAAGCTTTCACCCTTGCGAGAGATATGAGCATCTGACGAGCCCACTGTAGACGGATGGCGATCGCCATCGCCAGATGACTCTACCTGGCGGTAGAGTGTGACCTTTCCTGTGAGATTTCGAACTCTCGCTATTATTTCTCCAGACGGAGAAATAGCTCTATCAGGACTTGTGGGGTCGCCTGATAGAGCTTGCTTTTCTATTGGATAATCGAGTAAATTTGTATGCATGAGTCGTCAGTGCCGGAATCACTGGCGGCTCAACTTTTTTTGGCTACGAGGCGATAGGGCTATACAGCCTGAGTAGAAAGCGATTAGACTTGAAGTTAAGAAATTTTGGGGTTCGATTCGCCGCTTTCGTAGCTTGGTGAGTTGAGCCTTTTTTTTATGGAATGTTGCAGTCATCGTACATCTGAAAGCTAGTCTATGCAAGAATTTCAGAACTTATCAATGTGACTAGTCACGTTGACTAGTCACATTGATAGGTAAAACCTAGCAATCTGATATGTTCATTTCAAAAGCATGAGACAGATGTACTTAAATTGGAGATTAGTCGTAATTCGTCTGAAATGATGAGAGATTTTCCGAAACCCCTAGGGTTCCGATCTTCACCTCGGTCGAAATGCTTAGAGCTTTTCGCGAACCCTTAGGGTTTGATCACGTACCTAGAGTCACTGGCTGAGTGCCCTGCATTCCCCCTGTCAGGGAGAGTGCAAGTTGCACAGCTCCTGTCAACTATCGCCTTATCAGGCGACCCTACGGGCAAGCAGTTGACAGGAGCTGTGCAACTTGCTGGGGATTGACAGGGGGGAATGCAGGAAGGATGGTTTGCTGTTGGAGTGTGGACAAAGTGTGGACTGACTGTGGACGGCTGAAGTCCTTCTATCCACGATGTCCACACCCTGTCGTTTAGGTGTTGTGTCGGGGTGTTGTGCGTCGTTTAGGGGGTTTTTTCGCCGTCGTCCGACACCCGACACAACGCTCACAACACCCACAACACCCCGTTGTGTTCCTTCCAGGGCAAGCG
>CAKZMO010000224.1 GCA_937128595.1 uncultured cyanobacterium | reverse complement strand
CCGTTGCCAGTAGTGATGAACCCGCCTCACCCGGCTCGCCAGAGGATGCCAGCGTGTCCGGCGCGTGAGCGACTCCAGATTCAACATGCTCTGCCTTGACCATGACCTCTGGGCTAGAACCGATGATTTGCCAGTCTTGGAACTGGAAATAAGCCATATAGGGCGAGGGGTTGATCAGTCGCAACGAGCGATACAGCGCGAAGGGGTTGCCTTGATATTGCGTGGAGAGGCGCTGCGAAACGACGACCTGGAAAATGTCGCCTGCTCGGATGTAGTCTTTCGCCTTCCCAACACTTTCACAGAAGTCTGCTTGAGTGAAGTTGCTGGTGGTTTCGAGTTGGGGGCGATCGCTCGCACTGGGTGGCGTCCATTCCAGCAGCGTATCTTCTCCTGAAAGTGGTAACTGGAGCTTGCTGACCATCTGTTCAACTTTGGCGCAGGCGATGTCGTAGGCTTCCTTGAGATCCGTGGCGGGATCGCGCAAATCAGCATAGGCGATCGCCCAAATCTTGCGTTGCACCTGGTCAAAAATTAGCAGATGGTCAATTTGCATCCAGAGACCATCTGGCAAATCTTCAGCCTGAGCTTCGTAAACAGGCACACGGGGTTCGATCCACTGAATGAGTTCATATCCCCAGATACCGAAAAGACCTCCGATTCCGGATGGAAGCTGCGGTAACTTGACGGGTTTGAACGGCTCTAAACAAGATCTCAGCGCCTCAAACGGGTCTCCGGTGAACGAATGGCGATCGCCATTTCTGAAGGTTTGATTCGTCTGATGGCCTCGCGCTTCCAACACCCACAGCGGATCGCATCCCAAAAAACTGTATCGGGCTAGATTTTCGCCGCCCTCGACCGACTCCAACAAAAAGCTGTAGGGCTGTCCCGCACAGACCTTATACCAAGCAGACACTGGCGTTTCCAAGTCGGCGACCCACTCTTGGTAAACGGGGACAAAATTGCCTTGCTGAGCGAGGTCTGAGAATTGCTCAAAACTGTGGGAAATCATGGCGGCGATCAATCCTGTTGTGTGCCTGCTTCTGTCTGATTAACGCATTCTCTATTAATACTTCATCCTTTATCCAACGCTAATGTAAATTTTTGGGCTACATTCCTATGCTACGAAGCACCCAGAAAATAGCTGTTTAGGCCCGATGGCAGCATGGGATATTTCAAAGACGAACGCTGTCTATATTAAATGCGGTATCATGATGGTTGGTCGCGCTCAGGCGTGACCTGTTTTTGCAGTTACCTTTTCCAGCTCAGACATTCTGGAAGTGGGTTTAACCCGCTTTTTTTTGTGCCTACGTATCTTTCATATGACTCATCCACTCATCCCACAAATCCTCGAACTGGTTCGTCCAGTCGCCGATGATCTGGATTTTGAGGTTGTTGATGCGACGTTCCACACCAACCACAGTCCGCCTACGCTAAAAATTAGCATTCGCAATCGAGCGCAGCAAGATACAAGCTTGAGCGACTGTGAAGCGATGAGCCACGCCGCCGAAGCTGTTCTCGATCAAGAAAATGCGATTCCTGATGCTTACGTGCTCGAAGTTTCGAGTCCAGGAATTTCAAAAACTCTAACAACTGACCGAGAATTTGTTTCCTTCAAAGGGTTTCCAGTCGTTGTCAGTACCGATGAGCCGTTCAAAGGAAAAGTCAGTTTCACGGGTCAACTCGTTCGTCGCGATGAAGACGCCGTACATCTCAACATTAAGGGACGGGCGATCGCCATTCCTCGGGACATGATTCGCGAAGTGCAGTTTGCGGAGCAATCGTAATTCTCTTGATGAGAGCTTGATGACTGCACGTGATTTTCTGTCTGAAATTCTTGTATTCGCTCAGACCCTAACTTAAGCCCTCATATTCCGATTTACTGGAGGAATATCTATGTCAATGGTCAGCTTGCCTGGTCTCCAGGACATGATTGACAATATTAGTCGAGAACGGAACTTGCCCAAACATGCCGTTCAAGCTGCCCTTCGGGAGGCCCTGCTCAAGGGTTACGAACGGTATCGGCGCACCTATCGACCAGATACGGATGTTTTTGACGACGAGTACTTCGAGAATTTTGAGGTCGAGCTTGATAGCGAAGAAGAAGGGTTTCGCGTTCTTGCGACGAAAACTATTGTCGAAGAAGTCGCTGTTCCTGACCATCACATCGCGCTGAAAGAAGTGCAGGAAGTGGCTCCCGAAGCGCAACTTGGGGATACGGTTATCCTTGATGTCACTCCCGATCAGGGTGAATTTGGTCGGATGGCTGCCATTCAAACTAAGCAAGTACTTGCCCAAAAACTGCGGGATCAGCAGCGGAAAATGGTGCAAGAGGAATTTAAAGACCTGGAAAGCACTGTTTTGCAGGCACGGGTTTTGCGATTTGAGCGGCAATCTATCATCATGGCAGTCAGCAGCAGCTATGGACAGCCAGAGGTTGAAGCTGAGCTGCTGAAGCGAGACCAGTTGCCCAACGACAACTATCGGGTCAACGCAACATTTCGGGTCTATCTCAAGCGAGTTTCTGAGGGTTCCCATCGAGGGCCACAGCTTCTCGTCTCACGAACGGATGCTGGATTAGTCGTCTACCTGTTCGCCAACGAAGTTCCAGAAATTGAAGATGAAATTGTTCGAATTGTCGCGGTAGCACGAGAAGCCAATCCTCCTTCCCGTTCCGTCGGGCCGCGTACCAAAATTGCTGTAGATACTGCTGAACGGGATGTTGACCCTGTTGGAGCATGTATCGGCGCTCGCGGCTCTCGAATTCAGGTCGTGGTCAATGAACTGCGAGGCGAAAAAATTGACGTGATCCGGTGGTCTCCCGATCCGGCAACTTATATTTCAAATGCTCTTAGCCCTGCAAGGGTGACTGAAGTTCGCCTGGTCAACCCTGAGGAACGTCAGGCTCACGTCCTTGTTCCTGAAGACCAGCTAAGTTTGGCGATCGGAAAGGAAGGGCAGAATGTTCGATTGGCGGCTCGCCTAACGGGCTGGAAAATCGACATTAAAGATGTCGCCAAGTATGACTACGAGGTGGAAGATCGAAAGATCTCTGAACAAATCGCTCAACGTCAGCGCGCCCTCGAAATAGAGCAGGCAGAACAGAAAAGACGAGAGCAACTTGCTGCTGAACTTGTAGCCAAGCACCAAGCTAAGCTCGCTGCACAAAGAGCTGAAGCCGAAGCTTTGGAAGCCGAAGCTTTGGAAGATGCAGCTGCAACTGAGGCAGGTGATCTCGAACAGGAGGAAAACATCTCTCCCGCCCCTGACATTACCGATGACTCCACATTGGAGGACTCGGTCGCAGAAGATGGCGATGAGGATGATGGTGCAGGAGAAGTCGAGGAGCTTACTGAAGAATCGACAGAAGATGATAGCGACCTGATCGAAGCCGAGACAACGACAGCAAGCCAAGATGTCCATGCAGCCAATGCCAATGAAGATCCTGATGCTTCTGAAGCGGCGATCGCATCTGTTGAAATAACTGATGAAGTAACTGAAGCCGATGATGAGATCGATGCAGATGAAGAACCAGACGCAGATACAGACAAGACAACTCAATCTGAATAGTCTCTTGCGTCCGCCGAGCTAATCAAACAAATAAGGAGAGAGCTATAAAACGGCTCTCTCCCGTTGATTCTCAGTACCGAGCAGTTCTGTCCTTCGTGATCTATGGAGACTACTACTCTATGGAGACTAACTACCGCAGATGCATATCATGCCGTCGTGTAGCCCATCGTAATGAGTTTTTTCGCGTCGTGCGTAACCATCAAACTCGCCAAGTGACTTTGGACGAAGGGATGGGTCGCTCCGCGTATTTGTGCCCGTCAGCTAGTTGCATCAAGCAGGCACAGCGGAAAAATCGGCTCAGCAGAGTTCTCAAGTCTCAAGTTAAAGATTCTCTGTATGACTTTTTATGGCAGCGAGTGAGTCAGGCACCCACCGCTCAAACAATAGAGCCATAGTCCTGTATGTTTGTTGTTTGTAGAAAAGTAATTTAGAGCCGAAATTACTGCAAGGATGACTTGAACCTTGTAAGATCGACTATGTATGCAAAACTATTGCAGGTCTTAGAAAACGAGAAGAGCTTCAGGCGAAAGCGTCTACAAGAAGTTAACGGCAAGCTGAATGAGATAAACCGTTTTCCTTGCCTGAAAACATATTGGCCAAGCGGCGATAATCGTAAAAGAACTTTAACGATAGAATGGTCAGGCTGTCCCTGAATTGCAAGTGTAGGGTCTGAATAAACAAAAGGTGGTAGTTCTTTTATCCAAGCTATCCGCCTGTACGAAAAAGGAATAACGCTCTGTCAGCACTAGTAGACAAAGAGTCAAATCATATTCAGGTTGCCATGCACTTGATCGCAGATGAGTTTTAGAGTTCTGAGACTGTAGTTTAGCGAAGCAAAGCAGGTCATTTATGTAAAACATCAGTTGGCACGGAGAGGAAATCACTGGATGAACAACGGTAAAGTCAGAATTTACGAACTATCGAAGGAGTTGAATCTGGAGAATCGAGACATATTGGCGATCTGTGAGCGGTTAGAGATCCCGGTCAAGAGCCATAGCAGTACGATTACTGAGGAAACCGCTGGCAAGATACGCTCAGCGGCATCAACATACACCCCAAAAACATCTCTAAATCGTCCTAAAGCTCCGGCTAAACAGCCGCAGCAGGCTCCTCGTCCATCCTCCGGTGTCAAGCCTCCGATTAAGAAAAAGCAGCAAATCCTTGAGATTCGAAAGAAAAAAGGAGATGTGGATGCTCATCGTCCCGATTTGGCAGATAAGCCTCAAGTCAGTCAGCCTCCGGCTTCTTCTCAAACGGGTGGAAAAACTGACCCTCATCAAGCTACAGTAACGAGTTCCCAATCATCCGCAGAATCTAGTGCTCCATCTCTTAATAAGCCAATTTCGCGTCCTGGCGATCTCAAAAGCGTCGATGATAAACCGTCCGTTGCTGCTTATTCTTCGGACAATGGATCAGCTACTCCCACAGCCGATGTTCCAGCGGTTAAAAAGCCAAAGCTCGTCCCACCTCGCTCTCGAGCAGAAGACGTAAGACCTGAAGTAGCCGACACAAGGGAATCTAGCTCAGCAGAGTTGCCTGTGTTGCGACAGGCTCCTCGTCCTCCCTCGAAATCAGACGGTGATGAGTCTAATGGTGTTGCTCAATCAGACGATGATGCAAACGGCGCGATGGCTGCAAAACCACAGCCTCCTACCCTTGCACCTAAGCCTAAGCTGAAGCGTCCTGTCACTCGTCAGCAGCAGGCGGAAGCTGAGGCTGAAGAGTCTAAAACGGATGAAAGAGATAATCGCTCTGATCAACAGGCTCTTGTTGATGAAAGTCAACTCAGACGCCCGGTTCCTCCACGTCCACCAAGGAAAACGAAGCGGCGTGAAGAAGCGGAGGAAGATGATGAGCAAGAGCGTTTGCTCAAGGCGGAAAAGGCAACTAAGCCTAAGCGACGTCAGCCGCTAATCAAAGACGACGACGATGATCTTGATATCCTTGACGAAGACGGCTCAGATTCATCTGATGATGTTTCTCAGGCTCAAATCAGTATGTCTTTGATGCGTCCACCCAAGCCAAAATCTGCTGGGGGATCACAGAGCAAGCCTGCGGCTTCTACGCCTCGGCGCAAGAAGTCCTCCTCATCGCGAGACAATCGTAATCAGCGACGCGATCGCCGAGAGCAGGCTAAACAGCAAGATCGTCCTGAACTTATTACGCTTAGCGATAGCATTTCAGTCCACGATCTGGCTGAGAAGCTTTCCGTGCCAGAAACGGAAGTGATTAGAAGTCTCTTCTTCAAAGGCATTGCTGCCAATATCAACCAAATCCTTGATATTCCAACGGCGACTATGGTTGCTGAAGAATTCGAGGTCATGGTAGAGACCACCGAGGCTGAAGCTGAGGCGAAGAAGACCACAGAGATGCTGGATCCTTCCGACCTTGATAACCTTCAGCGTCGTCCTCCGGTTGTGACTATCATGGGACACGTTGACCATGGTAAGACGACTCTGCTGGACTCAATTCGACAAACCAAGGTTGCCCAAGGCGAAGCTGGGGGTATTACTCAGCATATTGGTGCGTACCATGTCGATATTGAACACGGTGGCAAGGAAGAACAGATTGTTTTCTTAGATACTCCAGGTCACGAAGCGTTTACGGCGATGCGAGCCCGAGGCACCCGCGTTACAGACATCGCCATTCTGGTTGTTGCAGCTGATGACGGTGTTAGACCTCAAACGATCGAGGCGATCAAGCATGCTCAAGCCGCTGAAGTCCCAATCGTTGTTGCGATCAACAAAATCGACAAGGAAGGGGCTCAACCTGATCGGGTGAAGCAAGAGCTTACTGAGCACAACCTAGTACCAGAAGAATGGGGTGGTGATACCATCTTTGTTCCTGTGAGTGCGTTGATGGGCGAGAACCTCGATACTCTGCTTGAGATGATTGTGTTGGTGGCTGAGGTGGAAGACCTCTATGCCAATCCAAATCGTCCAGCTAGAGGAACAATTATCGAGGCAAATCTCGACAAGGCGCGTGGGCCTGTTGCCACATTCCTGATTCAAAATGGAACGTTACGAGTCGGAGATACTCTCGTTGCTGGCTCGGTTTTCGGTAAGGTTCGTGCCATGATTGGCGATCGCGGCAATCGCGTAGACGATGCTACACCCTCGTTTGCGGTGGAAGTTCTTGGTCTTAGCGATGTGCCTGCGGCGGGTGACGAGTTTGAGGTGTTCGTTGAGGAGAAGGAAGCACGCTCCACTGCGGGCGATCGCGCCGATCAACAGCGACTATCTCGACTCCAACAAGCAATGGCGTCCAGACGAGTAAGCCTCAATACTCTCTCAGCACAGGCTCAAGAAGGTGAGCTGAAGGATCTCAACTTAGTTCTCAAGGGTGATGTCCAGGGATCGATTGAAGCGATTCTGTCATCACTTCAGCAGCTACCGCAAGAAGAAGTGCAAATCCGAGTCCTATTTGCAGCTCCTGGAGAAGTGACTGAGACCGACGTAGATTTGGCTGCTGCGAGTAACGCCGTTATTATCGGCTTCAATACCACTCTGGCAAGCGGCGCTCGACAAGCAGCCGATCGGGCTGGGGTTGACATTCGAGAGTACGAGATTATCTACAAGCTTCTAGAAGACATTCAAGGAGCGATGGAAGGTCTACTCGAACCCGAACTCGTAGAAGAGCCATTAGGAGAGGTAGAGGTTCGTGCCGTCTTCCCGGTAGGCAAGGGAGCTGTTGCAGGATGTTATGTTCTGTCGGGCAAGGCCGTTCGTAACTGCCGAATCCGGGTCAACCGTGGAGGAGAAGTAGTCCATGAAGGCAACTTAGACTCCTTAAAGCGTGTTAGAGATGATGTCAAAGAAGTCAACGCTGGTTACGAATGCGGAATTGGTCTTGACAACTTCAATGGCTGGCAAGAAGGCGATATTATTTCCACCTTCCGTCTAGCAACGAAGCGCCGGACTCTTGCATCGACTGTCCGCTCGTAAGTTGATGAAATTCTCGACTTGTGTACGCTGTATTCAGAGATGCGACACAAAAGATAACATCTCTCAAGTTTTTCTTGCTTGAGAATTCGGGAAGGTGTGAAGGGTATATCCTTCACATCTTTTTCCTTTTTGGGGGACTGGAAACCATGACAACAAAGGAATACAGTGGATGGCGTAAAAAGAATGCCGAGAGATTTTAGGGTCTGCTTCGTGAAACTTTAGGCGATCGCTCGGCAGAGATTTTACAGAAAATTGACAAAAGGGGTTACACCCCTCACCCCTGATGTGGCATACTATGTTATGTAGATGCACCCTGATGGTTGGGAGAGTTTCCAAACGACTCTCCCTTTTTTCTTGCCTTTTTTTATAGGTATCCATATCTAGTCGACTTGCTTGCACTAACTTAATGTGGCGCTTCGCAAAGCAAAAGATTTAGATTTGAAGTCGCTACCTCTATCGAAAATATAGTGCAGAAACAACAGATGCAGATGAAATAGAAGCAATCTAGTCAGCTTCTTCAAAATTTTTGCTAGGTTTGAATAAGGAATGTGACGCAATTACCGAAGTACAGGTCTATCGTGCAGACTTGCTTCAGCGGTATCCTAGTTCTCTGACCACTCTAATGTTCGTGATGGCGATGGTTCGCCTACCGTGAAGACGTTAGAGCCAGAATCTTAGAATACTTTTCCGATTCACTACACTTTTTGATTGCACTTTATTGCTGCGCCTTTATTTCTATGTTTGATGCTCTCGCTGACCGCCTCGAATCTGCTTGGAAATCACTTCGAGGCCAAGACAAAATCTCCGATTCCAACGTTCAAGACGCGCTTCGAGAGGTTCGCCGAGCGTTGCTTGAGGCGGATGTCAATCTTCAGGTCATCAAGACTTTTATCAGCGAAGTTCAATCTAAGGCTCAGGGAGCCGAGGTGATTTCAGGAGTTCGGCCTGATCAGCAATTCATCAAAATTGTCCATGATGAACTCGTCTCCGTTATGGGAGACACACATAGTCCCCTTGCCCACAGCGAAGACGCTCCCACTGTCATCTTAATGGCGGGTCTTCAGGGGACAGGTAAAACGACTGCATCAGCTAAGCTGGCTCTACATCTGCGAAAGCAAGACCGATCGTCTCTTTTGGTCGCAACCGACATCTATCGACCTGCTGCGGTCGATCAGCTGATTACTTTGGGTAAGCAAATCGACGTGCCTGTCTTCGAAATGGGCACTGACGCAAATCCAGTAGATATTGCACGTCAAGGGATTGAGCAAGCCCGAAAAGAAGGAATTGACACAGTCATCATCGACACAGCAGGTCGTCTTCAGATTGATCAATCGATGATGGCAGAACTGGCAGATGTCAAAGCAGCTGTCTCTCCTCATGAGGTGCTGTTGGTTGTTGACGCGATGACGGGCCAAGAAGCTGCAAACCTAACCCGCACTTTCCATGAGGAAATTGGGGTTACTGGAGCCATTTTGACCAAGTTGGATGGCGACACACGAGGTGGAGCAGCGTTATCTGTCCGACAAATTTCTGGACAACCCATCAAATTTGTCGGTATCGGTGAAAAAGTCGAAGCCCTTCAGCCCTTTTATCCCGATCGCATGGCATCGCGAATTTTGGGTATGGGTGACGTTCTGACCTTAGTAGAGAAAGCCCAGGAAGAAATCGATGTCACAGAAGCAGGCAAGATGCAGGAAAAAATCCTGTCTGCTCAATTTGACTTCGACGATTTCTTGAAGCAAACCCGCCTGCTTAAAACAATGGGTTCGCTGGGAGGAATTGCTAAGCTCATCCCTGGAATGAACAAAATATCCGGGTCTCAGTTGGAGCAAGGCGAAGCTCAGATGAAACGGGCTGAGTCAATGATTAGATCGATGACTTTAGACGAGAGACGGAACCCAGATCTATTGGCGGGTTCACCGAGTCGTCGCCGTCGAATTGCGAAAGGATCAGGTCTAGCGCTCAATGATGTCAGTAAGCTCGTGAGCGATTTCCAGAAGATGCGAACGCTCATGCAGCAAATGGGTCAAGGAAATCTGAACATGCCAGGACTTGGGGGATTGTTTGGCGGCAGTGCTCCTGATGGTATGGGTGCGCCCGGCATGGGGGCACCTGGAAACGGGCCTGGGCCTGGTTGGCGAGGCTACCCAGGCGGTGGAAGCCCAGGTAAGAAAAAGAAAAAGTCGAAAAAGAAGAAGGGTTTTGGCAGTCTGTGAACAAGTCTCTGGATTAAACGAAAGACACTTTGGGAAAAGTGATATATTGAAGGCTCGTGTTGGTTAGTCGCAGGACACAGTTACAAGGAAATTTGTTCAGGCATGATTAAGCTAAGACTCAAGCGTTACGGTAAGAAAAGAGAGGCCAGCTACCGCATTGTAGCGATCAACAGTCGCAGTCGGAGAGACGGACGTCCTTTGGAAGAACTCGGCTTTTACAATCCTCGAACAGATGAAACTCGCCTTGATGTTCCTGCAATTGTGAAACGCCTCAAAGATGGAGCACAACCGACTGATACCGTGCGCCATATTCTTCAGAGGGCAAACGTTTTTGAACAGGTCAGTGCAGATTAAAAGACTTTTGGCTGGTTACTTGACCTCTAAATTGATTTAGACTGCCCCTTTCAAACCTCTAAAAACCTCCTGACTCAAACCATATGAGTGAGCCAGATTATTCAAAGCTTGTTCGATTTTTGTGCGAACCTTTCTTAGATCATCCTGAGTCTCTTAAGCTTGATTGCGAGGCTTCTAAAGGTCTGGGAAGAGTGCTAATTCGCTTAGCTGTTGAAGGGGAAGACAAAGGCCGCATCTTTGGTCGGGGTGGACGCAACATTCTTGCTATCCGCAATGTGTTGCAAGCGATCGCCAAAATTTATGCCCAGTCGGTTCATCTAGAAGTGTTTGGAAACAGTAGTCACGAGAACAAGCATGGGGAGCGTAGCTCTCATGAGAGCAGAAGAAGTTCTGCTCCTAAGCCTCCTGTCAGAGGAAATCGCCCGCGCCCCTCTCGTAGCAACCAAGAGTGATAAACAACCGAACTTAGCGATGAGCTACGGAATCAGGAATGAAGCAGTTGCTTCATTTATACTTGTTTTAAGCAGAGGGCGTTCATATTGGTCTAGAACCTGTTCATTCTATTCAAGAAAAAGATTCAGCGGGCAGGTATTTTGTCTGAGATGAGGCGTTGAGAGCGCTACGAAAAGCCTAGCTTGCAGCGCAAGCGTAAGCTAGATTCTGATCGAAAGCGTATTCGGTAAAGGCTTTAGCTTTTATCTATAACGCATCGTTTGATAAACACGACAAATATAGTGCTACGCGCTGATATAAAACCAATCGTTGATGGAGAAGCCGCACACCGCGCGGCTTCTCCATCAA
>CAKZMO010000223.1 GCA_937128595.1 uncultured cyanobacterium | reverse complement strand
GTGGAGGCTAGAGGGGCTGTTCTCAATCAGGTTTTCCGCGACAGAATTCGCAATCGCGGCGGACAGCTCCGAGTTGTTACTGCTGGCACGGATGGACAAAATCGCCGTATCAACGACTACCCGCGCACTGACCATACTCCGCAGACGCCCAATGCTCATATCGAGGTCGAGTTCCTCGATAACTGCATCCATCACACTCGGTTGGCGGGCAATTTCCGCATAGGTCGGTGCAAGTCGCAGACCAACATCCACCTGATAAAGTTCCGGCGTGGCGGACGTGAGCGCGTTGCCAACGAAGATACGCGCTTCTGCGGTGAAAGTCCGTTCCTGGCTGTGTGCATAGAAATAGCCACCGCCGCCGATGATTAACGCCAGTGCGAGTGGCATCCAGATGCGCCAGGCGACATATTTGATGTACTTGAAAATATCGGGGTTAAAAAACACGCGATTTACCTCGTCATTGCTAGCATATCACGCTGAAGCGTGTATGGAACTTATCCAGATGTGGGAACGGCGACCAACGGCGTTTGTGATGATTCTGGTGCCTTTAGCGCGACCTGTTCCCATTCTTGCTTATCCTGCATAAAAGTTACCTTGCCAAGCGAATACCCAACTAACACGTATAACGCCCAGAAAATGGTGTTGTACAGGATAAAACTCTCCGAGAAACCCAGCATCAGTGTCAGCGTTAAGTACAAAGCAGGCCATAGCCCAATGCCAGATTTTGTCGTTTTGATAAGATAGAGAGCTTGAGCGATGGCAACCACTGTCGCCGCCACAAACAGCCCAAAACCTATTTTGCCAACCTCTAGGGTGACATCACGGTAGGCATGGTGAGCGGAAGTAGGCTTCCAATGGTCACGACGACTCCATAAATCACCATACATCCCGTCCCACTGGCTCCAGAATGCACCATAGCCATACCCGAACCAGGGTCGCTGGTCGATGGCATAATCCAGATTCGTCCAGACATCGGCGCGTCCGGTTAGTGAGGGGTCTCTACCCAACGCGATGAGGATGTCGTCGGTATCAACGGTGATGGCGACGAAGGCGAACATCAAGACTGGAATACCTGTGATAAACATCAATGCAATTGCAGGTAAAGGCTTGAGTCGCAGAGCGTTATAGAAGTAGTACATCAGGGTGACGGTAATGGTGATAAGTACGGCTGTCATGGAGTTAGATTGAATCACCAGAATCAACGCCAAGAGATAGCCTAGTGAACGTAGGCTATAACCGCGAAACGAGGTCGTTGGATATAGCAAAAACAACAACGTCGCAATCGCCATGGTACGCCCTAGCACGTTCTTCTGGGCGAAGATGCCCAACCAGGCATAACCGCCCGCCCGCCCAATACCAGGCATGGCAAAGACAAACACATAGCAGGAGATCAAAATAATTACGATGGCAATCATTAGCAGATTAATCTGCTGGCGCACGTTGAAGCGGGCGACGACGTAGATCATGAAGACCGTTGTACCGAATAAGCCAATACTCCGCGATATCGTTGCTCCTGGAAAATCTGACCAAAGTATAGAGGAAATGGCAAAGATGGTGATCACCAGAAAGAAAGGAGCCACGAAGATCGTCGGGAAAACGCGCTTGAAGTTCAAGCCACACAGCACGATTGTCACCGCATAAAACGCCATGCGGATCATCTGCCACTGCCCGAAGCTGAACAAAACGCGAAACGCATCGGCAACGATCAAGAAGCCGATGATAACGAAAATTTTCTCCAGCAGGAGTGGCGGTTTTGCCGATAAATTCATCGCCGACCTTTTATATCTCCAAGTATGGATTGTACAAGTTCTGCCTGCATCGGTGTAACAAATTGGATAGTACAACCCGTTAGTATTCTATCGAATATCTCACCAATCTGAAGCCATGCAAGTGAGAATTCACAAATATTTCAGAACTAACAAGGATGTTATATGGTTGGTGAGAAGATCAATAAAATGCCGAACTGATGCACAACAGTCTCTTCTTAAAATACACAAAAGCTGAAATACTATCTTATCACTCCGCTCTTCTTTTGTTCCTTGGTAGCACAAGATTCAGCAGTGGATTCGGAAAACGTCGCTCTAACGTAATGGCGAAGAACGTCTCCGCTAAACCGGGCAGTTTAGCGACCTCAATCAGTTCAGTATCTAACTCATCCTTGACGACAATCGGTGGGACGACGGTCAAGCCGGTATGCTCACGCGCCACCAGACGCAACATCGCCATATCATCTACCTGCGCGACGATTTGCGGTTGAATCCCCAACCGATTGACGAGGGCATCAAACCCGGTTCGAATGCTCGATTGCGGACCAGGAACAACGAGGGTTTCTTCTCTCAAGAGTGTTTCGAGGGGCAGGTGCGCTCGTGGTGGTTGGGCATGTCCGATCAAACTGACGGGTTGATTATCAATCTCATGAGCTACCCAGCGTGTCGACTCGTCGCGAATCGGGACGACTGTTGAGAGAATGATGTCGATCTTATAATTTTCCAGATTGTCTAACAGTGCGCTCAATGTGCCTGACCGAATCGTAACCTCGACCTTCTCCGCCTTCAACGCTGGTGCCAGAAAACCAATCTGGAAATTACGTGAGAGTGTCGCCAGCACACCCACCCGAAGGACGTGTTGCCTTGGGGATTCCAGCGTGCCGAGTGTGCCGAGTAATTCTTCGCCCTTCGTGAAGATCGAATCCGCAAAATCCAGCGCAACATGCCCCGCCTCCGTAAGCACAAGTCGGCGTCCGGTACGTTCAAATAACGGCTGACCTAAGAACGTTTCCAACGCGCTAATCTGCATAGACAACGCGGATTGAGCGACATTGTGCTTTTTAGCGGCACGAGTCAAGTTGCCCTCATGTGCCACGATCCAGAAATAACGAAGATGATGATAGTTTAACATTGCATGTGCATTGTTCGTTTTAAGTGAACGATTTTACCTGATACAACTATTTTTATGATTGCTTTCCCCATGATACCCTTCTACAGATATTAGAAGCAAGAGGAGAGTACGTTACATGGATGGCATTACAACGACGAATTTCGCACTCGTCGCCTATCTGGTGCCGTTGTCGCTCGTACTAGTGGCGGCGATGGTATCACTCAACACAATGAAATCAGTTGAGCGCGTCTTTCAAGTTGGACGTGCGGTGACTATCGGATCATTCGTGCTGTCTCTGATCGCAGGCGCTATCGTGTTTTCATCCGGTGCGATGGTCAGCCCGCTAATTGGTATCGGCGATGTGGGGATTTCACTCCGTTTAGACGCCCTGAGTATCGTGATGGTATGGCTGGTGACATTTTTGGGCGCATTACTCATTCAGTTTAGCCGCAACTGCCTCGATGGCGACCCACGTCATGCCGTGTTTCTCAGCCGATTGTATCTGACCATCGGTGCCGTGTTATTCCTGGTACTCTCTGGCAATTTGTGGCAGTTGGTGCTGGCGTGGATTGGGACGAGCCTTGCCCTACATGAACTACTCGTCTTTTACGCAGACCGTCCTCGCGCCCTTCGTGCGGCACGGAAGAAGTTTTTCGTCGCCCGTCTCGGCGATCTTTGTCTGATTATCGCCGCCGTGTTAATCGCACAGGGTTTCGGCACGACGGATTTAGGCGCAATCCACGACGCGGCAAGTACAGCACTGGCTAGTGGAGTCGTTCCAAATGGTGTGGGCCTCGCCGCTATTCTGGTGGTATTCGCCGCCGCGTTGAAATCAGCAATGTTCCCCTTTCACGGATGGTTGCTCGAAGTCATGGAAACGCCCACACCCGTTTCGGCACTGCTCCATGCGGGTCTGCTGAACGCGGGGACGTTCCTGGTCGTGCGTTTCGGTGAGTTGGTTTTTCTTTCGTCCCCGGCATTGATCCTATTGATCGCCATCGGCGGTTTCACGGCGATTTTTGCCTCCTCCGCAATGGTTACACAGAGCAGTGTCAAGGTGTCGCTGGCGTATTCTAGTGCCGCGCACATGGGGTTCATGTTGATGTTGTGCGGTTTCGGCGCACACAGCGTTGCGATTATGCACCTTATCGCCCATTCCTTTTATAAGGCGCACGCTTTCCTCTCCTCCGGTAGTGTCGTGGAATATGTGCAAAACACGGGTTCTCAAAAGCTGAACACTGTGCCACACCCACTCAGTATGATCGCAAATCTGGCGGTATCGCTCATCATATTCCTCGCCGTTGCGACCCTATTGGGCATTGATGTCACCAAGCGACCCGGTGAAACTGCGCTCGGTGTGATCTTTGTGATCGCCGTTGGGTATCTGCTGGTTAAGGGGACAACAGGCAAAGCACCGCTCTATGTCATGGGGCGCACCGCCTTACTCGCGGTACTGGTCACGCTGGCATTTTTCGCCCTCGAACTGAGCGCGGCGGCGTTGTTGGGTGATGCGGTTGCTGTCTTCCCCCCGCCGGATACACCGACTCTCATCGCAATCGTTCTGGCGGTGATCGCCTTTGGTGGTGTGACCATGCTCAGTGCATTATTACCCGCGCTGGTGCAACGTCCCGAATGGCAGGCGTTTTACGTGCATCTGAAAAACGGCTTTTATGCCAATACCCTGCTTGATCGCTTCCTGACGACATCCCGCTAAACAACGTGTTATACTTCCTGGAGGAAAAATCATGGCAATGCATGCGCCTACTTCACAACAGAAATTTGAACCTAAAATCGTGCAAAGACAAACTGAAAAACTCACAACTGATATGATCCAAACCGCAGTAGACCGTGCCGGACGCCGCCTTGCGCCGTTGTGGTCACTGCGTCATTTCGTGGCGGTTAATCCTTATCTGGGTTGGCTGGAACAGACTTTTGAGCAAACGGCGGCGACATTGGCACAACGCGCCAATGTGCGTACAACCGCACCTCGCGCCTTTTACGCGGACGCCATTCAGAGTGGACGCATCACAGATGCCGATCTCGAAGCGGCACTTCAAGAGTCCGATACTGTATCCGGTGCGCCGGAGACTGTGGACGCGCTCAAGGCATTTGCAATGCGTGACACCAGCGAGATGATGTTTGAGACAACACCTACTGTTGCCGGCGTTGCCAGCGATATGCTCAATCGCGATTGGCAGGACTTTGTGACTGAGACGATCTCATCGTGGGCGGGGTCGTACTTCGATCAGGGGCAATCCTACTGGAAATCGCCCTGGGCTGACCTGCCACCCTTCGCCGCTTGGCGGGCGGAAGCGGTGCATGATCGTACACCGGAGGTCAGCGGGATTATTGACTTTGGTGACCTGGTGGCCGGGCCGCTGGTGTGCGACCTTGCTGTGGCCTGTGCCTACCTGGTCAGTCCGGATGAACCAGACCCGTTCATCAGGGTGACAGAGGCAATTGCTGCCTACCTGCAGGTTCAGCATCTGGACAGCCGGCCCCTGGCATTATTGCCGGGCCTGATTGCCTGCCGCCAGGCCATGACATTGTTAATCCAGGGCTACCGGGTGGCGCAAGGCCAGGATCGAAACGGCCAATTGGCCGGGGTCTGCCTGGGGGCGAGAGCCCGAATGGAAGCCAGTTTCAGTGCTGCCGGACAACGCTTCCGGGAAAGCCTATCAGACCTCAGCAGCCCGCTCTAAAACCCGTAAACAGAAACCCCGCCGTCAACGGCGAGGGTCTGGCCGGTGATATAAGCGGCGGCAGGCATGCACAGAAATGCGATGGCTCGCGCTTCCTCTTCCGGCTTTCCAAC
>CAKZMO010000222.1 GCA_937128595.1 uncultured cyanobacterium | reverse complement strand
ACATTAAAACCATAATGCTACGCGCTGATATAAAACCAGTAGTTGGTGGAGAAGCCGCGCACCGCGCGGCTTCTCCACCAATATCTGTCCTAACCTATCTGCGCATTGCTATATGCTGAGTCATCAACTCAGAGCATCAATCTGCAGCTATAGATGAGGAAGATAGCTTGGGTGAAGCACGTATCCCTTTGATGAACCAGCCTATTTTCGCATTACGCAATTGCTTTGCACTCTATTCACGCCGTATTATTCGGTTCCTTTTTCGACTCATCTGTTGCGTAGCCTGATCCATTCCTAAACGCCCGAAAGGAGTCGGGACAACGATATATCCCGCAGTGCGATCGCCCAAGACCCAATTTTTCTCCTTACTCCAATACCACCAATGAGCTGCCACATAGGCGCAAATTAAGCTGTCGAGCTGATCTTCTACTGCCTTGAGGGCTCGGCCTCCAAAGGGGATATTAGGCAAATCAAGCCCGCTTGAACCAATAGCTCCAGATTGAGAATCTGAAGGAGTCGGGAGGCAAAGCGGTGGAGCTAAGTAAGGTAGATGCGATCGCATCAAATTCCGCAACCGCAAAAGTTCAGCTCGACGCTCAGCAAGTCGTCCCTTCTTGTACTTGAGAATTCGATCGAGCTGAAACAGATGGATGATGGCTGCATGAGGAAAGACTTCGAGCTGATAGCGTCCTGAAGATTGTGGAGAATCTAAATCTGGCTGATGCACAAACCCCATAGATTCAAGACGTTGCCCAAACTTCAAGGTTCGAGCTGCAAAGGGGCGACCTAAATTTGCGGGATAGCATCCAGCATGATAACGATGAAAGTAGCGGTGAGCCAGTCGATCGGGAAGCCTCATCCCTTTTTCATTTGGAATGATGGTTGGAGCATCGACCGCAATAACAGTTGGCCTCGCAGCAGTTTGCTTTCCCTCTTCATCAAGCTGAACTTGAATCCAGTCAAAGATATCAGCGATCGCCATCTCACAGGTTAGTGCTCGGATATGCAGAAACTTTCCATCCCACCCTAGGCACGACAGTCCCGTAGCACCCGACGACCAGCCGAGATCGATTCCGATAAAGCATGCGGTGTCCGAACTCAGCTTTCCCTCTCCATCTCAGCTTTCGCTTTTCACTGTTTAGGCAGCCATCGGCAAAGAACGGCTCGATAACCACTGAAGCTTTTGGCATCGAAGAACCCTGACGAGGATTTTCGGCTGGAAAATTACTGCTCTTGCACAAGACGAATGTAGTTTTGTCGGAGCTGTATGTTGTTCTCAGCCATGCGATCCGTGAGCTTTTTCTCCACGTTGCACAGCTCTTCCCAGAACAGGGCTGACCGACGACTCGACAGCATCTCTGTCCACAGCATGTCCATCAGTTCAGTCACTTCTGGAGCATCGTCCGCAAGGCGATCGCGCAGATCGCTATAGGACTCTTTCGCCTTCGCATGGGTCGAAACATCCTGAGCCAGGGATAAGCACTGCTGCAACTGACCTAGGCGTTCATGCTGTGCAGATGGATTAGAAGAATAATTCATGGGAGTTTTGGAACGCTAGTAACGACAGGAAGTTGGTACGTTGAGCTCAGGTTTTTGAACCATCCGTCTTGGACTATCGTAGAGCTACAACCCGCTTTTGATTTCAGCGATTCCATATTTCAGCAATCGTTCAACACAGAATCTTGTTACAATTCTTAAACCAACTTTAATTCTATTAAAGCACACACTCTGGGTTGTCCAAGCAAAGCCCACGAGTTATCCGTTACGAATCGAGGAGCAACAGGCTGGCAGTTATGGCAAAGCAGCGCATTCTATCTGGCATTCAACCCACGGGTGAGCTTCACTTAGGAAACTATCTAGGGGCTCTTCGCAATTGGGTTGAGATGCAGAAGGATTACGAAAGTTTTCTATTCATGGCTGATCTGCATGCGATTACTGTGTCCCACGATCCTGCCGTATTGGCAGAAAATACCTACAAGACAGCGGCCATCTATCTCGCCTGCGGCCTCACGGCAGAACAAGACTCCACGATTTTTGTGCAATCCCACATTCCTGCTCACAGCGAACTGGGCTGGCTGCTGACTTGCGTCACTCCCCTCAACTGGCTGCAAGACATGGTGCAGTTCAAGGAAAAAGCGGTGCGTCAAGGCGAGAACGTCGGAGCAGGGTTGCTGTGCTACCCAGCGCTACAGGCGGCTGATATCTTGCTTTACGATCCGGACAAGGTGCCCGTGGGCGAAGACCAAAAGCAGCATTTAGAACTGACACGAGACATCGCTGTGCGGATCAACCATCAATTTGGCACGTCTGAGACTCCTGTTCTCAAAATGCCGGAGCCTATGATTCGAAAGGAAGGAGCGCGAGTGATGAGCCTCAGCGACGGAACTCGCAAGATGTCGAAATCCGATCCATCAGAACTCAGTCGCATCAATTTGCTTGACCCGCCGGACTTGATTAAAAAGAAGATTAAGAAGTGTAAGACTGACCCCGTGCGCGGGCTGGAGTTTGACAATCCCGATCGCCCAGAATGCAACAACCTGCTGACGCTCTACATGTTGCTGTCAAGCCAGACTAAGGAAACCGTGGCTCAGGATTGTGCAGATATGGGTTGGGGGCAGTTTAAGCCTCTGCTGACAGACACTATTGTTGAAGCGCTGAAGCCAATTCAAGAACGCTACGCTGAGATTACTCAAGACAAAACTATCCTGGAATCGGTTTTGCGAGATGGAAATGAGAAAGCAGCGGCGATCGCCAACCAAACACTTAGTCGGGTCAAGCAATCGATGGGGTATTCTCGTCCTCTGTAGAATTAGAACAAGTTCCGAACATCGACTCAAACATTGACCTCAACTGTACTTCTGCCTAAGTGCGCCAAATCAGCCGCCTCAATAAGGCATGATGGAATGAAACAACATCAGTCTTTGTGATGTCGAATCTCATAGTGTCAGACGTTTGAAGGGCGAAGAGTTGCGAGCTTTTATGCCACTCCAATTGAGTCTGTTCCTGTGGTTGACTGATATATCAACCGTGCTTCGATCTACTCCATTCAAAATTTTACTGTTGACGCAGCCCATGCACTCAGTTGTTGATTCTGCCTCCCCATCTATGGCTCACTCCCTTGATCAGCCCAGTGTGCGGTTTCGCAACGCTGCCCGACGAGGTGATTTTTTGGTCACAGCAGAAGTGATGCCACCCAAAGGGGGCAATCCGGCGCACATGGTTCAGATGGCGGAACTGCTGCGCGATCGCGTCCATGCAGTCAACATCACTGATGGCAGTCGTGCAGTCCTGAGAATGTCTTCCTTGGCAGCATCCGCTATTTTGCAGCAAAAAGGGATCGAGCCGATTTATCAGGTGGCCTGTCGCGATCGCAACCGTATCGGTCTTCAAGCCGACCTGATGGGAGCCCATGCACTGGGCATCCGTAACGTTTTGGCACTGACGGGCGATCCTGTGAAGGCAGGAGATCATCCTGAAGCCAAGAGCGTATATGATCTGGAGTCCGTTCGGCTGCTGCGTTTGATCAATCAAATGAATCATGGCTTAGACTCAAATCAAAAAAAACTCACTGATGGGGCAACAGAATTGTTTGTTGGTGCGGCTGTTGACCCTCAGAGCCGCAGCTGGTCAGGGCTACAGCGTCGATTTGAGCGCAAGCTAGAAGCAGGAGCACAGTTTTTTCAAAGTCAGCTCATTTCTGATTTTGAAAGATTGTCTAAGTTCATGGATCAGGTGGCAGTGGGCTGCGATCGCCCAATTCTAGCCGGGATCTTTTTACTGAAATCAGCGAAAAATGCTCGGTTTATCAATCGCTGCGTTCCGGGTGTTCAAATTCCTGACACCATTATTGATCGGCTCGAAAAGGCTGAAAACCCTTTACAGGAAGGGGTCGTGATCGCAGCCGAACAGGTTAAGATGGCTCGCGAATTGTGTCAGGGTGTCCACATGATGGCGGTGCGCCGCGAAGATCTGATTCCCGACATTCTCGATCGCGCAGGCATCGACCTGTCCGCGCCTTCCCCTACGGCCTCTAGCTTACGACGATAAAGAGCCTTGAAAGAGTTTTAGTGCGATCGCCCATTTTGATCCGTGGGCGACGAATCGGTGCGACCTTCTCCGTTGGCTTGCAGCACTTTTTGCATGTCATCAACCTGTAAGGCGATGGCCGGATCAGGGTCATGCTTGAGGATAGGTAACAACTCAGTCAGCACTCCAGGGGAAGCTGTGTAGAGATACATGAGTGCCGCTTCTCGAACAAAGGCGATCTCATGATGAAGTCCTGCCAAAACATGGTCTATTGTCACGCTCCAGCGCGATCTCCGAGCCAGGTGAAAACAGCAGGTGATTGTCCAATCGGAAAGAAACTGCCGCAAATCCAGCAAATTGCGAAGCCTGCGACTGGGAGCCATCGGGCTATATCGTACAACATCACTCAAAAGCGTGAGTTTTGCAGAGTCTGATAGTTGGGGATCAAGAATATTGAGGACAATCTGCTTCTTGGGCAAATCGATGGTGTTGTCAAGAATTTCTATGCCTCGCGCTATGCTGTCCGAGGACTCAGCCTGGATGTTAAATGATGCGGCCTGAACGGTTGAGGAAGGATAGAGGAATCGCATCAGCAGAAAGAGCCGATCAATCGCATCCTGCTGCTGATATCGGAGCGCACGACGCAGCAAGGCCAACTCTTGCGTGACTTCATGAGTCGGAGTCATATCAACCAAAGCAGCGTAAGCATGACCAATCAGTGACAGCTCTTGGTCAATCAGTTCTTCGACCCCACTCCGTCCAAGAGCTTCAGCGACAGCATCGATACCATCTTCGTCTTCAGCGTTAAGCAAAATACGTAAGAGGCTACGGCGATCGGCACCCCACGACGACATCAAGTGATTGACTAAAACATCAAGTGATTCCTCTGTTCCCATCGAACTTGTAGCTGCCCATGCAGATGCTCGCACCACCTGAGGTCGATGATGATCTTCCGCCAAATCGATCAACATGGGCATCGCTTCAGGGCCTAGTCGAGTTAGGGCTTGGATGGCGGCCTCACGAGTCGATCGGTAATAGAGGGCTCGGATAACTGAGGGATAATATTCTTCCAGCCTAGTGCTGGCGATCGCCTCCAACACGGCACATCGCACCCGCAACGATGAGTCTTTGAGCAATGCAGGAATATACAGTCGCAGCGCTTGCAGATATACAGCATTTTCAAGCGCGCGACACCCCATCAGTCGTTCTCGTTCTTGAGATTGATTCGTCAACATGCGACGGAGAACGTTTGTCGCTTCCGCTTTTTCTTTAGAATTGCCCTTCTGCAGCATCAGCGCTGCTGCCGTACTGCGAATAGCTGCATCCACATCGAGACGTAGATAAGGGCGAAGGTCATCAATCGATTGACCTTCGCCTGAAAGCCACACATAGCGCAGAGCCATCGCAAAGACGTCGGGCGATGCATTCTCATTGTCTAACAGCGATCGCACATAAGGCAGCGACTTTGCGTTTGGATGCTCAAGCATCACTTCCAGGCTTTGTCGCTGTAGTGCTGGATCTAATCGATGCAGTAGTGATGCCAAAACACCCTCGACACCCTCGGGATCAATGTTGGCTAAGAGCTGAATATATTGACGTTTATCTCCTTGGTTGTCCTCGCTTTCTAAAGCTTCGACAACGGCTCTGCGAAAGGTGCGCGCATCCAAGTCATTGGCAGAAAGGGTCAGCTGCCCCTTTTCGGCACTCAATACCAACAAGTTCAAATAGCGCGATCGCAACAGCACCACAGCGGCCAGCCAAATTCCCGAAGCAATTAAGATTTCTGCAATAAAGATTCGGTTTTGCCAAAACTGAACTACCTCTTCTGGCCCCGACACCAACCGTCGACAGAGCCAGATCGAAAGCAGAATAGTGCCCCCTGTAACTCCCATTGAAACGGGTTCAGCAATCCCACGCACCCATTCTTGAATACGACCCTTCGCATGGTCAGGAATAGGCTGAAAGAACACTGGGGAGGTTCCAGCAATGACGGTATAGCGGAGCCAGTCATCCACAAACTTGAGAACGATCACCCCAATAAACAAAGAGATAATCCCAAACAGGGATAAGAAACCGACCACCAGCAGCAGAATCGGCGGCAGCATCGCAATCATGAAGACTCCGATGCGTTCAACTACTCGGTTCGAAACAAACCACTGCGTCAACAGCTCGACAATGCCCAGAAATCCGCTAAAAAGCGCAAGGAAGTCAGCGACACCCCCCTGACTGATATCTAGAGTTTGCTCCACTTGACTTAAGTACTGAAAATCAAGCTGAATCAGAAGAATCTGACTCATCACGAAAAAGGTGATCACCAGCGCCACATAGCGCCTCAGAGGTCCTTGAAGCCGACGCGACGCAAAGTTGGGTCGTTCTTGCGGAGTATGTCGATAGGGTAACTTTGGAAAAGCTTGGCTGTAGAAAGTAACGATGACCATCAGAATGGCAGCGCCAACCAGCAGCATGACTGATGAAAGAAGAATAATGTTCTCTAAGCCAATAAGCTGCCGTAGCAAAGGTAGAGAAAACCCACTCACTACATCAGCGACTAAAATGCCGCTACTGATAAAGGGATAGCTTCGCTTGATTTCCCGAATGTTGAAAAGCTGATTGGAGGCAATAGACGTATTTAATTCAGTAAGAGTATAGAGCGCATCTAGCCAAAGACGCATGAAGAAGACGCTATAGGCTCCTAGAAAAACTGGGTTGAGCCCCAGCCCGAAAAAGAGCAGCGGAATCGCGAGAAAGATAGGAGTAATGACAATGACATGGCGCAAGGGCAAGAAGCGCTGAAGCATAGAGTAAAACACTCCAAACCCCGTTCCCATTCCTGCACTAGCAATATAGATCCAGGGCAGCGTATTGGCACCATATTCGCCAATAAACAAAGCCGCAGCACTAATTTCTAACCAGAGAATGCCGATATAGGAAACAGTGTAAAACGCGAACATTAAGAATGTTCGCGATGCTTCGTCAGGACGGATATTAAACCATCGAAGGACACTCTGTTGAAAATCCCGACTCTTTCCTTTCAGCAGTTTGCGGTTCTTAAGCATTCAAATTATTCGTCACTCAAACTCTCTTTGGTGCAAGCCCCATGTATGGCAATCCGGTGCTTGAAGAGATGACCCATTATCCAACCATGCTCAAGCGAATTCAACTTTACTCGTTTCTTTGTTCAAATATCGACGAATTTGTCGTCACATTTCAGCGACAGGGATGCGGAAAGACCGACGATGGCCGAGCACAAAATATGATCCTGAAGTCGGGACGGTGTATTGATCTACGAGATTGGAGCATACGCTACTGCTCCTTTCCAGAACCGTTACTCGGCCTCTTCTGGCTGGGGTGTGATTTTCCGCACAATCAAATAGCTAATCGACAACGCTAGAATTGCCACACCCAACCCAATCAGCTCCAGTCCTCCGGCTTTACTAAATTCGAAAATGATGATCTTACGGGCGATCGCCGTCAGTGAGGTGACAATCACCAGCTCTACCTGCACAACATGACGTTTGAGGTAGGCCGTAATATTTTCCAAAACTTCTAAGGCAATCAGAATATTGAGGAAAAGCCCAAACACCTCAAACAAGGTCACCGTGAAAAATCCACGAGGCGTTTCAAAGATTTCTTGAGCCAGGAAGATGAACAGGTCAACAACGGCAACGAACAGGACAACAACCATTGCGATCGACAGCAACTTTGCAGCGACGGACTCGACAAGCTTGAGAAAGCTTAGAAAATGTTCGTCACTAAAGAGCGATCGCAGGCGTTCAACGGAGGATCTACGGGGTTCCATAGTGAAATTTAGCTCATTGCAGTCTCAAGTCATCATGGCAATACATTCGATCTCAACCTGCACATCCTTTGGCAGACGGGAGACTTCAACGCAAGCACGAGCTGGAGCAGATGCCTCATCAAAATATTGAGAATACACCGCATTCACCGTAGCAAAATCATTCATATCGGCTAGGAACACTGTTGTTTTGACCACACACCCAAAATCTGCCCCAGCGGCTTTGAGAATGGCCTCTAAATTTTTCATCACTTGCTGAGTCTGTGCCTCCACGTCGCCCTCTCCCACGATGGTTCCAGTCTTCGGATCGAGCGATACCTGTCCTGCAACAAAAAGCATCGTACCGGATGCGGCGATCGCTTGGTTGTAGGGGCCAACGGGAGCCGGAGCCTGATCGGTCTGAATAACGGTTCGTTTCATCATGGATACGATAAGAGGTCAAGGTAAGGAGACGACTATTGTCTCAGGCAAATGTCTCAGGCAAAACTCCATCTTCAATCTAGAACCGACAGATAGGTACTATTCATTGGAGGAATACCTTTTTCATGCCTGCTCGTGTCGTCTGTAGTTGCTCCGTAGATTGCCTGTAGATTTGCCTCTCGTCTCTGTTGCGGTGCAGCACAAACTAGATTGCAATGTACCATGTCACCGCACTCTCTTTCACACTGCATCGCATGGTACAGGACTCCTTTAGCTGGCCTCCGCCAAGCTCAGGCAATCTCCAATCGCTGTATCTAGAGGCAGCATTTGTCCAGCAGTCCAGAGTTGAGCAAACATATCGACGCTTATTTCTTGTTGAGCAGCTTGCATTGCTTTGTCGTAGAGTTCTCGCTCAAAGGGCGCAACCGGGCACCCAATCTCTTTCCGAATTACAGATGCTCGACTCAAAAGCCCGATGGATGACTGACAATCTTGTTGAGCAATTTTCACTCTAGCGATGCCCTCCAAACACAACGTTGTCTGTAACCGCTGATTCTGTTGCCAACAAACAGCTAACGCCTGTCTGTAAAAAGACTGGGCCGTCACAAAATTTTCCTCTTTTTCAGCAACACGCCCTAGATAAATAAGAGATTGGGGCATGCCATTTCTGTCTCCCAACTCCCGTTGGATGGTCAGACTATCGTTGTAGAGCGATCGCGCTCTAGCATAGTCTCCTCGCTGTTCGGCAAGGCTGCCAAAACAGCAGAGAGAGAAGGCAATGCCCTGGCGATCGCCCAAATCTCGCCGCATATCGAGACTTTCTTGATAACGCGATTCAGCCGTGTCGTAGTCTCCTCGCTTCTCGGCTAGGTTCCCTAGGCTTTGAACCGCGTAGGCAAGGCTATAGCGATCGCCTGTTTCTTGCCAGATCTGAGCGCTTGCTTCGTAGAGAGCTTGGGCGTTGTCAAACGACAACTGATATTCGGCCACAATACCCAAAACGTACATAGAGCTGGCGATCGCAGAACGATCGTCGTGCTGCTGTCGAATGGCCAAACTTTTCTGCAAAAGAGCACGCGCGGCTGGATAGTTGGCCTGACACAGATCAACTAAGCCAACGTTGAAAAGCTGCCTAGCGATATCAAGCGGATCACTTTGGGCTCCACCGGATGAGTCCTCTAGAGGACTAGCATCCCTCTCATAGAGCTGCTTTGTGGTGTCATAGTCACCCTGGCGCAAGGCAATGCCGCTAATACAGTCAAGCACCTGAGCATGGTCAGTTGGCGATCGCACCCATCCTTTCGCCAACGACTTCTCCAGCCACTCGCGTCCTTCAGCCCAGTGACCTCTCAGCGTCCAAAACATCGCTAGATTGAGCACGAGCTTCAGACCTGCCTCAGCTCCATTTTCACTGCGTTCATAGAATCTGAGCACGGCTCGCAGATTGTTGATTTCAGCATCCAACCGAGTCAACCACTCTCCCGCTGAGATCGTTTGCAGCTTAGGTGCGGATGCCTCTGCCAGCTGAGAGAAAAAGTCACCATAGCGCTGTTCTAAACGATGCTTCTCGCCTTCTTCCAGCAACCGCTCTTGCCCATACTGACGAATGGTTTCGAGAAATCGGTAACGCAATCCTAATTCTTTTTCCTCAAGCACGACCATTGAGCGATCGATTAAAGCCGACAGCAGATCCAACACCTCAAATTCGTCAATTCCCTCTCCTGCACAAACCGATTCTGCCGCGTCTAAAGTCCAGCCTCCACCAAAAACAGAGAGGCGATAACATAGTGTTTTCTCCGCTTCCGTGAGTAAGTTGTATCCCCAGTCCAACAAAGCTCTCAAGGTCTGTTGACGAGGCAAAAGAGTACGACTGCCTCCCGTTAGCAGCCGAAACCGCTCATCGAGTCGCTCATTGATTTGCTCGACAGTCAGCACTCGGACACGAGCCGCCGCCAATTCAATCGCAAGGGGAATTCCATCGAGACGATGGCAAATCTGAGCCACTGCTGGAGCATTTTCACTCGTCACCAAGAAAGAGGGGCGCGCAACAACCGCCCGTTCTACAAACAGCCTGACAGCTTCATACTGGGTCAAGCTGTCGAGTGTTGGAAGATGACTCGTTGACGGAATTGATAACGACGGAACCCGCAAAATGGTTTCTCCCGGAGTCCTCAAAATCTCACGACTCGTGACCAACACACGGAGCTGTGGATTTGACCGTTGTAAAAGGTGCGCCAGCAAGTCTCGCGATTGCATCAGGTGCTCCAAGTTGTCGAACACCAGCAAAATCGACTTGTCACACAGGAAGTCAAGCAGTGTTTGGTTGAGAGAATTTCCAGGCTCTTCCTTGACGTTTAGTGCTTCAGCGACCGTCTGAGGAATGAGATTCGGATCATTGACGGGAGCCAAATCAATGAACCACACCCCATCAGCATAGTCTTCCAAGACTGCTGCTGCCGCTTGGAGCGCTAACCGCGTTTTTCCACAGCCTCCGGCTCCCGTCAGCGTCAGCAATCTCGTTGTCTGCAACAGTTGAGTTACTTCCCGTGTTTCCTGTTCTCGTCCCACGAAACTCGTCAACTGCTGCGGCAAATTATTCGGAATTACATTGAGAGAGCGGAGTGGCGGAAAATCTGATGGCAGCTCGGGATGGAGAAGCTGAAACACCTCCTCTGGGCGCTGTAGGTCTCGCAGGCGATGTCGTCCTAGATTCTGCAGAGTAATTTCATCTGGCAGACTGTCTTGAACAAGTTCGTAAGTCGCGTGGGACAGCAAAACCTGTCCTCCATGACCAATCGAGCGCAGGCGAGCACAGCGGTTAACAGTTGTGCCGTAATAGTCGCCATCGCGCAAATCGGCTTCGCCTGTATGGAGAGCGACTCGCACGCTGAGAGGGGTCTCTGGATGCCAATTTTCTTGAATGATGCCGAGCTGGAGATACCTTGCTGCTGTTACCGCTTCTGTTGCTCGATTAAACACGGCAAAGAAGCTGTCTCCCTCGCCTCTGGGCTTGATGGTCAACCCTCCTGCATTCCGAATACACTCCTCAACAAGAACATCATGTCGCTGGAGAGATTGCCGCATCACTTCAGGAGATTGCTCCCAAAGACGTGTGCTTCCTGCAATGTCTGTGAACAAAAACGTAACCACTCCGTTAGGAAGCTCCATCATGTGTAGTGAACCCCGTTTTCCGACTAAGCGATGCCGTGAAAGCACCAAGACAGTAGATGGCTATCGTTCATATTTGAGCATTTTTATACCCCTATTCGCTGATGGAGGGCGATCGCCACAGCCCCACTAGGAGCCAACTAACTTAGGATAAAAGCACTGAGTTCTCTCGATGGTTGAGATCGGCTCAACGTTAAGATATCGTCTTCGAGCTTTTGCAAAATGTTTTGCAAATAGCAGATACAACATGCAGAAAAGGGTGGGTTTCTCCTACTGAAGAACTCCCACCCCTAAACACAGTTCAAAAGACAGCCATTCCAGAAACTGTCATACTCAACAACTTTTTTGACCCAATTTCTAAGCAAAAAATGCTGGCTGATGGCGAATCAAGCTTAAAAACTCTTCACGAGTCTTTTGTTCATCTTGGAACACGCCCAACATCGCACTGGTAACTGTCCAAGAACCGGGCTTTTGAACACCTCGCATCACCATGCACATGTGGGTCGCTTCCATAACGACGGCAACGCCTTGCGGTTCCAGAATTTCCTGAACTGCTTCCGCGATCTGTCGAGTCAGGCGTTCTTGCACTTGAAGACGGCGAGAATACATCTCCACAAGGCGAGCTAGTTTGCTTAATCCAACTACTTTTTGATTGGGGATGTAAGCCACATGGACCTTACCCATAAACGGCAACATATGATGCTCACAAAGGCTAAATGCGGTGATATCTCGAACCAACACCATTTCGTTGTGACCTTCATCGAAGATGGCCCCATTCACCAATTCTTCGAGAGATTGGTTGTAGCCACTGGTTAGAAAATGCATCGCTTCAGCAACGCGCTTGGGAGTTTTGAGCAAGCCCTCACGATTTGGGTCTTCACCCACCCCCATCAAAATCGTACGTACGGCATCCATCATCTTGTCTTTCGAGTCAGGTGAGGGGGGATTGTGTCTCGACTCTTGACCGCGAGACGTGTTGCGGTCGGGGCGGCTCGACACCGTTTTGGACGTATCCAGCGTATCTAAAGATTCGCTTTCACGATTCATTGCCGCGTTCGATTCGCTAGTGCCGTTATTGATACCGCTGCTAGAAATTGTCATGGTGCGTGTTCACTATCTCCGAAAACTTGATATTGGAAAAACAATCTGGAAATTTAACTTGGAAACTTGGATTGAAGAACCTAGAGAGGCTAAAGCAATACGTTTCAATACGTCAGAGTCAGCATCGCTTTGTTTCGTTCTTGATTCTCATGGTTCTCACCGTAGCCCTTCTGACTACAATGCTCCGGCGCTAGGGGTCACAGTCATCTCTTCCACGACAGCATAGACAGGCATCTGCACCGCATGGAGAATTGTGTCAGCAATCACGTCAGGAGTCAGCATCTTGGAGCGATCAAAATCTGCATTAACAGTGTCTGTATCCCAAATTGGAGTATTGACCGCGCCTGGAGAGATGGTCACAACTCGAATGCCATTGGCTCGCTCCTCTCCTGCCAGAGTCTTCGACAATGCAACCAACCCCGCTTTGCTGACACTGTAGGCTCCCCAGCCCGGAAAGGGCGTGCTGGCTGCGATAGATGCGATGTTGATAATCATGCCGTGATGGCGATCGCGCATTCCTGGCAACACAGCCTGAATACACTGAAAGACACCAGTCAGGTTGAGATTCATGGTGTAAAGCCAGTCTTCTAGAGGCGTCTCAGCCAAAGTGCCGGTGTACCCGATGCCAGCATTGTTGACCAACACATCAACTTGACCGCAGTCTTGGAGGATTGCCTCCATAGAAGATTTCACCTGATCAACCTTTGCCAAATCAAGGCAGTAGGAACGGACATCAACATCATGCTTCTGGATTTCAGACACAACAGCATCCAGTTTGGCTTGAGAACGCCCCAACACCACTATATGAAATCCAGCTTTTGCTAGGGACAATGCTGTTGCTTTGCCAATTCCGCTGCTCGCTCCAGTAATCAGAGCGCGACGAGCCTTTGAACCTGTCATGTAAATTTTCAACCTTTCATTACATCAATTGTTTTGAGAACAAGAACATTGCACCTGTAGACCTTCGAAGCTTTAATGCATACATCTCAGGCTCGGCTTTTCAGAGATCAATGCGCTCGATAAAAGCACAGTCAAGCGTATTGAGTAGGAACGTTTACTGTGAATAACGATGATGAATTTGGATTGAGACATCGCGCTGCAAATATCTGATGCAAATTACCGCTACTGCCGTGGCTCACCAACAAAGCACTCTATATTCTCGAGATTTGCCTCAGTCCAAAACCATGCCTCCCAATTGGACAGAGTTTTCTAAGCTGCAAGCTTCAACGAGATTACTCGGCGTTGCATCTTAGAACCTTGCTAGCCGTAGCACTCAAACAATCCAACCTTGGTAACTCAACTAAGAAACGCTAATCTCAGCGGTCTCTTCAAATACCAATATCCAGGTTCAGTCATCTTCAAATCTATCGCGAGAATCCTGCGTAATCTCTTCCCGAAACTCTCAACAAGAGCACGCAGAAACCATTGCTAAAAGCAATCTAGATACAAAGTCACACATCACATGTAAACTTTTGTTGCGACTTTATTATAGCATCGTGACATTCGCGTTGTAGACCAACCTCCCGAGGACGCTTGACATTATGGCTATAGCGCTACGCGCTGATATAAAACCAATCGTTGATGGAGAAGCCGCGCACCGCGCGGCTTCTCCATCAATATCTGTCCTAACCTATCTGCGCATTGCTATAGATTAAAAATTCTGAAAAAGCTTTGACTGACGGCGCTGGTACATTCGCTGATTTGGGTCAAATTCTTCAATTTTTAGGAATGAGCTGAGCTAGGCAAAGAGTTCCAAGCCCGTCCCCTCAAAGCAACTTGAGTAATCTTTCAAAGATGCATCAAGTCAATGCATCTTTGCAACAGCACAACCATCGGAACTGAATCACAGTTCCGATTTCAATTCGCATACCGTAGCAAATCGAGACGGTTCAAATGCATTGGAGTCAGTCCATCACGCTGGAATCTCGTCAAACTTGCCGATCGCCCGAAACTTTTGGTAACGAAGATCTCGACGTTGTTGACTGGTGAGCGCATCTAGCATCGATAGATGGTTCAAGAGGGCGGTCTTCAGTGTCGCTGCAGCTTGCAACGGATCGGCATGGGCCCCTCCACTTGGCTCGGGCAAAATTTCGTCTAGCACCCCGAGGTCGAGCAAATCCGGCGCTGTTATTTTAAGAGCCTCAGCCGCCTCAGCCGCCTTGCCAGCATCTTTCCAAAGAATGGCTGCACAGGCTTCAGGACTCGCGACGGTATAGACAGAATGCTCGAACATCAGCAGGCGATCGCCCACTCCAATTCCGAGCGCCCCACCCGAACCACCTTCTCCAATCACCGTACACAGAATCGGCACATCCAGACGAAACATTTCGCGCAGGTTATAAGCAATAGCTTCCCCTTGCCCTAAGCGCTCTGCTTCTAACCCGGCATAGGCTCCCGGTGTATCGATAAAGGTGATGATGGGCATTCCGAAACGATTGGCATGGGTCATTAAGCGAATTGCCTTGCGATAGCCGCCGGGAGAGGCCATCCCAAAGTTTCGAGCAACGTTGTCCTTAGTATCACGTCCCTTCTGATGCCCTAGGATCACAACCGGGCGACCGTCCAAGCGAGCAATGCCTCCGACCATTGCCGGGTCATCGGTACCCGTGGCGCGATCGCCGTGCAGCTCTACCCACTCGTCGCTAATCGCTTGGATGTAGTCAAGGGTACTAGGACGACGAGGATGTCGAGCTACTTGCAGTCGTTGAGCAGGAGTCAACGTGTCAAAAATTTCTTTTCTCAGTTGAGAGGCTCGGATTTCTAACTGTCGAATCTGCTCCGCAACATTGACATCGTTCTCCTCTGCCAAGTCACGAATTTGCTCGATGCGCTGTTCAAGTTCGACTAGAGGTTTTTCAAAATCTAGAAGAATCGGTTTCCGTTCTTTCGTGGTAGCCATAGTCCGCAATTAGTGGCGCAGTGTAATTATCCCACATTAGACTGCTTGGACTACGGACAAACGCATAGAATCAGAAACTCCTCTTCATCCAGATGCAGCTCTCCGCATACTCTGGACGTCTTTGTGCTTCAGTTGATTTGTGTATTGAGCTGTATTATTCAGAATTTTTTATCTGGAATACGTCCACTCTGAACTGAATCTACCTGTAGAGTTCCTGAACTTTGGAGCTGGAACTTTGGAAATTCTATCAATTGTAGCTACAACAAAGTGTTATGAATCATAGCTTTAAGACCCATCTTCGTCGTGCCCAAGTTGCTGGATTTGGGATAGGAGCGATCGCTCTTCTATTTCCGTTTGGGATGATCGCCTCGGCTACTGCACAAGCGCATCCTGCC
This sequence comes from uncultured cyanobacterium, assembly GCA_937128595.1. Classification (GTDB taxonomy): domain Bacteria; phylum Cyanobacteriota; class Cyanobacteriia; order CAKZMO01; family CAKZMO01; genus CAKZMO01. Next base: position 19,603 of record CAKZMO010000222.1, on the reverse strand, counting down.
GCAGGCTCCCATTCAACAGAATTCAGTCACAGCTCTAGAACATTACTAGCTCAATTTGGCGGCATTCGCATTCCAGGTCGCGGCTCGGACGACAGCGAAGAGGTTGAGTCCACTCCTACTACCGAGAGTTTTTCTGGATTTTCAGGGGAAGCCTCTGTACATGTTGACGATTACAACGGCTTCCAAGTCTCAATTCCTGCCGAGTTCGCACTGGACGTATCAGGCCAAACAACGAATTGGACTGGCCCGATTCTCAACAGCGGAGCCGTCGGCATCTATGTCAATGCTGCGCCGCTTCCAGGCGTTAGTTCCGGCACGTTGCTGCAAACCTATCAGCAGCAATACGAGCAAGACCGCTTTTATACCGACGTTGTTGCCACGACAGTTCCCTATGGCGACTCTACGGTTCCAGCTCTCCGAGTTCGTGAGGTCAATAACCGTCAGGGCAGCCGCGATGAAAAAGCTCCTGACGATATCCACCGCTGGCACCTGATTGTGTTTGGCAATGAGCGTGTCTACACTTGGGGCTTCACAGGCATGTATCAGACCTTCCAAGACAACCTTGTGCAAGACATGTACGAAGATGTGATTGGTTCGGTAGAGCTAGTCCCTATTGTGGAATAGCTCTATCGGCCATCCGAAAATCTCTAAATAAATCTCTAACTATCGACCAAGGGAAGAGATTCATCCGCAGATGGCGTAGATAGTCCGCAGATAAAGAAGCTGTATCCTTCATCGACTAAACAATCTGCGCTGATCTGCGATATCTGCGGATCCAGTCTTGTCCTGATGCAGGCGGCTCAAGCTACTGAGCGATCGCCACCCATCCCTTTTCATTATTTCCCCACATTATTTGACCCGAGAGAGTAGCGGCGCAGCACCCAAAAGTGTCTTCGTGTAAGGATGTTGGGGCTGAGTAAACAGCGTTTCAGTGTCGCCCTGTTCGACAATTTCTCCGGCATACATGACTGCAATGCGATCGCACAAAAACCGCGCCACCCACAAATCATGGGTGATGAAGAGGTAGGTCAAATCAAACTCGGCCTTCAGCTCTAGCATTAGTTCAAGCACCTGCGTCTGCACGCTGGCGTCTAGCATACTGACAGGTTCATCACAGATCAGCAGCTTCGGTTGCGTGATCAAAGCACGGGCGATCGCCACTCGCTGCTGCTGTCCCCCGGATAGCTCTCCAGGATAGCGGGAAAAGTAAGCCTCGGCGGGCGTCAGTCCCACTCGCTCTAGCATTTTTCTAGATTGTTCCAAGGCTTCGTCAAGCGAGGCCATATGGTGAATCAGTAGCGGATCGGCAATCCCACGCCCGACCGTCATCAAAGGATTAAGGCAGGCATGAGGATCTTGAAAGATCATTTGAATCTGCCGTCGCTCGCGCAGCAGGGCGGAAGTCGCCATTTGAGTCAGATCGTTGCCGAGAAATTCCACTCGTCCAGATGTGGGACGTACGAGTTGCAAAATGGTGCGCGATAGAGTGCTTTTGCCGCAGCCCGATTCTCCAACCAAGCCCACGATTTCGCCGGGATAGAGCTTGAGGCTGACGCCATCGACCGCTTTAATGGTGCGGGACTTTGTCTGTTTCAACAGTCGCCCCAATAGATTTTGTTCTAGAACATAGTACTTTTCGAGAGCATCGACATGAAGCAGCGGACGGGCTGAATCTGAGGGGATGACATCCGCCGTTGCATGCGCCTCTCCCCCCTCTTCCCCAGCAGGAGATCCTTCAGCAGGAGAGTCTCGTTTGGACGACTGAAGATGCAGTGCCGCATTCAAGAGCGATCGCGTATAGGCATGTTGGGGCTGGTCGAGTACCGATGCGACGGCTCCCTCTTCGACCAGTTTGCCTTCGTACATGACCGCAATGCGATCGCAATATTCAGCTACCATCGCTAGATCGTGAGAAATCAACAACAGCGCCATGTTGCGCTCCTCACACAGGCGAGTCAGTTCTCTCAAAATCTGGGCGGATACGGTGACATCCAGGCTTGTCGTTGGCTCATCTGCAACGATTAGCTTGGGGTTAAGCAACAGCGCTAGGGCGATCGCCACCCGCTGCCGCATTCCTCCACTAAATTCGTGAGGATATTGGCTCCATCGTTCTGCCGGGATGCTCACGGCTTCTAGAGTGGCGATCGCTTCTGCCTTTGCATCTGCTCGCGATAGATCAGGACGGTGCGATCGCAGGGTTTCGACACAGTGCTCTCCGATTGTCATCAGCGGATCAAGACGCGTCATCGGGTCTTGAAACACCAGCGCCACAGCTTCTCCGCGAAACTGCCGGAGTCCCTCTGGAGATAGGTCAAATACCGATCGCCCCGTAAATGTCACCCGCCCCTCAACCTGAGAGCCAGACGGCAGCAATCGCATCGCGGCTCGTCCGAGAGTCGATTTACCACAACCCGACTCGCCCACTAAACCGACTCGTTCTCCAGGTTGCAAGATCAAAGAAACATCATCCACAGCCCACTCGATCGATGATGCCGAAGAAGGATAAGAGACTCGGAGATGGTCTATGCAAAACAGCGGTTCAGTTGTCATTTCGGCTCCACCGAATCCCAGCATTATCGCTTACTTCCTTCTGAAATCGCAGCAATTCCAAACTGCGATCGCCATACACATCTTCAATTTGCTCAACGCAACAGGCGATCGCAAACTCGTCTAATTCACTGGGTTCGATGCCATACATTTCCTGAAACGTCTCAGCCTCCACCCGGCAAAAGCGAGGGCGTTGTTCATAAATACGGCACTGACGGCTGGCGGAGTCAAAGTGAATGCACCAGCCGTCAGTGCCAACCATCTTTAGGTATTCTTGGAGCTGAGCAGAGGTTAAATAATCGCTCAAGTCTGGTCGCTCAGAAGGATTGAGATAACAACACGCGCCACAGCCTTGAATACAGCGCCACGTAGCCATAAGTGAGAAATCGCCCTGTTACGTTCAAAGAGTATTCGGCCTTCATCATATCGCGGAGCCTATTACGAAACGTGAGGCTAAAAAAATCGGCTTCTGTAGGGCGCATTCCATCGGGTAAAATATGGCTAAGGCGTTAAATATTATTTATTACTGGGTTGTTTTGGGAGGAGCAATGGATTCTTTAACAAGCATTATCGGTGGCGTTAACTGGGAAGCGATCGTTCAGCTATCCTTAGTCGCAGCAATCATGATTTCTGGCCCCGTCGTTATCTTCTTGTTAGCTGCTAACCGTGGCGATCTGTGAAGGTTAAAGCGCTCCATCATATTTGAAGCGCGACCAACATACGTCAACTATGAAAAGCCTCGCAATGCGGGGTTTTTTGTATGAATACCTGCTTGTGTGAGTTGCTTTTTGTTTGAGTCCCAACGCTAAGCTCAACCCATGCAAGCTATCGACTATTGCTCCAGTCTCGTCGCCAGTTCATTGCTAGTTCTAATAGATTGAATCTGAAGCGATCGCGCTGAAGCTTCTGAGTTGACCAATCCAAGGCCATTTGGTTGAGCAATTCTGAGAAGGTAGCCGAAGGCGCATGAATCTTCGCGAGCTTTTGAAAGGTGATTTTTTCCTGCATGGCTAGGGCGATCGCCCCAACCCATTCTCCGGCCTCACCTCCTACCGCATGAGCCCCTAAGATCGTGCCATTGGAACGGAGCAATAGCTTGCAGAATCCAGCACTTCTCTGTTCTAGGGCAGCGCGGTTGGTCAGCCCCACTTGCCCCTGCACGACATGAAGGCGATCGCCCCACTGCTTCCGAGCTTCAGCCTCCGTAGAGCCTAGCTGAACTGCTGGAGGAACCGTATTGATTTGCTTGGCAATCAGGGAGTCATGCTGCGATCGCGTTGGCAAAAACAGACCATTGCGAACGGCCACATCGACCTGCGATCGCATTTGATTGGGGGGCAAGCAGGCAGCGATTGCATCTCCACAAGCGTAGATGCAGTGATTAGAGGTTTGCAGTTTCTTATTGACTAGAGCTAGTCCGTCCTGCATTTCTATTTGGGCGGCTCCTGGATTCATTTGCCCCAACAGAGGCTGCCGCTGAGTTGCAAGAATGAGATGGTCAACGGCGATCGCCCGATGGGTCGTCTGCACCCACACTTGCCCATCAATCCACTTGGCTTGCAAAGCCTGCGTTCCGGTTTGAACTGCGACCCCATCGGCCTCTAGCTGAGCCAGCAGCAATCGCGACACATCCGCATCCCATCCCAGCTCAAACTGCTGTGACTCCACCAGGAGAGTCACAGCTTTGCCCTGCTGTGCCAACGCTTGAGCCAGCTCTATACTGCGCGCCGACTGACCCACGATGAGGCTGTGTCCGTTTAATGCCACAGTTTGCTGTCCCGGCTTCAGCGCGAGGACATCATCCAGGGTAAGAAATGGAACATCAATGAGGCCAGTAATCGGTGGCAGAGTCGGGACAGAACCTGGACAAAGCAAATAGCTGTGAGCCGTGAGCCAGCGATCGCTTGTTCCTTTAGCGCCTTTCACCCACACCCCAAAGTCGCGATCGCGCCGACAAAACTCAGCATTGCCCACAACCACATCGACCCCCAACATTGCGAGAGAGCTGAGTGATTGCTGCTGCGATTGTTGTCGAATCACCGTTTGGCCCCAGCGACAGCGATCTTGCCAATCTCCAGACGGAGCATGTTGAATGGCCTGAAGAGCCAGTATTTCAGATTCGCTGCTCACTAGCACAGACTCTAAGGGGAGTTGAGTGACAGCATAGGGTTCAACCAGGGCAACCCGTGCCTTCAATCGACGAGCCAACTCTGCGGCATATCGAGCTGTCACACTACCGCCAACAATGACAAGGTTATAGTCTACGGTCATAAAACCTGGATTCAGTTAAACGTTAAGGCTGAGAACTCGTTTAGATGATCAACGTCAAAGCTTTTTATCACTGATGTGATTGCAATTCACTGGGTGCATCCCAAGTTTGCAAATTACCCCTTCCCAATGTTGCTGCGTTACCCCTCGTTGCCCACTTCATTCCACAATCGCTCTAGCTGATAGCGCCATGCCGCCAATACTGAATTTCGTTGGTCAGCACTTTGGCTGACTTCACCCATGACCCCTTCGTGATAAAACCGTTCTAGGGTTTTCATCGTGGCTTCTAACGACTGCCCTTGAAGCTTAGCAGCATAGATAATTTGCCGAATTTGGTCTTCTGCGACCCGGTTGAAAGTGTCTGACAACCCTTTGCGCTGGAGCTGTGTGAGACGCGCGATTGCCTGCCGCAAGTCTTCCAGGGTCAATGTTGCGAAATTATGCTGAAATACTCCCCACAGTACTCGCTGATAGAGTGCGTAGCGAGTTTCTTGAGTTTCATCGAAGTTTGATTCGAGAAGCTGCTGTAGGAAGGGTTGAGCATCTTGCTCTGGAGCGATGGAAATTAGCACTCGCAGCCAAGTCTGGTCTTCTGAGAGCAACAGCAGCAATCGGGAATTACCGTCTTCAATCTGCCAGCTCTCGGGAGAGTTGTTACGTAACCCTTCGTCAAAAAGTTCGCTTAACAGAGCTGTAATATCGTCTGGAGTCATGATGTTTTTGGTGGGCCTGACCTCGCTATTCTACCGAGTGGCGACCCGTCGGGCATAATGAGGAGCAAGCTTGATTGTCTTGACTACCACTGTTTAATCGCAATTTAATCGCAATTTTTATCGGATAAAATCGCCCGCATGAGAGTTTTGAAAAAGGCGATCGCCGGACTGCTGCTGCTTATCGGAGTTCCTATTGTCATGCTGACCTCCATCGACATCATAAATCCGGAATCGACTCAGGAAGAAAAAAGCAATGCGATTGCTGCCCTTGTTATTCTCGGAATTCCCCCTACTGTCGTCGGTACATGGCTAGCGGGTGGGCTGCATACTAATGCTCGTCGTCAAGAGCGCGATCGCTTTCGCACTACATTTTTCAATCTTGTGAAGCAAGGTCAGGGAAAAATCTCTGCCTTTGATTTCGCAGAAGCCACTGGACTATCGGGCGATCGCGCTCGCCTTTATCTGGACGAGCGTGCTCGTACGTTCAATGCCACCTTTCACGTTGACGACCAAGGAGGCATCTTCTATCTCTTCACGCTGGGATACAGCGATGCTCAACGACTGCTCAACAATGCGACCCCCCATCCGTTGGAAGACTTGCAATCGCAAGCCTTCACTGATTTGCCTCGACCAGTATCGGATTTTGATAGCGATGGTCAAGAGATCCCTGATTCCGAACAGTTTTCAGAAGAATTTGTGGGCGATCGCCAAACTCCCTCACAAACCCATTCGGAAGGGAATTCCGAAGAAAGTGCTGACGATTCTTCAACCCGGCTATCTTTCGACATTCTGTTGAAGACCGTTCCAGGCGATCGCCAAGCTGAGATTCAGCAGCTTGTCCAAGTCTTCGGACCGCACGATGCAAAAATAGCCGCGAATCTTCTCACAGAACCCCTCAGTATCGTTGCGACTGGATTAGACCAAGCAACCGCAGAACGCTATCGCCACCAACTCGAAGCCGCAGGCGCTGCTGTGCTCGTTGTTCTGCCCCCGCCTGAGGCCATATCTGCACTCACCTCACCGCCGCGCGATACCGTCTCTTGATCTCACCCCGAAACTCTGGGTTGACTCTCTTATTCCTCGGATTCGCAAGATTCACGAGCTGCTTTCAGTTCCAAACCCTGACAAAACAAGTCACATCGGTACGTGGCCAATGAGTTGCAAAACTGTTTCGACTTATTACGTTGGGTATACGGTATCCAAAGCTTCCCACTATCCTCTTCGATAAGAAGCGTTTGACCAATTCCTTAAGCGTGTTTCTCGTCTATCCAGGGCTACTGTCATGACTCTACTTTCGACCCTAGTACTCTATCTCGGCCTAACGAGCGCGCTAGTGCTGGGCGCACTCATCTTGCAGACTCTACCGCTGTTGGGAGCATGGACGAAGCCTATCTCTCAAAACCTAATTCAGGCTCCAGGACTGGATGCAGTCGTGGCCTACTTCACTCTATTTCCTCTGGTGGTTAGCCTCTCGGCTCTCGGCTTTTGGGGCATTCCGGTCGCGATCGCCGCAGAAGTCAGTGCTGTGATGGTCTGGGTGTCGATCGATGAACGGGTGCGATCGCCTCAATCTGGAACCGAATCGATTCACGTTACGCTGGGAACCATTGTTGGAAAATGGCAAAACCATGCCGCACTCTGGGTCACGGCCATTGCGATTCCAACTTTCTGGGTCGTACGATTATCAGAATGGCTCGCCTACCCGCCTCTGACTTGGCTGATCCGCTTGCCTGCCTATGACGCCAAAGACTGGGTCAATGTGTCGCGTCAAAAGTTTGAAGGACTCGTAGGCTACGACCTCATTTGGTGCTTATACTGCGACTGGATGACGGGCGTTTGGTCGCTTGGCACGGAAATGCTGAGGAACGTCGAGTCATTTTGGTGTCCTATTCGCTTTTCATCAGAAAAGAAATGCGAAAACTGCAAGGTCGATTTTCCTGACGTGAACTCCAGCTGGATTCCTTCGACGGGAACGATGGACGAAGTCACCGACTTGCTCCGTCAAGAATATGATCACGAAAATGACCGCAGTTGGCACGGCCATCCATCGCGCAGCGACTCATCGTCTTGATGATGGAAGAAGGCAAAAGCGTTAGTGCAGAAAATGACGTATGCCTGTAAACACCATCGCGATGCCTAGCTCATTCGCGGCCTTGATCGAGTCGTCGTCGCGCATGCTGCCTCCGGGCTGCACGATCGCCACAATTCCTTTGTCAGCCGCCGTCCGCACAGAGTCGTCAAAGGGGAAGAACGCATCGCTTGCCATCACCGCTCCCCTCGTTCGATCGCCAGCCTGGTCGAGGGCGATCGCCACGGCTCCAACCCGATTCATCTGACCGGCACCGATGCCAAGGGTGGTCTGATCGGCTGTGATCACGATGGCATTGGACTTGACATGCTTCACCACACTCCAGGCAAACACCAGCTCATTGAGCTGCTCTGCTGAGGGCTTGAGGTCAGTCACCATCTTCCATTCCGTTGGGTTGACCTCGTGGGTGTCGCTAGCCTGGAGCAAAAAGCCTCCGGCGATCGCCTTCATGGTTTGGGCTGGCCCTTGGCGAAACTCGGGCATTACCAACACCCGCAAATTTTTCTTACGCGCCAGAATGTCTTGGGCTTCGGGTTCACAGCCTGGAGCGATGACGCATTCTAAGAATGTACGGGTCATGGCTTCAGCGGTTGCAGCATCAATAGACTGATTAAGCGCCACAATGCCGCCAAAGGCTGACACCGAATCTGCGTTAAACGCTCGCTCATAGGCTTCGGATAAACTACTGGCGATCGCCACTCCACAAGGATTGGTGTGCTTCAACACTGCGGCAACGGGCTGTCTGCTCCCAAAATCGGCAATGATTCGTCGCGCGGCTTCCAAATCAACCAAATTGTTGTAGCTCAACTCTTTGCCCTGGAGCTTTTCGGCAGCGGCCCATCCGGTTACGGCTGTTCCCGATTGATACCAAGCTGCTGGCTGGTGGGGATTTTCGCCATAGCGCAGCTCTTGCATCTGACAGCCCGACATAGCAAAGGTTTCAGGAATTAAGTTCGCATCGGCTTCAACTTCGCTGATAGAGGGATCGAGACTCGCTAAGTAGGTGGCGATCGCCTGGTCATATTGGCCTGTATGACGAAACGCTTGCAGCGAAGCCTTTTGCCGAAATTGCAGAGTTGCCTCCCCCTGGTTGTGGCGCAACTCGTGGAGGTATTCGTCATACTGCACCGGACTGCACAGCACCGTTAGATGAGCAAAGTTTTTGGCTGAAGCTCGCAGCAGCGTTGGGCCCCCAATATCAATATTTTCAATCGCCTCTGGTAGCGTCACATCAGGTTTCATGATGGTCTGCGCGAAGGGGTAAAGATTGACCACAACCAAATCAATCGGTTGGATATCGTTTGCTGCCAAATCAGCTTCATCCTCTGGCAAATTACGTCGTGCCAAAATACCGCCGTGAATCCGGGGATGCAGAGTTTTTACTCGTCCGCCTAAAATTTCGGGCGATCCCGTGTAGTCCGACACCTTGGTAACGGCAATGCCCGCCTCTTGCAAGGCTTTTGCGGTGCCGCCACTGCTGATAATCTGAAACCCGAACTCATCAACCAGGGTTTGAGCGAGATCTACGACTCCGGTTTTGTCAGAAACGCTCAATAGTGCCAGTTTTGCCATGCTGTTTCTCTGCTTATCTTTGATTTAGTCTTGAAAGACCCGACGCCTTATCCAGGATAGATGGAAATGGAAGTCAGATAAACTTATGATTTTCAAGGAGGCTAACTGATTTAAGGTCTTCCTATCGGCTCACCGTCAACTGTTTACTGTCCTGATTCAATCCTTTTTATTCGGTAAGGAGAAAGCTTCTGTCTCTTCATGCGATCGCCGTTCCCCATCAAACACCCGACTCTCCAATCGGACTGCTGATCTTGTTACATGGTTGGGGTGCAAACTGTCAGGATCTCTTAGGCATTGCCCCCTATCTTCAGCGGCCTGACTTTCAGATGGCCTTTCCCGATGCGCCCATGCCCCATCCGCTCGTGCCCGGAGGTCGCATGTGGTACAACCTCTCCGAAACGTTTACCAGTACGGGAACGCAGTTTGACCTGGGTGATGACTTTCAGGCTGAGCTGGAGAACAGCCGTCATCTCCTGATGGACTGGATTCACCAGCTAACCTCAGAAACAAACATTCCCCTATCGCGCACGGTGTTGGCTGGATTTTCCCAGGGGGGAGCCATGACTCTTGATTTGTCCTGTCGCCTCCCTTTTGCCGCTTTGATGGTAATGAGCGGCTATCTTCACGAGCCGCTGCCCAAACGCCCTGAGGATCTGGATTTTCCACTACCCCCTATTCTGATGGGACATGGACGATCCGACCCGGCAGTTCCCCTAGAACTTGCACAACAGGCACGAGATCAGCTTCTACAACTCAATGCCCCCTTGCAATATCACGAGTTCGACATGGGACACGAAATTTCGCTGGAGTTATTGAATCTTATGCAAACTTTTATGGGTGAAGTCGTTACACAGCTCCAACAGAAAGATTAGGATAAGAAATGCGGCAGTGTACATTAATGACTGAGAGGAAACAGTTCCTCATACCTGCCCGGATCAGATTCTGATATCTGGTGACGTTCGTTGTTTTGAAAGTCTGCTGTTCGAATCTGCAAACGCTCTTGAGGGGAAGGATTGAGCCATGACAACCATGAGCTTCGCCGGACATGATATCGACCACATCACTGAATCAGATGTTGAAAGTCTAGCTCAACGCTTGGAAACAGATGAGTACGCCAATCCATTTGATGGGCTGAAAGACTGGCATTTGCTGCGGGCGATCGCCTTTCAACGCCCGGACATGGTCGAGTCTTATCTTTATCTATTAGACATGGAAACCTATGACGAATCATAACCAGATTTATCACCTTCCTGGATCTTCTGCGATTTTCACCTAAAGCTGCCGATGCTGAGCCATCGAAAGTTTGTGGTCGGTGTAGGAGGGGGCATTGCGGCTTACAAAGTATGCGAAATCGTATCATCCCTTGCCAAAGCTGGAGCTGAGGTGCGGGTGGTGCTCACCGATCGCGCGGAACAGTTTGTCGCGCCGTTGACGTTTGCAAGCCTGTCGCGACATCGCGCTTACAATGACTCCGATTTCTGGGAGGCAGCTGAGCCTCGCCCCCTTCATATCGCTTTGGGAGAATGGGCAGACCTAATTCTCCTCGCTCCAGTGACGGCAAATACTCTGGCCAAGCTAGCCCACGGACTAGCAGATAATCTGCTGACCAACACGGTTTTGGCTTCGGCCTGTCCCGTGTTGGTTGCTCCTGCCATGAATACTGATATGTGGGAGCAGATGACCGTACAGCAGAACTGGCAGGCGATTCGGTCAAACCCTCGATACCACACCATTGGCCCAGGCGCAGGACTGCTGGCGTGCGATCGCGTTGGCACAGGGCGCATGGCCGAGCCGAGTCAAATTCTGGCTCATCTTCATTCTTTGGCTGACACTCTGGGCAAACGAGACTTAGAAAATAAGCAGGTGCTGATCAGCGCAGGCAGTACCCGCGAGTTTCTAGATCCCGTCCGCTTTATTGGCAATCCTGCAACCGGAAAGATGGGAATTGCCCTTGCCCAAGCCGCCCACCACCGAGGCGCAACCGTCACTTTAGTCCACGGACCAATAGAGGCTCGATTACTCGCCGAAGCTGATTCTGCCATCTCTTTCGTTCCCATTACCACCGCAGCAGAGATGCATCAGGCGATGCTGTGCCATACCAAAACGGCGGACTGGATCATCATGGCGGCGGCAGTTGCGGATGTAAGACCTGCAAGCTGCTCTGGAGCAAAACTACCCAAGGGAGACTTGCCCGACAGCCTGCCGTTACAGTCCGTACCTGACATTTTGCAAGACTTGCGTACCCATCTTCGGTCTGATCAAAAACTGATTGGCTTTGCAGCTCAGACTGGCGATATCATTGCCCCTGCGCTCGATAAGCTGAAGCGAAAAGGGCTCGACCTGATTGTAGCGAACCCCATCGATCAGCCTTCTAGTGGCTTCGGCAGCAGCACAAATCAGGCTGTCATACTGACTCGACATGGCGATCGCACCGACATTCCCCTATGCAGCAAATTAGAGCTAGCTCATCGAGTTCTAGACCAAGTGCGATCGCTCTAACTTCAGACCTTACGCTAGAGTGATTGAATCAAGAGAGTGCTCAACAACTCTCGCGGGTTCATCGTCGTCTATTGCCTGTCATCTTATGTCTGCATCTCTCACCCTTCGCGGCCAACACGCCTGTTTTGGAGGTTCTACCCGCTTTTACAGTCATCCATCCGAGGCGTGTCAGGGCGAGATGAAATTTTCTGTCTATCTGCCGCCCCAAGCCAAAACACAAGCGGTTCCGGTGCTGTATTTTTTGTCGGGGCTGACCTGCACCGACGAAAACTTTATGGCAAAGGCCGGAGCCCAGCGCTATGCCGCAGAGCATGGCATCATGCTTGTCGCTCCTGATACCAGCCCTCGCGATGCAGGCATTCCGGGCGAAGACGATGCTTGGGACTTTGGAACAGGTGCGGGATTCTATGTTGATGCAACCGAATCCCCTTGGAAGCAGAACTATCGCATGTATAGCTATGTGGTGGACGAACTGCCTCAGCTCATCGCAGCAAACTTTCCGGCTGATATGGAGCGTCAGAGTATTTTCGGGCATTCGATGGGAGGCCACGGGGCGCTGATTTGTGCATTCAAAAATCCAGATCGCTACCGTTCGGTGTCTGCCTTTGCACCAATTGCCGCACCGATGCAGTGCCCCTGGGGGCAAAAAGCATTTCGCCATTATTTAGGCGACGACAAAAGTCAATGGGCGACCTATGATGCCAGCGCACTGGTCAGAACAACGAAGCGCGATCGCCCCCTTTTTAGTCACCCCATTCTCATCGACCAAGGCAGCGCTGACTCGTTTTTGCAGCAAATGCAGCTCCTACCAGAGCTTTTTCAATCCGCTTGTGAAGAAGTGGGTCAACCCCTGATCTTAAGGATGCAGCCTGAGTATGATCACGGCTATTACTTCATTTCAACTTTTGTAGGCGATCATATTCGCCATCACGCTGAGATTCTCTGCTCGTGACAAAGCCATCCAAGTGACATGCTCCTGGGTTTAAATCGGGTCTCTCTCCCCTGAGCTGTCAAGCCACACCCATCGACAGATTCGGCATCCACGTGCTTCAGCCTTCTTTGAAAATGAAGATTGAAGGGGTGAACGAGACGACCTCCTGGGTCATCAACGAGTTGTGTGTAATCAACAGCTCCACTACGAGTAGAGGGCTGCTGAAGCTAGCTCCAAGATGGCGGGCTATTGCCTGCATCTGTCTAAGGAGCTGTAGCTGAGGATACAAAGACGACAGCATCTTTTACCTACTGTTTAGGCATAGGTAAAAGATGCTGTTTGCCGTTCAGCTTGCCGCAACACCATGGGAACCCATAATAAGGGGGATCGCTCGTGCGTCTCGAACAACTACAGGCGTTTTTAGCCGTGACTGAAACGAAGAGTTTCCAACAGGCGGCTCAACGCTGTGGGGTAACGCAGTCAACTATTAGTCGCCAGGTTCAGTCCTTGGAGGCTGAGCTAGGTATGCCTGTTTTTCATCGCAATGCCCAAGCAAAGCTCACAGTGGCGGGCGATCGCCTCCTCTATCGCGCCCGCAAAATTTGCCACGAATGGAGTCAAGCCGTTGCCGAATTTGAAGAATTGCGTCAGGGCAAGCAGCCAGAATTATGTGTCGCAGTCATTCACTCGGTTTGCGCCTATCATCTGCCTCCGGTACTGCAAGAGTTTTGCCATAGCTATCCTGAGGTGCAGTTGCGCGTCACCTCTCTGGGAAGCGATCGCGCCCTCAAGGTTCTCCGAGATGGACTAGTCGATGCGGCGATCGTCATGAACAATCGCTTTCTTACAGCTAGCTCCGACATGGTTGTAGACTCTCTGTTTGAAGAGCCGATTGAGATCATGATGGCGGCCAGTCACCCTCTAGCTCAGCACAATCAAGTTCCCTGGACGGAGTTGGCTCAGTTTCCGCAAGTCGTGTTCAAAGATGGTTATGGAATGCAACGGCTGGTGCAGGAACAGTTTCAACGCCAAAATCTAGAGCTGAAGTCTATTCTAGAACTCAACACGCTTGATGCCTTTCGTGGCATCGTAAAACGCGGTAGCGCTGTTGCCCTGTTGCCGCGCTCTGCTATGAGTGACATCCAAGCTGACTCGACGTTAACAACCCGCTCTACTGCTCCACAAATTTTGACTCGCGAAGTTGTGTTGGTCACCACTCGCGATCGCCTCGATATTCCGCCCATTCAGCATTTTCGAAATCTAGTCAAAACGCTGATCGTGGAGGATCAAACGTCATTCAATGAGCAGTCGTTCAATGGTCAGTCTGCTCAATCTTTAATCGCCGCCAATTCTTTTTAGAAATCCCAAAAGAATCCGCTTCAGAGCTGATTTTATTCAAGAATGGAGGAGCTTAACATTCTGACACTCAACGCCCACAACAAGTATCGATATTTCTGTGAATCGAAGCCGTTTAATCTTTCTGCCATCCTATCAGGTCTACATTTCTGATTATGAGTGAGCAATTTCGAGAGCTGCTTCGCAAGGTGGGCAGCGGGCAACACACAAGCGAAAGTCTGTCTCGTCAAGCAGCCTCTGACGCAGCTCGCATGATGCTAACTCAGGATGCGACCCCGGCTCAGATTGGAGCCTTCATGATTGCCCATCGCATCCGCCGCCCGACGGGAGAAGAACTGGCTGGAATGCTAGATGCCTACAAAGAATTTGGGCAACAGCTTTCTTCTGTTGAGGCGGCTTATCGTCCGATCGTGATGAATTCTCCCTACGATGGGCGATCGCGCACGGCTCCCGTCACTCCTATTACAGCTTTGGTGCTAGCAACAGCAGGCTGTCCCGTAGTGCTGCACGGTGGCGAACGCATGCCCACCAAATATGGCTTACCGCTGGTCGAAATCTGGCAAGGACTGGGGCTCAACTGGACGGGCTTGTCAATTGATCAAGTACAAACTGTCTTTGAAAAAATATATTTAGGGTTTGTCTACTTGCCCGATCACTTTCCTCTCGCTCAGGGACTCGTTCCCTACCGAGACCAGCTTGGCAAGCGGCCGCCCCAGGCCACCCTAGAACTCATGTGGAGTCCTTACCGAGAACAAGACGCTCTAGTAACCTGTGGATTCGTCCATCCGCCAACAGAGCAGATGATTCAAACCGCTCTCACACTGCATCAGGTGCGTTCCTTCATGACAATCAAGGGACTAGAAGGAAGTTGCGACCTGCCGCGCGATCGCACGTGCATTGTGGGTCTGTTCACACCATCAGAATCAGAAGTCGCATCGAACGATTCACCTCACGAGCCGCAATCGACAATGGAGCGCCTGCTCCTGCACCCCAGAGACTATGGCTTTGAGGGCAAAGATGTTCCCCTCGAATCTGATGAGGCGTATTTCGATCAGCTCAAGTCAGTCTTGCACGGAACCCCGTCTGAACTGATGAAGTCTGCTATTTGGAACAGCGGCTTTTATCTCTGGCGTGGAGGTGTCTGTGACTCGTTTGAGGCAGGACTTGCGAAAGCGGAAACGATGCTGACTCAAGGACTTGTCGCTCGACACCTAGACCGGGTCAAAACAGCATTGAATGAAGTGCGATCGCCCATTGCGGCTCTCTAACATTGCGGCTCTCTAGCAATGGCACGTTCCATCCGCTCAGAATTCACAAACCACAGCACCTATTCCCGCGAGGCATTCTCTGTGAGGGATAAATTTTGGCCTGTTCTCAACAATTCTCTATCGCTTCCCTATCCTTCGATGTCTTTCCAACTTCCAGAGAGGCGAGAAAGCAAAATCCCTCTCCCAGGGTTGGAAGAGGAATTCACAAGTTGAGGCAATGACTGGCGCTAATCCAATCAGAGAACTGAGAATAGAGCAGAAGGTTGGCGATCGCCCCTAACAGCACGTCAGCCGCAGTATTTCGCCTTAGGTCACAGCAAATCGAATGATGAAGACGATCGCCAAAATCCACATCCCAATGGTGACTTCATGGCTCTTGCCCTGAAAGGCTTTTATGAACGGATATGCGATCAGTCCCATCGCCAGACCCTCTGCGATAGAAAAGCTGAGCGGCATAATCAGAATCGTCAAGAAGCTCGGAATTGATTCTGCGGGATCTTCCCAGCGAATCCGACGCACTCCCGTCATCATCAACACACCCACAATCAGCAAGGATGGAGTCGTCGCAAATGCGGGAATACCCGACAGTAGAGGAATAAACAAAATCGACAGGGCAAACAACGCCGCAGCCACAATAGCTGTGAAACCACTCCGTCCTCCTTCTGAGATCCCCGATGCGGACTCGATATAGGTCGTCACTGTGGACGTTCCTAACACAGCACCTGCCGTCGTGCCCACAGCATCTGCCATAAAGGCTTGTTCAACCCCAGGAAAGTTACCCTCTTCGTCGATATAACCAGCCTTAGCCCCTAATCCTGTTAGCGTTCCAATGGTGTCAAACAAATCGACAAACAGGAGTACAAAGACAATACCGAAAAGCTGCCAAACGCTAGTCGCAAGAACATCTGCTAGCCCAACAAACGCTTGACCAAAGAGATCCGTCGGTAGCGGTGGTACCCCAATAAACCCACTCGGCCAAGGCGCAGCGCCGACAATCCATCCGAGCAGCGCGGTAGCCAAAATGCCCCACAGAAGAGCACCCGTGATGCGGCGAGCCATGAAGGCTGAGGTCAGAAGAATACCGATGACTGCGACCAGCGTTGCAGGCGACTTTAAATCTCCCAGAGTTGTAAAGGTCGCCTCATCTGCGACAATAATGCCCGCATTTTTGAGGGCGATGTAGGCGATAAACAGACCAATACCTGCGGTCGTCGCGTGCTTAATACATTCAGGAATGGCTGATACGATTTTGCTTCGGAGGTTACTGATGGTCATCAAAATGAAAATGATGCCTTCAATAAAAACCGCTGCGAGAGCAACACGCCAGTCGATGCCTAGTCCCAAAACGACAGAAAAAGCAAAGTAGGCATTGACACCCATTCCGGGGGCCAAAACGAAGGGTAATTTGGCGTAAAGCCCCATGATCAGGGTGGCGAGAGCCGCAGATAGCGCCGTCGCCATCACCAGTTCGCCGAAAAGATCGCCTGGTTCTTGTAAGAAAACTGCCTCTGACAAAATGCCAGGATTGACAGCCAGGATATAAGCCATCGTGACAAAGGTCGTGACCCCGGCCAGCACTTCGTTACGCATGGTGGTGCGCAGAGTATTGAACCCGAAGAAGTCGGCGATCGCCCCCGACTGGTGGGGAAAGTCATGAGACTCAGAGGGCTGAGGAGGACTGGCGATCGCCCCCGATGATTCAGATTCCCTATCAGGGGAAGGTGTCAAGTTATCAGACTCTTGTGCCATAGCAATTTCAGTTCAGTAATAGTTCAGTACTTCATAGAGGCCGTTCACGAAATATTTTTGATCGCACGGTTTATCCATAGACTCTTAAGCTTGCTGGAATTTGAAACTGTATTCGATGTAACGATCCTTTCCTCAGTCCGTGAACAGTTCGTTACAAAAGCAGAATCACCTGATGGCATGATTTTTAGCGGCACAGGCTCGGACATCGTTATTTAGGAGGCATGATGCGGAATAATGCTGTAGGGCTGCTTCATTTTTGAGGAATAGCACCAACTTTTGTCGTTTTGAGCAATGAAGACTCATAAATTATTTGAGACTGCTACAGAAGATTAAGTCCCTTCAGAGAAGATCAAATCCTTCTGGAACTGACAGCCGACATATCTTTTTCCAAAGGGAGGCTTTCACTAACTAACCCGCAATTCATTTTCGGGGGGGTAAAGGCATCGCCCAATACTTCTTTTCCTTTTTGTCATCCACCTCAAGCCCACGTTATTCCTGTGCACCTGCTGTCGGTTCCATTTACAGATTCAGCTCTTTATTCTCTTGTTGTTCGGTTCTCAGAATCGATCAACAACGTTCTTGACTATCCCCTGCTGCGAATCGGGAATAGTTTGGTTTCCTTAGGGGCGATCGCCCAGTTCATGCTCGTTTTGCTCATCGCTCTGGTAATCTCTCTTAGCCTCAAGCAAGTGCTGTCAAACTACGTGCTCGGCAGCATCGGGCTAAAGCAAGGAACCCGTGAGGCGATCGCCACCGTGACCAGCTATAGCCTGGGCACTCTGTTTTGTATTGCTTTACTTCAGGCGATCGGTATTAATCTCGCATCCCTCGCAGTTCTTGCAGGCAGTCTGGGTATTGGGATTGGTTTTGGTCTACAGGAAATCACTCGCAACTTCATCAGCGGCATTACTCTTCTGATCGAGCAAAAGCTGAAGGTCGGTGACTTTATCGAATGGGACGGAATGTCAGGCTACATCGTCGATATTTCTCTGCGCTCCACGGTGGTGCGCACCATTACCCAGCGACATATTGTGTTGCCCAACAGTCACCTCGTCGGCAATCAAATCGTCAACTGGACGTATCAAAATCCCTACGGTTGGGTATCGATTCCCATCAGCGTTGCCCACGAGAGCGATCCGGTTCAGGTGATTGAGGTCTTGATGGACTCTGCTTATTTAGAAGAGAGTGTGTCCTATGAATATCCTCCTGAAGTATATTTCACAGGCATCACCCACAATTCTTACGACTTCCATCTATGGGTGTGGATGAAGCAAATTGACAAAAAATATATTACCGAAAGCTCACTACGATTCATCATTGAGCAAAATTTGAGGCAGCATGGTCTCAAACTCGCTTCTCCTCGGCTCGATGTGTGGCAACGAAATCCCAATGTTGTCATCAAATCAAGTCCAGAAAGCTACGACGAACATGCTGTCTTACAGCAGCCAGCAAACGTCATAATCGGACAATTTACAAAGCCCGTGCCCGTGCGCACACTTTTGAAACAGCTTTCTTACTTCGAAAGCTGTAGCGAAATCGAGCTACGCAAGCTAGTTGAAATCGGTCACCGTCGCCATCTCCAAGTCGGTGAAATTCTCTACGAAGAAGGCGGGCCAGGGGATGCTTTCTACATCATTCTGTCAGGCTCAGTGGGATACGCCATCGGAGGTCAGTCCTCTCCCACGGTTTTAGAGGCGGGGCAGTATATTGGCGAATTTTCTCTAATGTTAAATGTGCCGCGCACCGTGACTGTCAAAGCCCTTGAAGAGACGACTGTTTTTTCGATCAGTCCTCAAGGGTTTAAGAAACTGTTGAACGATCAGCCCCGTATCTATGATTTGATTGTCAAAGAAATGGGCAAGCATCGAGCAGAGTTGTCGATGCAGCAGCGCCGTCTACAAGAGCTGGGACTAATTAACCCGGCAGAATACGATATTAATCCCGTTGCATGGATTCGGAAGAATCTTGAGAAGCTGTTTAGTCTCTAGGGATTCATTCCTTCTGTAGGGGGTCGTTAGGGTGTCGTTGGCGAAGTGTAAGGTACCGCCGATTCGGTAATTTTATATTCATGTCCAGAAATCGCCTGAGGCAAGTCCCTTGCTCGCGGCAGCGATGCACAACTCTAGTTAATCTATGCTTTAAGAGGTTATGACTTCACCTGATTTTCAAGCGCCAACTGACGATGATTTTTCCTCGTCTCCTGCTGTCGAACGCGGGCACCTTCTCACTGAGCAGGAGAATCCCAACAGCGCTAACCTAGACCAAATGAGCGCTCTAGAAATTGTGGATGTGTTCTGTCAGGAAGATCAGCAGGTGATTACAGCCGTATCGGCAGCACGAGAGGCATTGGCTGAAGCCATCGACTACACGGCGAAATCTCTGGCAGAAGGGGGGCGTCTCTTCTATGTTGGAGCAGGCACGAGCGGCAGATTAGGCGTACTCGATGCGGCTGAATGTCCGCCCACGTTTTGCACTCCACCGGAGATGGTGCAGGGCATTTTGGCCGGAGGAGCCGCCGCGCTGCTGCGCAGCTCTGAAGGACTAGAAGACTTGGCTGATGATGGGGCCGCAGCGATCGCCCATCATCGCGTCACCCACAGAGATGTCGTCA
>CAKZMO010000221.1 GCA_937128595.1 uncultured cyanobacterium | reverse complement strand
AACAAGCTTTTTAACAAGAGAAGGCCCAATCCCTATATTCTCCTCTTTGTCCCGAGACGTCAGCGTTTGGAAAAGCTCAAACACCCGATCAGGATATTGAGAAGCGATACCAGGACTATCGTCGCTGACCGCAAATTCGTAGCCTCGATAGATACGTCGAACCGAGATTGATATTTGTCCCATCTGAATCAATCATGGTGCTTGATGGCGTTACTGATAAGGTTGGGAGAAACCTGCTGCAAAACTACAGCTCTAATCGTCAGAGTCGACATATTTGGAGCGATCGCCGCTCCAGAGTAATCCAGGGCGATCGCCGCATTTGCACCCAAGTCCAACTATGCATAGGGCGATGGCACAACACCGTATTGCCAGATCACGAACAAGGCTAGATCCATCAGCTCATCAAATTCTGCGAAACAATTGGGTACTGACGACTTTCTCCAAAGCGACAACGCTCCACGTCGAGAAGTCCCAAAAAGTCTACGCTCTAACTTCAGGGAGATGACAAAATGTAATAAAATTGAGAAGAATTTACGTATGGTGTTTGTGCAAGTCATCAAAACTTTTACAGCACCTTGCATTGCTGATGACAACCCGAAGACTCTCAAATCTTCATCTTGCGGTTATCGAATCGATCTCTAAAGATCAATTCGATAACCGCAACGAGAAGATAAGTAGATGATGTACTGTTCCAACCCTTCGTCGCATTGACAAGCAGTTGGAACAGCGGCTACAGACTGTTTCACAGTCTATTCTGATTCAACAGACTGCACCGATGACAGTCTGAATACGACGACTTCAATGTTCTTGGAGCAGTTCAAAAGTTTGGCTTGTGTCAGCAATCCACTTTTAATGAGGAAACAATCTATGGATGTTGCGTGCCAATTTCCAACCCGTGGACAGCTTCAGAGAAGCCTTGCACAAGAAGTGCAGAAGCTCTACAGAGAGCATCTAGGACACACCGCAGGGAAGGTAATCTGTCAGCTTTTTGAACAGCAATTGACCCTCGTCATAGAAGATTCAATCACCCAACCTGAACAATTAATCGCCGAAGAAGGAGATTTGGACTTAGCTGAAAAGGTTCGTTCAGATCTTGACAGCGCGATTCGTCCTAAACTGGCGGTTCTCATCAACCAAGTGCTGGGCGTCAATGTGGTTGATATATTGAGCGATGCCGCTTTCCAAACAGGCCGAACAGCCATTGTCATTATTCTTGACGAGCAGCCCATAGTCCGAGAGCCAAAAGGCCGCTAGTTAATTTATGTAGGGTTGAACAACGAACAGTTTCTACTACACTCCGAAAAACACAGGGTGAGTAGCCTACAACCCCAGTCCAAAAAAGTGCAAGACTACATGTCCAAAGGAGTTAAATACCGCCCTATCACCTTTTCTATGTCTCCCAAAAAGTATGGCTTACTGACGTAGCCAGAAAATCCTGCAGCAAGCAACTTATCCTTATCTTGGCTCCGAGCCAAGGCAGTCACTGCAATTATTGGAATACTGCACGTGTTGGAACTCGCTTTCAGATACCGTAAAACCTCAACGCCGCTGAGACCAGGCAGCAAGATGTCCAGAACGATGAGGTGAGGTTTCATCTGCTGAGCCAATCTCAGGGCTTTGTGTCCATCGCTCTCTGACAGTATCGTACAGTCAAAACCTTCCAACACATAACTGAGCAACAGTAAGTTATCGCTGTCGTCATCAACAGCCAATACAGTTGGAGAGAAAATTTTCTTACGCTCAATATGGGTATGATACTCAGCCAGTTCCATGTCGGTGCTCAAAGGTGACTCCAGTTGTTGCCCAAAATAAGGATTGTTAAAAGATCGACAATTCACTATTTAGGGGATGAAGCACTCCTTAAAAGGCATAACGGCTCTTAAAGAATGGCTCAAACCGAACCTGGTTGGTCACTCTCCTGCGCTTGACTTAAGTCTTGAAGAGGTAGAGGGCTAAGCTTAGGCTTGGCTATCCATTATGAGACATATGGCGTGAATAGACAACTAAACTAAACTCTAGCGTAGGAACTACATCCATGGCTTATGCGCTGTCCATCTTGCTGATTATTGGCTTTATCACTCTAATTGCCTTCTATATTCGAGGATCGTTCCGACGACAAGCCCAATTCCGCTTGATTGGATTGCCCGCAACATCCAATCATTTTGCAGAAACTGTAGCAAGCCTTTCAGACTCCCATGCGACAAGTGGAGCAGTTAAGCAATTTTGGAGCCATGTTGACGACATCCAATCTGCACGATTGCAGGCGATCGCCCAAGCTCAACACAGTATTTTTTTTGAAACCTTCATCATGACGCCGGGGCGGCGAGCAGACGCATTTAAGGATAGCCTTTGCGCCCAGGCTCAAGCAGGAGTTCAGGTACAGATACTTGTCGATAGTTATGGCGCAAAATCCCTCCCCTCAGACTATTGGAGAACTCTTAGCAATGCAGGGGCAGAAATTCGATTTTTCAACCCATTCTCTTGGCGCGATCCTATTAGTTATCTGCGTCGGAATCACCGCAAGCTGCTGATCATCGATCAAGCGTTTGCACTCATTGGCGGAGCAGGGATTTCTGACATGTGGGACGGGATCGAGTCTGAAGGCGAGGCGATCGCCTGGTACGACTTTGAAGTGCAGTGGCAGGGGGAACTAGTTGGTCTTTTGACTGGACTTTTTTTTCAGCATTGGTTAGACGCAGGCGGTGAGGTCAACCTCAATGATCTCGACCCCAAGCGTAGTGAAGTTGAGCAGTCTTACCCTATTATCATTACTCCGGGCGAAGATCCAACACCATCTGACTCTTCAATTCGTAGCCTCTTACAGCTTTGTATTCTTTCTGCTCAGAAGCGAATATGGATAGCCAGTCCCTACTTATTGCCCGAGCCCAAGACTTGTCAGATGGTTGCAGACATCTGTAAGAAAGGCATTGAGGTGCGCATCTTAACGATGGGGCCTCAAAATGACAAGCCCTATGTTTACTATGTTTCGAGAGAGCGATACAAACCTCTGCTAAAAAGTGGTGTCAAAATCCACGAATATCAACCCAGCATGATGCACGCAAAAGTAATTTTGATTGATGACCATTGGGTCAGCATGGGCAGCGCCAACTTTGATCCCCGTAGTTTTTTCCACAATGATGAGTTAAATATTTGCACCAGCCATGCCACTCTTGTCCATAACATCGAAAATTTTTTCGAAGAGGCCTTTCAGAAAAGTCACTGCGTAGACTTCAAAGAATGGAGCGATCGCCCATTGCAGGAAAGAGCATACGGCAAACTCGGAAGCGCTTTCTATTGGCAACTTTAAGCCACAATGATATTGATCTTAAGTAGCTCATTTGAGAATCCACTCAGAATCAGCAAGCAACAGAGCCTTCTCGACCTAACGCAACATTAAAGTCGGCCTCGTTTATTCACCATCCAACAACTAAAAACCGTTTGCAATGCAACGCGCATATTTCAAGCGTCACAGCAAGAATGTTTAGCCTGTAAGAAATGTTCTCAATAAATATTTTTCATATAAATTTTATTCTCATCTATTTTTTTAGAGAGATTGCAACTATGATTCTTCCCCAGTCTAGGTGAGTTTCCTAGCATTAAATGCGGCATTTGTTCAAGATCAGATTAATTATTCCCACGCGCGCTTTAGAGAATTTTCTAGTCAAAATTCAATTCTCTTCACAAAAAATTGTGTGAAGTAGCCTTGGTCTCACTTACTCTCCGAGAAAGAGTACAGGCATGTTAGGAACACATTTGATGGTTATATTCGTCAGAGGCCAGAAGATTAAGAAACGAAAAAGGCTAATCATCTTTACCAAAATTTCATAGCAATTAGTTTTGGTTTAGTTGATTTTTGGGAATAAATAAGAACATAATCAGAGTGACTATTAATCTAAATCAACAGATTCAGTTAATAGTGGTGTCAAGCCGACGTTGATTCTTAATAGGTATAGTGGCAATGTCTGGAGCCAGCTCGCCGTTCATTTCGATCATCATTCCTGTCTACAATGGAGGGCTTGCCTTTCAAAATTGTCTGAAAAGCTTGTTTGCACATCTGCCAAAGACTGAAGAACACTTAGCTGAAGTGATTGTAGTCGCGGATGGCTGCACAGATGGCTCTGATTTGATTGCCGAGAAGTTTGGAGCCACCGTTTTACGAACTGAAGCTCCAAGAGGACCCGCTCGGGCTAGAAATATAGGAGCGAGGAAAGCGAGGGGAGAAGTTCTGTTTTTTGTCGATGCTGACGTTACTGTTCACAACAACACAGTTGACAAAGTTGCTCAGCTTTTTCAAACCCAGTCAACACTAGCTGCTGTGATTGGCTCTTATGACAATGAGCCAGGCGCACCCAATTTTTTATCTCAATATAAGAATTTATTTCATCACTATACTCATCAAACGTCTAGCGAAGAGGCTTCTACTTTTTGGGGAGCCTGCGGAGCGATGCGACGCGCAATATTCTGGGAAGTTGGTGGATTCGATGAAAGTTACGAGAAACCCTCGATTGAGGACATTGAGTTAGGATATCGATTGAGACGCAAAGGATACTCTATTCGTCTTTGTAAGTCTCTATTTGTCAAACATCTCAAGCGCTGGGAACCTGTTTCGCTGTTACGGGCTGAATTTTTCTATCGTGCGCTGCCTTGGACGGAGTTGTTGCTTCGACAAGAACAAGTGAACAACGACCTTAACCTCAATATCTCTACTCGCATCAGCGTCATTCTCACCTTTGGGCTCATTTTCTCTACTTTTTTGGGAATACTGTGGACGCAGGCGTGGTTCATAGCAGGCGCTTTTGCTCTGGCTTTGCTGATCTGTAATCTGCCCGTCTATCGTTTTTTTCAGCGCCAGCGAGGCACTTGGTTCATGTTGAAAGTGATTCCTTGGCACTGGCTCTATTTTGCTTACTGTGGGCTGGCTTACGGCCTCGGCAATATCCGATATTTTTTCAAAAACGACAAAAGCAACAGCTTAGTACTCTCCGAGTCCGACGAAGAAAAAGCACCTGTGTAGTCTCTTGACCTGACAAAAATGGATTATCAAACTCATCACAAGCCTGTTGTAGTAGTTGGAGCAGGGCCTGCAGGGCTGACGGCTGCCTACGAGCTCTCTAAACACGACATTCAATCCGTCATCATTGAGAGAGCAGATAAAGTAGGAGGAATTTCCCGCACTGAAACATACAAGGGATACCGATTCGATATTGGTGGGCATCGCTTTTTCACAAAAGTGGAAGAGGTGCAAGAGGTTTGGAAGGAAATTCTTGAAGACGAGTTCATTCAAACTCCTCGTATGTCCCGCATTTATTATGACGGGAAGTTTTACGACTATCCCTTAGCGCTGTTTAAGACGTTGAAAAACTTAGGCCCTTATCAAAGCACCATGATTTTGGCCAGTTATCTCAAAGCTAAGGCAAAAAAATACCTCAAGCTTAATTCTGAAGCAGAGACGTTTGAAGAATGGGTAACGGACTGCTTTGGCAGACGCCTGTATCGCATCTTTTTCAAAACCTATACCGAAAAAGTATGGGGAATTCCCTGCAACCAAATTCGAGCAGACTGGGCTGCTCAACGCATTCAGAACTTATCGTTGAAGCAGGCTGTCCTCAACGCTTTGTTTGGCGGCACTGATGCAAAGAGTCTAATCAAAAAGTTTGACTATCCACGTCTCGGCCCAGGGATGATGTGGGAACGCTGTCAAGAAATTCTTGAGGCCGATGGTTCCCCTGTTCACTTACATACCGAGGCGGTAAAAGTAGAACGCGAAGGCATGCGCGTCACTAAGGTTGTGGCTAAGCAGGGCGATCGCACATTCGATTTGGTCGGCGACCACTACATCAATTCGATGCCCATCACAGCTTTAGTGCATCGCCTAGATCCCCCGCCACCCGATGAAGTTCTCGAAGCAGCCCGAGGGCTAAAGTACCGTGACTTTTTGATTGTGTCGCTAGTGGTCAACAAGGAGCATCTGTTCCCTGATAACTGGCTATACATCCACAGTCCGGAGTTTAAGGTAGGCCGCATTCAAAACTTCAAAAATTGGAGCCCTGAGATGGTTCCAGACTCTAGCAAAACCTGCCTGGGGATGGAGTACTTCTGTAGCGAAGGGGACGACATATGGGAAATGTCAGACGAAGAGCTGATTAAGTTGGCATCTCAAGAAGCCATCAATCTGAATCTAGGAATCAAACCCGATGATGTAGAAGATGGCTGCATTATTCGACAGCGCAAGGCTTATCCCGTGTATGACGGCGAATACCGTCAGCATTTACAAGTCTTGGAAGACTACCTCACAGGATTCGAAAATCTCCAAACTGTAGGCCGCAATGGAATGCATCGGTACAACAATCAGGATCACTCCATGCTGACCGCGCTGCTCGCAGCAAAAAATATTGCAGGTGAAGACCATGACATTTGGAACGTCAATGTCGAGCGTTCTTACCATGAAAACTTCACTAATGAAGAATGGTCGAAGGTGAAGAAGCAGTCGGCCAAACAAGATGCTGAATCTGAGCCCCTAACAACTGTGGCATAGATTGGAGGACACCTGGGAAGCAATGGAGAAAAAAGAAGACCCGTTCGTTTCAGTCATTATTCCCGTCTTCAATGATGGAGAACGACTTAAGCTTTGTTTAGCTGCGCTAGCCCAGCAAACCTATGCGCGATCGCACTTTGAAGTCATTGTGATCGACAACGGGTCAGACCATCCAGAGCTAACCCAAAACGCAGTGGAAGCCCACGAAAATGCAACTCTAGCGTTTGAAGCAGTTCCTGGCTCCTACGCGGCTCGCAATCGCGGTCTAGAGCTGGCTCGTGGGGAGGTCATCGCTTTCACCGATGCCGACTGTATTCCCGCTCCAGATTGGATTGAACGTGGCCTAGATCAACTTCAGACTCCCAATTGTGGTCAGGTGGTCGGTAAAGTCAAGTTGTTTTTTGCCGATTCTCAACATCCAACTGCCGTGGAACTATATGAGAGTTTGACTGCTTTTCCTCAAGAGCGATTGCTCAGAGAGTTTCATGGAGGAGCTACTGCGAATGTGTTGACCTGGAGACACGTCATCGATCGCGTCGGCAACTTCAATACTAGGCTCAAGTCTAATGGAGATTTGGAATGGGGAAATCGTGTATTTGAAGCAGGTTATAACCAAATTTATGCGGTTGACGTACAAGTTAGCCATCCAACTCGTCGTTCCTTTGAAGAACTGCATAAGCGTTCC
Organism: uncultured cyanobacterium; assembly: GCA_937128595.1. Lineage (GTDB taxonomy): Bacteria > Cyanobacteriota > Cyanobacteriia > CAKZMO01 > CAKZMO01 > CAKZMO01. Next base: position 39,663 of record CAKZMO010000221.1, on the reverse strand, counting down.
GTACGGCTAGCTGGCGGAGTATTTGACCGATTTATCAAGCCTTCCGATCCGTTCATCCAGCGTCAGAAAATGTTTGCTCGTCTGCTGCTTGATGACTTAACGCCTCCAGTTCATTTTTTTTTGAAGACTTTTCGTAACCCTGAGTTGAAACACTGGCAGCACAAGTTTAAGGGGTTTCTAGTCATTTTCTATGTACGCTATATCAGTGCTGGGGAGAAAATTCGCTTAAAGTTTGGTGGCACCTCGGATCGCGGATAGGAGTCTCTTATGCAAATTGCTTTCATCGTTGGTCACTTTCCTCGTCTTTCCGAAACCTTCATCCTCAATCAGGTGACAGGACTCATCGATCGTGGTCACCAAGTCGATATTTTCAGCGAATATGACGGTGACTGGGATCAGGTTCACCCTGATGTAGAGCGCTATGCATTGCGTCAGCATACCTATCGCTTACATCCAGTTCCTCAAAACTATATTTGGCGATCGCTAATTGGGCTCTGGCTGCTGCTGACGCGCTTTCCAAAAGCTCCTGGGTTACTGCTGCGATCGTTCAATCCCTTCGAGCATGGCATGTACGCAGTCGGACTATGGACGCTGTACGGTGCTGTTTCCCTCATTGATCGAGGTTGCCTTCAGTACGACATCGTTCACTGCCAGTTTGGCACTCAAGGACATCGCGGTTGGTTCCTACAGCGTCTCATGCCATCCACCACGAAGCTAATTGTGATGTTTCGCGGTCACGATATTAGTAGCTACATTCAGGATAAAAAACAGGATTTTTATGCTGACTTATTCGAGGCAGCAGATGCTTGTTTGACTAACTGTGACTTTTTCCGTCAACGCTTGATCAAGCTGGGATGTCCACCAGAAAAAGCATCTGTCCACTATTCTGGCCTAGATGTAAGCAAATTCACTTGCCAGCCTCGTCAACCTGAAGCTGGTAACACTGTGAATCTTGTCACAACCGGACGCCTAGTAGAGAAAAAAGGAATCGAATATGCGATTCGAGCCGTTGCCCTGCAAAAGCAAAATTTTCCAAACATCCGCTATTACATCATTGGTGATGGTCATCTCAAAGATTCATTTACAAATCTGATTCAAGAACTCAACGCCGAAACCTACATTCATCTTTTGGGATGGAAGAATGAAGCTGAAATTATTGAAGTCTTAAATACTTGCCATCTCTTTATTGCCCCCAGCGTTACCGCTTCTGACGGGAATCAGGATGCCCCGGTCAACGTTTTGAAGGAAGCGATGGCTATGGGTTTACCTGTTATTAGCACCTATCACGGTGGCATTCCAGAACTTGTAGAGGATGAAATATCAGGTCTTTTAGTTCCAGAACGAGATGCCGAAGCCTTGGCAACTAAGCTGGGCTATTTGTTAGAGCATACTAAAGACTGGTCTAACATGGGCAAAGCTGGTCGTAGTTTTGTAGAAAATAACTTTGATCTACAACGCTTAAATGACAAGCTCGTTTCACGCTATGAGAAATTGCTTGAAAGGAATCGGGGAGAACTAGCTGATGATCACGTCTATGTAAGTCAAGCATTGTTGAAATAATCCAAAAAACTCAGATAGTCTAATTTATAAACACCTTACTTTATCGTAATTTTCTCGAGATTAGGAGTTAGTCATGGCTGATACCGCTATCACAATCGTAGTCGTCCCTAGAGAACGATTTAGCTGTGCGACAGCTTCTTTAGAAAGTATATATGAGCACACTCACATTCCCTTTAACTTGGTTTATATTGACGGGAATTCTCCAAAATCGTTAAGCAGCTATCTAGAGCAACAGTCCCAAGACAAAGGTTTCAAAATAGTACAAAAAGACTATTATCTATATCCTAATCAGGCTCGGAATTTAGGCATCCAAAACGCAGATACCAAGTACATTGCTTTTGTCGACAACGATGTCATTGTGTCTCCAGGTTGGCTTGAGGCGCTAGTTGATTGTGCCGATGAAACTGGAGCAGCCGTTGTTGGGCCACTGATGTGTCAACATGAACCGATCCATCACGAGATTCACTTTGCAGGGGGAGAATCTCATGTGTGGGTAGACAAGCTTGGGCGAAGACGCTTACGAGAAAAAATGCTTCATCAGGGTAAACGAGTCACTGACATGCGCAGCAAGCTCAACCGTGAAGTAACAGAACTGGCAGAATTTCACTGTGTCCTGGTGAGACGAGAAATTTTTGAAGAAATTGGTCTTCTCGATGAGGCAATGCTCAACACTAAAGAGCATTTAGACTTTTGTATGACGGTTAGAGAAAACGGTGGTGCTGTCTATTTTGAACCCAACTCATTAGTCACATACGTCCCAGGAACACCTCAAAACTTGGCTGACATTCACTACTACATGTTGCGTTGGAGTAACTCGTGGACTCTTTCAAGCTTGCATCATTTAAGAGATAAATGGAGATTAGCCGAAGACGCTTACTTTACGACTAAGTATAAGAAGCTAGGATGGCGACGAAAAATGACATTCGTTGCACCAGTCATCTACAAGCTTACTTTTGGTTTGTATAGCCCAAAGCTAGAACGGGTGATGATGTGGTTTGAAAAGCGTATTAATCAGTACCTCACTCGTCGCCACGGACTCATTCAAAAGCAGCGTTATCAACGCTATAGTTCTTCGGCTGATACTTCCACGACTTTGCCTGGCAGCTAAAAGTTACACGTCATTATTATGCGTAAATTGGTATTTTTTTATGCCCCCCGAAATCGTACATACTCCAGACAGCTTGCTGCGTCGCCCCCGATATTTACTGTGGAGCATGTGGCGCGATTTGCTAGCTTCTCGTGAACTGGCTTGGCGGCTGATGGTGCGAGACATTAGTGCTCAGTATCGCCAAGCTTTGCTGGGAGTTATGTGGGCGTTTATTCCACCAATCGCCATGGCGCTTGGCTTCACTCTAGCAAGAGATGCCAACGTTTTTACCGTAGGTGAAACAGATATCCCCTATCCCGCCTACGTTATGTTCAATACAGCACTGTGGCAAACCTTCACAGATGCGGCAACGGGCCCAGTTCAGGCCATTATTCAAGCAAAGCCAATGCTAGCCAGAGTGAACTTTCCTCGGGAAGCCATCGTGCTGGCAAAGCTAGGGGAAGTAGGATTTAACTTTGCTATCAAGCTCATCCTGATTGTTGCTCTGTTTTTGTATTTTCGTGTACCTGTTGGCTGGAGCGTGATTCTAGCTCCGGTGGCACTAGTTCATCTCATTTTGCTGGGTGTATTAGTGGGCGTCTTGCTAGCTCCGATCGGAGTGCTGTATCAAGATGTATCTAAAAGCCTGAACATGGTTATGGGGTTTTGGTTATTCTTGACCCCAGTCATCTATCCAGTACCCACCGAAGGGGCATTTGGCGTTCTGGTTGCTTGGAATCCAGTCACACCTTTGTTAACGACTCTACGGGAGTTGGCGACAACAGGGGTTGTATCTAATCCTCTTGGGTTTTGGGTAGTTAGCGGTGCAACTCTAGTGGGATTATTGCTGACATGGATCAGCTTTCGAATCGCCATTCCTTATGTGGTCGAGAGGGTAACGTCATAAATGCTAGTCAACACTCAAGGTCAATCGCTCTTTTCAGATTTGCCCGACGGGCTTCCTGTAATTTCAGTTGAAGGAGTGTCAAAAAAGTTTTGTCGTGATCTGAAACGCTCACTCTTCTACGGAGTGCAAGATATCGCATCGGATCTGACCGGAGGTCGGCACAATAGCGATCGCCTTCGAGATGGCGAGTTCTGGGCACTACAGTCCATTGACTTCAGCCTCTATCGCGGGCAAGCTTTAGGTCTAATCGGCACAAATGGTGCAGGAAAAAGCACCCTCCTCCGAATTATTAGTGGTCTCATCAAGCCTGACGTTGGAAGAATTCGAGTTCGAGGACGTATTGCCCCTCTCATCGCTCTCGGTGCTGGGTTTAATCCTATTCTCACCGGACGAGAGAATATTTATGCAAACATGTCCATCTTGGGACTTTCAACAGCACGCATCAAGGAGCGCTTTCAGGACGTCGTCGAATTTGCTGAGATCAAAGAAGCAATCGATGCCCCTGTACAGACGTATAGCTCAGGAATGGCTGCTCGATTAGGATTTGCTTGCGCTATATATACCGAGCCTGACATTCTCCTTATTGACGAAGTTCTAGCTGTCGGAGACGCTCGATTCAAAGCCAAGTGCTACCGTCGGCTTTACGAGCTTCGACAAAAAGGAGTCGCGTTCATTCTAGTGAATCACAACGCCCAATCTATCTTGAATATTTGCGATGCAGCGCTGTATCTGTCCGGAGGTGCGTTAATTGCCCATGGCGAAGTCAACTCTGTCGTTGATCAGTATGAGAATGATATTTTCCTCGATGGAACCGAGCGGTCTAATAATAGTTTGACATTTCCAGCTAAAGCTCCTGAAAAAAGTACTGGAGCTGAAATTCGAGCATTGTTTTTCCGAGATGCTCAAGAACAGCCGACTCAGACGCTGATAACTGGAGAACCCGCAACTCTTTGTCTGACCTGTGAGTCCAACGATCACTACACAGGCGTGACGTTTAATATCAGAGTCGTAAAAGTTGGAGGAGAGGAAAGTGCAGGAAACGTATTAGCTCTACGGGGCGAAAACGACGATGCTTTCTTCGAAATTTCTCCAGGTCTGTCTGAATTGCAACTCAGATTACCTTACCTAGGATTAGAGCCGGGTACTTATGCAGCGCAGATTCGTCTTAGAAAAGATTCCATGTACATGTTTGATGTCGTGGAAGCATTTCGCTTCACCATCGCTACAGCAAATAGCGATATGAGCAAATGTCGCTTTTATCAACCAAGAGATTGGGCGGTTGTATCCTCTCCCCATCCTTCTTCTATTGTTAATTGATTGCTCGATATCTATGACCATCTTAGGTTTTAAGGCTTCACTGTTTATACTTTTTGATGCTAGCGATGACCCAACCCCAACTTAGCATTATTATTCCTACACACAATCGTCCTCATCTATTACCTTCAGCTGTTCAGAGCGCATTGGGTCAAACCCTGGAAAACTGTGAAGTAGTGGTTGTGGATGATGGGTCTTCAGAACCAGTGGAGTTGCCATCTCATCCTCGACTTCGAATTATCCGTCTTGCTGATAATCGAGGCACTGCCACTGCCCGCAACGTAGGAGCAAGAGCCGCCCAAGGTCGATGGATAACCTATTTGGACGATGATGACCAGTTACTACCTCATATGGCCGAAGCTTCTCTCAATGCCGTGAAAACAGCCACCCTGCCCCAGCCTGTCGCAGTGCTTTCAGGCTTAGAAGTTGTTAATTCAAAAGGTCAGGTGACTGAAACTAGGATTCCCCCGACTCTTCCTCGCGGTTCGTATTTTTTTCTAGAAGATATAGAACCTGGGAAATCTTTTATTTCAAAACAAACGTTAGTTGTTGAACGCGACGTTTTGCTGAGTATTGGGGGATATGATGAAACGTTTCTATCTAGAGTTCACACTGAGCTTTTTCTCCGACTTAACCCTGTCTGCTCTATTCTAGGAATAGACAACATAACTTACCGATTGATTTCTCACAATGAACCTAGAATTTCCAGAGATCCTAGTTTACGGCAGGTTAGTTTTAACCGTCTCATAGAGAAACATAAACAGATATTTGAGTCTCATCCTAAGATGTTTGCTGACTTCGTCTACAAACATGCTCGGATGTCTCGAATGCTTGGACAAAACAACGCAGCCCTCGCAAGTTTGGGTTGGGCTTTCAGAATTCATCCTTGGCATATTTCGGCCAAAATTTTTCACACACTTCCCAGTCAGCTTAAAAATTCTATCTTTAGCATTTTGAAGAAGTAGAAATGCCCAACAATTCCAACAAGTCGCTGTTTTCGTTTCAATATGATACTAAAGAGCTTGAATTCAAATTCCTCGTAAAATCTTGATATTTTTAACTCGAAGTTGAGAAACTGGCTGAGTATGTTTGGAAAATTATATTATTGGAACTTTATATTGAAAGTCAAAGTCGTGACTCTCAATAGTGAAAAGAATTTTTTGATACACTTTCATTCTATTTATTAAGCGCGCCAACGTAGCATTCAGTACAACAGCCAACACATCAGTTAACCGTTACAACCATGAACTCTGATAGTCTTCATTTCTCCATTGTCATTCCTACCTATAATCGTCCCGAGCGACTCAGGCAATGTTTGCAAGCGATCGCTCGGCTCGACTATCCGCGCGATCGCTTTGAAGTCGTGGTGGTAGATGATGGCAGTCCTGTTTCTCTGGAATCAGCGACATCGGAGTTTGAGACAAGCTTACCGTTGCGTCTAATTCGGCAGGAAAACACCGGCCCTGCTGGAGCACGCAATACAGGTGCTGCGGCAGCGAAAGGAAAATATTTGGCATTTACTGACGATGATTGTCAACCTTGCACGTCATGGCTCAAAGCTATCGAAGAAGCAACTAAAACTGTTCCTGATGCATTGGTTGGTGGACGCACAATCAATGCCCTTCCCAAAAATCTCTATTCCACTACAAGCCAAGTTCTTATTGATTATTTGTACGATTACTACAACAAGATGGGAGCAAAAGCAACTTTTTTTGCTTCCAACAACTTTTCCATGCCTCGTGCTTCTTATCAAAAACTAGGTGGATTTGACACAAGCTTTCCACTTGCAGCGGGCGAAGACCGAGAATTTTGCGATCGCTGGCAATTTCATGGTCTGCCGATGCACTACGCTCCAGATATGCAAGTTCGCCATGCCCATAGTCTGACCTTAAAAACTTTTTGGCGGCAACATTTCAACTACGGAAGAGGTGCTTATTGCTTCCATACTGTTCGCAGTCAGCGTAAATCTCAGCCGATCAAAGTCGAGCCTTTTGGTTTTTATATTCGGATGTTTTCCTACCCTTTCTCTCAACCCGGAAACTGGAAAAGATCTTTAGTTCCTGGTTCATTACTTCTGTCTCAAGTAGCAAATGTAATGGGATTTTTCTGGGAGAAGAGAAAGCAGGGATCGACTGCTGCGACAACTGCTATGCCATCTTCTTGAAGTGAGCGTTGGCTAAGTCCAAACGAACAAAATAGGGTTGATCAAAAATTCAGAAATTTAGTTTCATCTTAAACTGTTTCCTGACTGTCGATATTACTCATGTTTCTTCAGCGTTCCTTCAGTTCCCAGCACAATTTTTGGCCTCAGTTCATTTCACCTGCTTTGCTCGAAAACAGCATCATCATTGCCTATGTAGGGTTTGCATTCGTAGGAATGCTCTACCACGAAATGTGGATTGATGAGCTTCAGGCGTGGATGATTGTCAGGGAAAGTTCTTCTTTGGTCGATCTTTATCGCAACATGAGCTATGAGGGCCATCCTTTTGTTTGGTACTTTTGTCTTTATGTGCTGAGTCGATTCACCTCTAGTCCATACATCATGCAGATATTTCATCTGCTAATCACGACCTGTGTAGTCGTGACCTTTACAAAGTTTTCTCCTTTTTCATTACTACAGAAGTTTTGTTTTGCCTTTGGCTACTTCAGCTTGTTTGAGTATGGCGTTATTACCCGCAGCTACAGCTTAGGCGTTCTATTAGTTTTTCTATTTTGTGCAACATATTGTCGGAATCGAAAAAGCTATCTGTTAGGCTCCGCAATACTCGCCTTACTAGCAAATATCCATGTATTTGCCCTCATCCTCAGCGGCGTTTTGTCGTTGCTGTTGCTAACAGATGCATTGGCAGATCTGAAATCAATTCGTCAACAGCGCTCTATTATTTTCAGTCCTCTTGCCGGAGCGGGGCTACTGATATCAAGTTGGCTGATAGCTATCTTGCAGATGACCCGTCCAGTAGAGTCGGAGCAATTTGTTCACGACAACGTTGTTCGGGAAACTGGCTTGACCGAGCAGATAAAGTACTTTGCTAGTACTTTAAACAGTGTTTGGAGAAGTCACGTACCTGTTCCGATGACAGGTGAAACTGATTTTTGGAATACAAATATTGTTACGAGCAACGAGTTTCTGCCTTCGTTTGGCAGTATCAGTCTAGGAGACCTTATTGCAATAATACTGTCTTGTGTTTTGGTTGCCGCGACGTGTTTCTTTCTATCCAAAAAGCCTGTTGTGACTGGGGTATACCTACTGGGAACAGCATTAGTTCTCAGCATTAACTACTTGTACAATTGTGAGCTTCGACACTTTGGTCATTTGTTTATATTGGCACTAGCTTGCTTTTGGATTACAGAGAGCAAGCTAGACAGCTTGCGCCGATATCATCCAGCAAGTCTGAACCAAACAAAAATAGCTGCGGCTGGAAGCTTTTTCCTTTCACTGCTGTTGTCAATTCAGATGATAGCTGGTGTATATTCCATCAGTATGGATTTACTATATCCCTTTTCTTATAGTCGAACTGCGGCTGCTTATATTCGAAATAATGACTTAATAGACTTACCGCTCATCGGTGAAGATAGAGATGCATCATCGATTTCGGGATACCTAAATCGCCCGATGTACTATCTTATTCGGCGCGAAATAGGAACGTTTTGGAAGGGTACAACTCCGGCAATTCAAAGTGAGCCGGAACGCATTGCACTGATTCAAGAAGCCTTAGAACAGCTAGAAGAAGCTCAAGCTGTTCTGGTTTTGACTCACCCCATTAGCCTCAGCGCGCTAGGTGCTAACACCGTAAAGTCTTTGGCTAATTTCGGACAACCTCTAGCAATTAGTAATGAAGAGTTTTTCCTCTACCTTGTTCAAAAGGAAAACACTGAACTTGCGACCCTCAACAAACTAAGCTTAGCCCTTGACAGAAATGGGAACTGAGCGACGCTCTCGCTTTGCTTCATAGAATTGGCGTGCTGCACTGCCTAGTAGATAGAGAAGAATAGCGTTGCTCGAAGCTCCTACAAAAGCTCCTACTACAGGCACTAACTCCACGAAGCTCAAACCGGTCTTGATCGGAGTCCCTGTTCCCAACGAAAGACCATACATTGCGATAACTTCTCCTCTGCGCACAGGGTCACTCAAGTCAAAGCCATATGCGCCAGCAACGCGATATACCATTTCAGCTTGAAGTTTAGTCATTGCAGCAAGGTCAACCGCAAACAGAGCCAGGGCTACAGGTGGAAGAATGTTTGTGAGGAGGCCAACGCGTCCTGCTTCAAGAGCTGTGTTGTCGATGATACGTTGAGCGATCGCCTCTTCTGTCTCTGCTGGATATTGACGTTGCAGCGCTTCTACGTCAGCTTTGGCTTTAGCCCTATCTACTTGTCCCAACCAGAGCAGTAGCCAACTGAGCCAAGGCAATCCAGCAATCGTTTGAACCGTAGCATGAGAAGCGATGGGATGAAGGGTGTTTCCAATCGTCTGAGTAGCGCCCTCCAATGACGAGTAAGCCGCATCAGTTAGGCGATCGCTAACTTCTTCAAACTCCTGCCTAGAACGCTTCAAACTTCGTTTCAGCTCGTCCGATAAAGGAGACTGCGGTCGAGTGATCTCGACGAATAGGCGATTGACTGCATCTTGTGCTAGGCAAGACTGGCGGCTAGATGATGTCATAAACCTTCTTGGTTGTCTGCAGATAAAGTTAGATACGACTTTTGTCTACTATCTCAGATCAAAGTTTTACTGCTCACCACCCTAAGGATGAATATAGGGAACGTGAAGAAGTAGCTTCAGTCATTTGTTCAGAGCTGAGAGACTGAACTGTTTCTTCTTTTGAGTCTTCGGAACTGCTGACCGTATCAGCGGATTCACTGGGAGAAATTCGGGATTCGGCACAAAACGAAGCAGTATTGAATCCGCCAAATCGCTTGACTGTGCTCGAGCGGAATCGTAGATCTGGATTGACAAACCAAAACCGCTCAACAGAGCTCATCGTCTCGTACTCAGTAATAAGGTTAAGACCATTGTCTCCATCAATTTCGTAACGACCAATAACAGGAACGATTTCAGCGTAGCCGCGCTCGCGCAGCAACTTTCCATGGGCAGGATTTTCGGCATCAGGCACAAGGGCAAAAATTGTGTTTCCAGCATGGTTTTCACCCTCACGATCCCATGCCATCGAGCCTTGCCACTTGACGTAAGCTCCTCCAATTGCCAAGTCAGGATCGACATCATGAAGCTTGCAAATTTCGATCACATTGGGATGGTCAGCATCTAACGCCTCGACCGTAATATCAGAATCTCCCGTTTCTGAGCGACGAAATGGGAGGTGGTGGGTGGTACGTTGCGATCGCCACCGTCCCTCACTCTTCCGAAAGAAATCCATTGCATTCATCATTGTTGCAAGCTCCCAGCATCCAATTCCAGATTCACGATGTAGCGTAGTGGTACAGTCTTCTGAAATATAGTAACAACTTGTAGAAAATTGTCGATATTCAGAAACGCTTTCAAGCGAAACAGCCCCGAATGGAAACCTAATTAACCCAGTTCTTACGGACTTGAGTCAAATAAGCTCCCGTTCAGAGCTGTTCAAAGGGTCTAAGTGCTCTTGGAAACCGCCTAAAAATTCAGAATTTGAACTTGTTCAACGGTTTTTAGAGAACTCTTCTATGTTGATTTTACTCATGCCACTCTAGCGCCGAGGCACCTTGGACATATAGTCGATGTTCTGTGCCGAAACATTCGGAGGAGTACTCCCCTGCTTGCCAATGGTGCGAGCCATATCCAAGAAGTTGGCAGGGCTGCCCGCGCGTACCTGCTTTTCTTGGGGAGTAAAACGACGAATTTCGTTCTGCCAGATGATTTGGGGAAAGCCCAACTTGGCACGATAGTAACCGTCGTAGCGGGGAGACTGGATGTTAAAGGGCAACTCACCCTCAGGACGACCAGGCAAGTTTCGGCGACGCTGGAAAGGAACCGTATCGTAGCCGAAGTTCTCTAGGTATTCGTCGGTATCAAGCAAAGCTTCTGCAAAGCCTGCAATACCTTTGGTGGCTACAACGATTGACCAGGCAATTTTCTCCCGCTCGTTGTAGACATCACGTCCTAACACTCGCTGAACACACTGCTCAACGAATCGATAGTTGCTGTTTTTCTCGTAGAAACTGCTCCGAAATGTCTCGGAAAGCATCAAACCACGAATAAAGTCACGCACCGTAATTTGTCCATTACGAAGCTGAGACTCGAGAAAGGGTTCTCGATCCGACTTAAAGGCGTGGAAAAACATCTGTCTATAGGCTGCCTCAATCAGCACATCCATGTCTGAGGCAGACAACATGTTCTCGGTTGTATAGATTTTGGGTTTATCGTCGTTACCGACTTCATACCCAGAAACCCTTACATTCTGGGATTTTGGAGAGTAGCTCAGCAAGGGAAGGGCCACTTCAGAACCTCCATTAGTTTACGAAATCTTACGAAGTTTAACCATAATCATAGGGGGTTCTGAGAAGAGGAAAAGCCGAATCTGAAAAATCATTACAGAGCTTAACAATCATGTAAATTAAATAGAAGAAGAGGTTTCGTAAGCAATATAAGTGCTGTGAGACTGCAAAAAAGGACAAAGATTCTGCTAGTTCCATGCTCAACAGTCGCCTACCTGAAAAAGTCAGCATGTCATAAAAACGTGGGTTTTTGAGCTTAAAGAGCGATGAGTCTCTTACCACATCTGTTGTTCACTCATGCACAGCGCGATGGGACAACATTTCCAGAACTACTCCAGAACCACTTTACGAGAGTTTGCGCGACTCGAATCTATGTTTGTCCGTAGAGTCTATCCCTGAGGTTGGGAATTCTGATCCTGAAGAAGGCTCAATGAATTGCTATTGAAGATGAGTCTCACCGCTGTGATCCAGCTAATTCTTGGGTAAAGCGTATTGCATCTGTTGCTCACGAACTGACCACGATGTGAAAGTGTGGATGGACAGCAAACCCAATAGTTGAATGTTCAAACTGCAGCTCACAGCGATAAATGCCGCATCGAAGTCTGGTTAGAGGATGTTTGAAAAGTACTTAGACAACACGCTGGAACAAGACTGATCCCCCCAAATCCCCCTTGAGAAGGGGGACTTTGATTCCGGTTCCCCCTTTTTCAAGGGGGCTTAGGGGGGATCTGAAGTCGCATTGACGACTTCTCAAACATCCTCTTAGACAATGACTTGGCTCATCGTCCTAAACTAAGATCGGAAACCGTCGTAATACTCAGCTTAATCTCCTATTTAAGCCTTGCCACGAATTGGGACTAGTTAGTCTAAAGATTCATCAGGTCGTACCATGAGCTTTATGTCTTTGTCAGAATCACCAAATCGTTCTATGCCGAGTATTTCTGATGAATATTCAAAGCCGTTATCCGACGTTTCGGGTTTATCAGAGGTGGATGACGGTAGTGCTAATCACAGTGATTTCAGTGACGTGCATTCTGAGAGCGCTCAACAAACTCCGCAGCGCCAAGAAAGTCGTCTTCTGGCCGCTCAGCTCGACCCAACAACATTGTCAGTGCAGCGAGCAAACTATTACTTTTACTCTTTCACAGGAATCAAGCAGCCAACTGCAGAGACTCAGAATCCCGCAGTGCTAAAAACGTCGGTTGATGACTCAGCACTTGCTGCATCGTTGCGATCGCGCATCTCGGCTCAGGATCGAAGTGCGATCGCTCAGCTGTGTCGTTATCACATCCTCTATCGTCTTTTTCAACATCTGCATGTTGATAGGCTAGCTCCCTGGAGAATTTTGCATGAACCCATCATGATATCTATGCGCAGTGCGCTGCATCAGAGCGATCGCTGGATTCAAGTGTGGATTCGTTCAGAAGCGTTGCAGTTCGACACGCTTGACGATCCCCAATCCGTTTGCAAAGCTCTCGGCATCGATTCATTATCGAGTGCAGAGCTGGGACATTGGCTCAATTCGGGCGATCGCATCGATCATTTAGAACAACAGCTACAGCAGATCTCGTATTCTCTATCAGGCCATCTGTGGATAGAGGGGGTTGATGTTACCCCGACAGAGCAGGTACGGAGCATTACTCAACTGCTCGTGGATCAAAATTCTGTGCTGCAAGCAGAAAAATTTAAGCAAGTGAACGCCAAAATGTGCAAACTGTTTGATGCAGTTTCAACGGTGATTATTTGCTTTCAAGGTGAGTCTGCCTTCCTATTTATGGGAGAGGTCAGTGAAGAGCTTAATGAAGCTGAATATTCTTTCGAAGAGCTTAAGGGCGGTGCGATGATGTCCGCCATTGAGCAAAATCGAGTTGTAACCGTGCCTGACTTAACCCAGCACGAAATTACGGAACTGAAACAAAAGCTGATCGAAGAAGGGTTGCGCTCTGTGCTGATTATGCCTCTTGTGGTTGAGCAGTTTCATCAAGCCAATCCAGTATTCCAGGGAATTGGCCTGGTCTGCCTTCTCAGTCCTCGCCCCTATCACTTCGACCAAGTTGACTGTCGTCGGGCAGAACAACTTGTCCCTGCATTTACCTCTGCTTTAGCCAACGGTCTGCGACAGCTTCATCAAAAGCGCTTTTTGAATAGTATTCACCCCTCCGTAGAGTGGCGATTTATTCAAGAAGCAGAACGACGCAGCTTGGGGCTGTCTGCCGATCCCATCGCATTTCATGATGTCTTTCCGCTATATGGCATTTCTGATATTAGGGGATCGTCTAATGAGCGAAATGCCTCGATTCAAGCGGATTTGCTAGAACAGATCCGACTGGGTCTGGCAATCATTGATGCAGTGTGTGATGCTCAGCCTGATGGTTTTTGTGAGCAGTTACGGCTCGACTTGCATGACACCACCGCCAATCTCGAAAAAGGGATTACAGTCGATGCAGAGGTCACCATCGCCCATTACCTTAGCGAAGTTCTCGAAGCCCATTTTGACTATTTTGCAAGCTGTAGCGAAGCAGCCGCAAGGGCGATCGCGGCCTATTGGGATGCCTACGATTCAGAGCAAGGAGGAGTGTACAAAGTTCGTGCTCACTACGATTTGGTGCTAGAGCAGATCAATACACGCTTACGAGAAACGTGGGAGCAACAGCAGCGACGGATGCAGCGCGTCATCCCCCACTATTGCGATGTGGAAGTGACTGACGGCATTGACCACATGATTTATGCGGGAGGGGCGATCGCCAGCAACTTTCAGCCTTTCCACCTAAAGTGTCTGCGCTATGAGCAGCTGCGATCGGTGTGCGCCTGTGCTCGCACAGCCTTCGAAATCAAGTCCGAATTCGAGACGAAGTTGGAAGTGACTCATCTGATTCTGGTGCAAGACTCCACGGTCGATATCTTCCATGACGAAGACACCGAGCGACTGTTTGATGTGAGGGGTACCCGAGATACTCGCTACGAGATCGTAAAGAAGCGTATCGATAAAGCCATTGACGAACACAACAAGTCCCGCATTACCCAGCCAGGAATGCTAACTATTGTGTACTCTACAGAGCGAGAAAAAAGAGAATATCAAATCTATCTCCGCTATCTGGCTCGGGAGAAATTGGCTTCCACTGAAATCGAGACCGGCGAAGTCGAGCCGCTGCAAGGGGTCAATGGACTAAAGTTTATGAGAGTAGGTATCTTACCTCCCCCACCAGTATCGAACAGTAAAAACTCATCTGAGAGAGTCGTGCAGGCCAAAGGACTCTGAGCTATGCTTAGGCAACACCTACGGTAAAAGTCGGACTTTGAGCTGTGGAATTCATTCGATTGCGGGTGAATTCGTTGAAGCTTCGGTCGCATCTGCAGCAACAAAATCACACGATCTAAACCGGATAGGAACTTTCGAAGTAGGTATACTGTATCTTCATTTGTCATTCTCAACCTCAAACTTAGAGTCTCTCAGCCTTTTACGATGCCCATGGCAAACGCTGGACGATGAAACTTGACCCCACCTTAGCTTTAGTGATGACCTTGCTGACGCTGATGGTCGGAGCGACCTCTGCAAGTGCCCTATGGGGATACAAGCTAGGTCGCAAAGCCCTCAGCGGCATCACTCAGCCCGATCTCCATCCCAATCAAGTAAGTGCGTCAGGGACAGGGACTGAACTGACATCGTTCTCCGGTGCTGCATCAAAGGAGAATGAGTCAGGAGATATTGTGCTTTTGCCAGAAGCAGACTTGATTGCCAATGCACAGGCCCGCATTTCAGGTCAGCCTGTAGCTGTGCGCCCTGTCTCTGAGACAATCGCAAGCAACACAAACGCTGACAATCAACTCGAAGCAGACGAGGTTGTGACTAGCGAATCAGATATATCGTTTGTCAACTATCAGAACAATTTTCCCCTGATCGCCCAAGACGGCGAGGTGCTGATGTCGGTCAATTCAGTGGACAAGCGGGGAGACTTGCTGCGAGTCAACGTAAGTCTGCAAAACACAGGTGATGCCCCCGTAGAGTTCCTATACAGTTTGATGGATGTGTCGGACAATCAGGGCTCTGCCTTGAGCGTCAGCACCGACAGTTTGCCTCAAACTATCCCAGCTAATGGTGAAGCTTTTAATGGAACGGTATTGATTCCTTCCATTTTGCTCGATCGCGCAGAAACTATTTCCATTCGCTTAGCAAACTATCCTGAGCAAGATGTCGAATTGGCAATTTCCGATATTCCCATCAATCGATGATTACACTGCTGGGCGACCGTGCAGATTTTGATATGGCGATCGCCCTTCATCAACAATGGATTTGTGTTTGCATAGATCTCCGAAAAATTTTTTCGCGGATCAAGTTAGAAGCGGAAGAACGAAAGTGGATCTCAGGAAGGTCGTTCGACGCTCAGGCTGAGTTCTACAAACTCATCGAGGATCTGTTTTTTATCTATCTCTATCCATCGGCGTGCTGATGTCTTCTCTGACCTTTTCTGAGGTGCTGCTGCGGCTACTCTCGGTGGTGCTTCTCATTACGATTAACGCCTTTTTTGTAGCAGCTGAGTTTTCGATTGTCTCGGTTCGGCGATCGCGCATCAACCAGCTTGCCTCCGAGGGCGATGTGCAAGCAAAAACAGTGCAAGACTTACAGCGAGGGATAGAGCGGCTTCTCTCAACCACTCAGCTAGGCATTACCCTATCTAGCCTTGCCCTCGGCTGGATCGGAGAATCGACCATCGCTCGTCCTCTTGCAGCGTGGATGATGCGCTGGCCGCTACCTGACTCTCTAAGCTGGGTTGCGTCTCACGCCGTAGCGATCCCGATTGCCTTTTTCTTGATTGCCTACTTGCAGATTGTTTTAGGAGAACTGTGCCCCAAGTCGATGGCGATGCTCCATGCAGAACAGCTCGCTCGGCTCTTGGGAACCCCTAGCTTGGCGATCGCCCGATTTTTTAATCCCTTCATTTGGGTACTCAATCAGTCAACTCGATTGTTGCTCCGGCTGACAGGGGTGCAATATCAGCCTGGTGGGTTGGCGAACCGCCTAACACCAGAAGAACTTCAGCTTATTATTAGCACCTCAACTGAGTCCCCAGGGCTGGAAGCAGAGGAGCGAGAATTACTGAACAATGTCTTCGAGTTTGGGGAAGTTACGGCAGGAGAAGTGATGATTCCTCGAACTCAAATTGTGGCTATTTCCTCTGAAACCACTTTTCGACAGCTCCTGCAAGAAGTGAGTCAAACGTCTCATTCGCGCTACCCAGTCATGGGTGACTCTCTGGATGATATTAAAGGAATTCTCAACTTCAAGTCTCTGGCTGCTCCGTTGGAGCGAGAAGAACTCACTCTCGAAAGCACCATAGGGCCGTGGGTACGACCAGCGAAATTTGTGTCGGAACAGATGCTGCTGAGCGAGTTGCTGCACCTGATGCAGCGTTCGGGACATCCCATCGCGATGGTTGTCGATGAGTTTGGAGGCACTGCAGGTCTGGTGACGCTCCAAGACTTAGCAGCTGAAATTATTGGTGACACCCACGAACCCGAAGACGGAGAAATGCCGATGGTGAAGGTGCTCGATGAGCAAACCACCCTGGTTCAGGCTCAAATGGACATCGAAGAAGTCAATGAACTGTTAAATTTTGAGCTGCCTACAGCCGAAGAATATCAAACTCTAGGTGGCTTCGTGATTCACCAATTGCAAAAGATTCCTACTCCCGGAGACGAGCTGCGTTATGGAGAGCTAGAAATGATTGTGGTGTCCGCAGATGGCCCTAGATTGCAGCATATTCAAGTGCGTCAACTGGATCAGAACCGAGGCTCAGAAACGTCGTCCGGTCTAGATGACGACACCGAAAGTTTGTTAGAGGTAGGCCGGGAAGATGGTGATCGCGATGTTCTATCCGAAAACGGTGAAGCTCAATCCGTTCCGGAATCTGATCTAGAGCCCGATGCATCGACCTTTGCTGAAATATCGGACGAGTCTCCTGCAGCTTCATCTAAGTTTCAGTAGCGACATCGCTTTTCTCAGACCATACAGTCCTAATCTCAGCAAGCCCCTAAGTGCGATATGCGGCTAGCGAGTCGCCATACGTCGTACCGCAAATAGACTACCCATTAACCCGACAGAGCTACCCAACCCCAGCATTGCTAAGGGTAGCAGCAACGTCTTCGCGGGGCTGAGTTGAAGACCGTTGGCCAAAAACTGAATGAAGTCAGGTTGTTGGCTCAAGATGCCGCCAACGAATTGCTGGATTGAGGCAATTAACCCCCAAGAGATCAAAGCTCCAACCACTCCGAATGTGATGCCTTGGAGAATAAACGGAAAGTAAATCCAAGTGGATGTGGCACCAACGAGCTGCATGACCTCAATCTCTCGACGGCGAGCCATAACAATGAGTCGAATGGTCGTGGTAATGACAGCGATCGCCGTCAAAGTCAGCACAGAAGTAATCGTTAGGCTCACCCAGTTGAGCCCTTTGTTGAGTTGAGCAATTCGTTTAACTGCTTCATCAACGTATTGAACCTCATCAACCCCCTCAAGTTTGGCGATCGCCTCTGCCAACATCGGAACAGCATCAGA
Source organism: uncultured cyanobacterium (assembly GCA_937128595.1). Taxonomy (GTDB): domain Bacteria; phylum Cyanobacteriota; class Cyanobacteriia; order CAKZMO01; family CAKZMO01; genus CAKZMO01. Next base: position 21,813 of record CAKZMO010000221.1, on the reverse strand, counting down.
ATTTTCTGCCTTGACTTTGACTTCATCTACAAGAGGATTACCGTTGAGCTGCTGAGTTGCTCCGGCAATGTCAGACATCCCCATGTCGCGCACCAGGTCTGCCCATGCTTCTTCTTTGGAAACAGCTGTTACAGCCGTTACGTCACCCATGGTTTTGATTGAGGAAACCAAGCCCTCAGCACGGACCCCAGGCTCCAAATAAACAGACACTTCGAGCTGACTACCAAATTGCTGAAGCAAATGCTCAAGCTGCCACGAGGCTTGCAAACTGGTACCAAAAAGAAACAGCAGCACTGTGACAGTACTGATAGCAGCCCAATTCATCCAACCGCCGCGCTGCAAGCCCAATAACGTTTCTCGCAACAAATAATCGGCCTTCGTCAACATTCGCAGCACAGCATTCTCCTCTCAGAGGGTGACATTTTCAGGATGAGTGTTCGATATAGATGATCTATTCTGCCTATGTTTCTATGTCTCAGGGATAAGTTGATAAGCTTTGAAAGATTTTGAGTGATGCATAGGGCACTGGTCAAACGGGTACGTCTAGCGTAGGTGAAACGAGGGCGATCGCTCCTTAACTTGATGACGTACTTCCACAAATCTCACAAGCTGCAAGCCACTTTGACTTTTGGCCTATGTCAAATGATCTATATCGGAAGAGAGAGATTTCTCTCTTTTGATATGACTTGACTGTTGTAGACTCAGTACTTTGAAAGATGTTCAGACTTGTCATTCTCGATAGTATAGATATGTTGAGATATGCAAACGACTTTCGATGACTGAGTCATCAGTCGGAGTTGAGAAGCATTGCGTGTTGCAGCGTACATACCAACCAAAGGAATCTGAACTAAAGAGACTCAGACGCTCTTCATTCTGAAGTTTGACCAAGACCTAAGCAAGCTCTAGCTTCAGGCCATAAATAATTTATTAACGGTAGCGAGCCATTTCAGACATGTAATAAAGCCGCGCAATTCTGTAGAGGACAAACGCTCCAGGGGTCAAAAAAAGTTGGTTTAAGCGTTGCTCTACACTTTTTCGCTACTGGCACTTCTTATAATAGCCGCTGGGTTCAAATTCAAGGTCTAGACAGCAGACCGAGACTTGAATTCAAGGCTTTAATTGGAACGACGAAGGTTCCGCTTGATCGACGTTTACAGAGGTTTTTGAATGACTACAACAAAAAACATCCAACTGAAAAAAGAAGCCTATCAGCAGAAGGTAGAGGCAGAGCTGGACAAGCTCAATGCTCAGGTCAAAGAGATGAGAGCAAAAGCCGAGCTATCTAAAGCAGAGGCAAAAGCTAATTATGCCAGCACTTTGGAAGAGTTAAATGCTAAGCAACAGGCTGCTGAACTGAAGCTAAAAGAGCTGCAAAGCTCTAGCGCTGATGCGTGGCAAGACATTCAAGCCGGGTTTGAAAGTGCTTGGGTTGAGCTGCAAAACGCTTTTGACCAAGCGGCGAAAAAGTTTTAGAGCAGGTCACTCTACTTTCACTTTTCACTGACTCAGTTTGGCATGCAAGCTCATTGCTTGCTTTGCCGTGAAATAAAAATTTGTAGCAAACCGAGGCAAACAATATATGATTACTCCAAACATTGGACTTACACCCCAGCAGCGCGAAGGCGTTATTGGCTTACTCAATGCAGACCTAGCAGACGCATATCTGCTTTTGATCAAGACGCGCAAGTATCACTGGGATGTAGTCGGGCCCCGCTTCCGTAGCTTGCATGAGATGTGGCAAGAGCAGTACGAAGCGATCGCCCTCAACATCGACGAGATTGCAGAGCGTGTTCGAATGCTGGGTGGATACCCTGCTGGAACCGCTGACAGCTTTTTGAAGCTGACAACGATCCAAGAGCATCCGGGTGACATCCCGAATGCAACCCAGATGGTAGAGCGCTTGGTTGAAGACCACGAGCAGATTATTCGAAACCTGCGAGATCACATCAGTCAGTGTGACGAATCATTCGATGATCAAGGAACAACTGATTTCTTGACTGGGCTTATGCAACAGCATGAGGAAATGGCCTGGATGTTGCGCTCATTCATCGAAGGCGAAACCGGCCCCGCAGGCAACAGTAAGGCTGTTGGGAACGAGCGCGTTGCGGCTGGCGCAGGCGTATAACTGCGACTAAACGGCCAAACAAATTTCTCCGAAAAGCGATATTGACTTGACCCTTTGTATCGCTTTCATTTGAAAGGATGACCAGACGCGAAAGCGCGATCGCTCCATTGTGGCGATCGCGCTTTTCATATCGAGAAATACATGTTGGGCAAACGCCGAGACTGCTCAATCCTGCTTTGCAGCAATCACCTCAATTTCAACTAGCCAACCTGGATTCACTAATCCAGCAACTTGCATGGCCGATCGAGCCGGAAGATTCGGCTGAGATTCGGTGCCAAAAAACTGCGTATAGCCTTCCATAAATCCAGCAAAGTCCATGATGTCCTCACTTGCGGGATCGCCTACGAGGAATACCTGCATTTTTACAACATCCCCTATCGTCAAGCCTGCGTCACTGAGAATGGACTGGATGCGCTCTAAAACCCCGATAGTTTGGGTTTTCGTATCGCCAAATGCTTCAACGGAGTCGCGGGCAACCTCCGAATTCACCACGGGAGGCACTTGTCCGCTGACGTAAACGAGTTTGGCATCAGCAGGCAGTTCAACGGCACGAGCGATCGGAAAATCAGAATCGGGAATAGGATAGCGAATAATTTCTGAGGTTTGGGCTTGGGTTCCCGTTGGGAATGAGACGGTAATGAGAAGGGCGATCGCCAAGCCGACGAGCACCAGTGGTATTCCAGCCCGTTTCCACTGCTTAATCATAACTTCAGCTCCTTGTGGGTTTAATAGTCCATCTCTTTACGGATGAAATGCCTAAGCTTGCAATGCTTGCAATCGTGCTGAAATGCCCCGCACCGCATTATGGGCAGAGAGCACTGCCCCTTCTTGCCATCCCGTTAAATAGCTCAGGTGCTCTCCAGCGAAGAAAATTGAGCCATCGGGTTCGGTGAGCACAGGATATACCGTCTCGCGATCTTCGGGTTCCCAATCAATCCAGCCACCAAGACTGTAAGGAATTTTGCCCCAGGCTACGCTCAATCCGGTACTGAGGTTTAGCTCTTCTGCGTAGTTGGGGTGAATGGCTTGGCCGTCGATAACTGCCCTTTGGAGACGCTCAGCAATGGGGAGAGCGGCGATGCGATCGCCAATTTCATTACTCCAAATATAGGCCCCGACGATAACGCCTGTCGGCTGATGGAATCCTGAGGAAGGATACCAGATTTGAGTAATATCTCGTGTCGTCCACGAAATTCCCCCATAGATCTGATCATCTTCTTCCCAAAAACGTCGCTTCGCCTGAAATCCATGTTTCACCGCGTTGACATAGGAAGTCGCACCCGTGGCGATCGCGTCTTTATACTCAGGGGCAAAGTCTGAGTTGAGTGTATTGAGCATCGATAGTGGCAGTGTGCAAATCACAAAATCTGCATCCAGAGCTTTCTCTGCTCCTGTGGTCTTGTCGAGATAGACCAGCCGCGTACCCGAACCTGTTTTTCGGATTTCTGCTACTTCTGCGTTGTAAGTGATTAAATGCCCCACTTGCTCAGCAAAAGCATCGGCAATCCGATCCATGCCACCCACAGGTTCCATCATGGTTGCAGCCTGGGTAAAGCCCTCACCAAAGTGCATTTTGTATTGCCAGAAATCTGACTTGAGCAGTTCCGAAAAGTTTAAAGGACTATAGAGTTCCCCAGATTTCAGACCAGCCCCTAGAGCTTCGGCATAACCCGCTCGGCTTGAACCTGTGTAGAGCAAATCTTCATTGAGGTCACCAAAGCGAGCAACCATACTAATAATACGCTCTTGGTCTTCGACTGAAATTTCTGATTCTAAAGCGTTTTGGCTAATGGCTTTGGCAAGCAACTCAGAGATGTAGCCCCGACTATCATTCGTAGCTCGACGGTTGAGCACAGGTTCACCACCAAATGCCGCATCGTCCTGAAAAAAGCAGGCTCGATTGTCATTAACAATGACCTGCAGCGGAACACCAAACTCTTTGCAGTAGCCCAAAATACCCTGATGATGATAGGGAATTCGAGCAGGACCAGAATTGATGTAAAGATAGTCGGCGGACTCGAACGTACAGGTTTGGGTGCTATCCGTTTCCTGAATCGTGTCGCCGCCTCGGATGGTCCAGCAGCGGCCTCCTGGGCGATCGCGCGCTTCTAGAATCGAGCAGTCATAGCCTGCTTTGGACAGCTCGTAAGCTGCCGTCATCCCTGCAATGCCCGCGCCAAGAATCGCGACCTTCACCCCTGCGCCAGAACCGGTGGGAAGATTGGGACGCTCCGCTCCGCTCGCTCCCGCATGCAGCAGCCCCATTGCTTTCATCGTAGTCAGCACAGCGGCAGTGCCCCCGGCTCGACCCACCAACCGGAGCAGAGTGCGTCTGTTCATGAATACCTCAAAAGCCTGATGAAGCAAAAAATTAGCCTATCAGACAGTGTTGGTATGTATCGAGAGCTGCGATTTTATGAAAAACACATAATTGTCTAAAGCAGATCGATGGGTTCCTCGTCAACCATTCAGCAGCTCCAGACATGGCTCAGATTGTTACATCATGGCTCCATAATCAAACCCGTCATCAAAGCCAGATGTGAACCTTATCTAAGGTATTATCAGCAAGCGTTCTATCTTCGCCTAAATCCGTTTTATTTCTGGAATCGCATCAAGACATTATGAGCATTTTAGAAAGAAAGACAGGGCGAGACGATTCAAGAAAACAATAGATAATAAGCATTTACGGGTGAGAGTTCATGATGTTAGATACACCCCTTGGATGGGGGTTGTTGCTGCTGTTTGGAATTTTTACAGGAGTACTGGCCGGACTGCTGGGAATCGGCGGCGGGTTGCTGCTCGTTCCTGCCTTAATTCTTTCTGGAGCTAGCACGATTCAAGCAACAGCAACCAGCCTAATTGGGGTTTTCCTTAGCGCCACTTCAGGAAGCCTGCGAAATCTGAGAGCAGGAGAACTCAACTGGAAAATATCTCTCAACTTGGCAGCATTTGGCATTCTGACCGCTCAAGTGGGTGCATGGATTGGCGATCGCCTCCCTGACCGACTCTTATCGCTGGGCTTTGCCCTATTGTTGATCATCACCATCTTTCTGATGAGCTTGCGAAAACGGCTGGCAAAGCAAGAGCAGCAGCACGCACGAGAAACTGCCGCATCAATTGCAGAGGAAGATCAGGCTGGAGGCAAGGTGCAGGGTCATGCTTCCGAGGCGCAGCCGCCAGAAAAGTCTTATCAATTTGGCTCCGTCACGGGGATCGGATTGTTGGCAGGACTGTTGTCTGGGCTGTTTGGGGTTGGCGGCGGAGTGGTGATGGTGCCGCTCCAAATGCTGATTTTGGGAGAACAAATCAAAGCAGCAGTAAGGACTAGCTTAGGAGCAATTGTGGCGATCGCCGCTTCAGGGTTAGTGCAGCACACTCTCAACAACAACGTGCTGTGGATTCCAGGCATCGCTTTAGGCATCGGTGGTATTCTAGGTGCCCAGTTTGGCTCTCGGCTTTTGCCCAAACTTCCAGATCAGGCCGTCGGAGTGCTATTTCGCATCTTATTGATCGCCCTCGCGGTATACATGCTCATTCGATCGTTCTCAGGCTAAATTCACCAAAAACGGAACGAAATGATTCGTCCCGTTCGATGGTTATTCAGAGATGCCTATCCAAAAGCATTCAATGGCTGAGATGTCACTGGGCTATTGAGGTTTGGCATTCTCTTCTGAAGTGCTGGATAACTCGCTCTGTGCTTTAGAGAGGTTTTGCCTACCATCTGTCTCCGGTGATTTGACGGCATTCTTACCCCCCTGAAGATAGTCTGGAATATCCAAGGCAACTAACATCTCGTTTAGCTCATCTTCATCAAGCTCAGAAGCAAGACGCAAGCCATGCTGAACTTGGGCGATCGCCGACTGAATGAGAGGGCCTGTATTGACGGCAACCCAACCGTTACCGCTCGGTTTACGGAGTTCAAAGTGGAGGTGAGGGCCTGTCGAGTTGCCCGTGCTGCCAACTCGTCCAATCACGTCTCCTTGCTCTACTCTTTCTCCAGGTCGCACAAACGTTTCTGACAAGTGTCCATAAAGGGTTTCAGCCGTTTGATCGTCATGGCGTAAGACCACCGTCAATCCATAGCCTCCAACAAAGTCAGAAACCGTGACTCGTCCTGAGTAGGCCGCAACTACAGGTGTTCCCGTCGGAGCAGCCAAGTCAGTGCCCGTATGCATTCGGGCAGTACCGAAGATGGGATGAACCCGCCAGCCAAACGGTGACGTGATGATTGCAGAAGCCGACAACGGAAACATCAGGTTACTGTTTCCATTGCCTGCAAAGGAGCTCGGACGCTGAGTGCGATTATAGTAGTCATTAATGTTGAGACTACGAGTTACGCGGATACCGTTTGGGCCAACGCTCAAAGGACCAACGCGAAATGCATCAGGAGCAGAACCATAGGTGACAGAGCCTTGGGCCACTCGGCCCTGAGCCACTCGGCCCTGAGCTCCTGCGGCTTGACGGGTCGAGCCACAGATGGAACCAGGAACAGACTGTCCTTGACGAATCACTGTACTGCATCCTGTAGACCGCTCAGAAAGTACGACAGAAGGCAGCGGGGTTGCACCCAAACTGTAGTCGGTCGTATCAATGTAAGTACTGCCATGCCCTGGTTCGGCCTCTTCTGTCACCGAAAATTCAGAGTTGACGGTGGAAAGGTCGATAGAAGGAGACGCAGGGCTGGGAGAAGGACGAGTGGGAGCAGACGGTTGCACCGGAGCAACCGTTTCGGGAGGGGATGTGATAACAGGACGGCTTGAAGCAGGAGCGTTAGCAGGACTAGAAGCCGACGGAGTGACCATGTCGGAGCGGGGCACCAGTAGCTGGGAAGCGCCAGGAACTGTCATTTCGCTGCCAGCCGCATCTTGAGCGATCGCCCGATGGGTGAGGAGCAACTCACTAGTGCCCACTCCACCCAGACTCGCTATCAAAAGCATCAGTTGAGACACCGCTAGGCTTTTACGTGTTCGCTGTCCCATCAATCTTTTCACCCCTCGCCTCATCAAAATGCTATTTTGCAACAGAACACTACGTGTCATACCGAGAACTAGTCTATACGAATCTCCAAACAATGCATCCTGCTATTGGCTCGTCCACTCGGCTTGCTCTAGTCAAGCGGCTTGACTGCAACCGTCGAAGTCAAATATTGAAGTGAACTACACCAGCAGATAATCCATGAGATGATCTGTGCAATGTCTCTTGAAAGGTTATTTGCCAAGATTGTTCCCGTTATCTCAAAATTAGTTTCTGTGTCTCGAGATATAAGAACTCAATAGAACCTTCTAAATTGGAGGATGGCGATCCGGAATTGTTATCCAAACTGCTTGAACTCTGGCTTGCCAGTTTTGGAACAGATCAGTTAACTAAAGAATAGAGTTTGAGCTGTCTGAAGTTTGAGCTGGTAAATCACAATATGCTCTGCATGAAAAATTATATCTACAGCACCGCCATCAATCTGCTTACCATCATCCCCAATACAATGCTTCTCCTAGGTTGCAATCACTAGGCTTAGCTCCATGCCACTTCCTGAATCGTCACCTTGCCCTTCCGACTCAGATGCCTCTGAAGTCCAAAATCTTCGCCAACGTGTTGCTGAACTCGAAGCTGAGTTGAGTCAAATGCGTTCGTCTCATCAACAGGTAGATGATGCTCTGCGAGCAAATCAACTTAAGATGCGATCGCTCCTCCAAGCGATTCCAGACCTGATCATTGTGCTTGATTCTCAGGGTATTTATGCAGATTTTATTGAAGCAAAAGGCATTGATTTACTCATTCCTGATACTAAGTGTCGACTAGGAAAGTCGATTTTCGAGGTACTACCTAGTGAACTCGCTCAGCGCTACATGGATGCGATCCGAGCGGCTCTGGCAAGTGGAGACATCCAAGTACTGGAATACGAATTAGAAATTCATAACAAGTCAGGCTTCTATGAGGCTCGGGTCGCCGCCTGTGGTGAGGATGAAGTAGTATTTATCGTGCGTAACGTCACTGAACGAAAGCACATGGAAACAGCTTTAGCGCTAGAGCGCGAAAAATCGGAAAAGCTATTGCTCAACGTATTACCGAAGGTCATTGCAGAGCAGCTTAAGCAAAACCAGGGCGCGATCGCCAAACAATTTGATGAAGCAACGATTCTCTTTGCCGATATCGTAGGCTTTACCCAACTGTCCTCAACGCTTTCTGCCACTAAAGTTGTCAATCTTTTGAATCAGCTCTTTTCCCGCTTTGATGTTTTAGCCGATCGATATGAGCTAGAAAAGATCAAAACTATTGGAGATGCCTACATGATTGTGGGCGGCTTACCACTCAAGCAGACCCGCCACGCTGAGGCGATCGCCCACATCGCACTCGACATGCTGAGAGAAACAAAACAGTTTGCACTTGAGTCAGAATCTCCCATACAAATTCGTATCGGGATCAACACAGGCCCAGTGGTAGCAGGGGTCATCGGCATGAAAAAATTCATCTACGATCTCTGGGGAGATGCAGTCAATGTCGCTAGCCGCATGGAGAGTAGCGGGATAGCAAACAGCATTCAAGTGACTGAAGCTACATACCAAAAAATTCGGCATGAGTTTCACTGTGTTCCACGAGGCTCTATTGAAGTCAAAGGAAAAGGACTGATGCCAACCTATTTTCTAGTTGGTGGAAAAGAATCCTAGCGTTGGGTGTCGTCACAATCGCTATAGTTGAGAATGACAACGCGCGATCGCCATTCGGTAAGCACAATGAGTCAATCGTCTTCCCCTTCGATCTGGAAATCGAAACCTTGGTGGTGTCAGCCTTGGAGCATCATACTCACCGGGATCTTGATGCCAAGTGGGCTGTGGTTACTATTTCATCAATGGTGGATGGTTCTCCCCGTCGCAGCAGTCGTGTCGCTTTGGTGGTTCGTCTTTCTGTACTTAGTGCCAAAACAGTATGCCGCTGCTAGCTCAGCGACTTACGATTTGAACAGCAGCGATTCCACCTCAATCTAAGGCCAGAGAGACTTCGCCAAGGCTAACATTCGTGAGCAAGGTACACGTTTGACTTTCATTAGCGAAAAACTACACCGGGGGCGACAACCTAAAGCAGCCGCACAAAATTGCAGGCACTTTCTTTAGGGACTGTTCGTTATCACCAAAAAATGTTCATATGTAAAAAGGGTGTGCAGCTACAGGTACTGCCAACATTTGGCAAGAATTTGCGGATCAGGGCTTCTTACTATTGAAGTAGTCAGCTATATCCCCCTGTTGTGGGTAAATGCCGACTTCCCAAATCAGTCCATCAACAACGTGTTCAGCATTCAAGTATCCAATCAGGTAGAACCATCCTTAACCTGGAAACTGATGTGCTAATTTCTTGTTCTCTCGCCAAAATTTCTTTTCTATAGAGACGGCACGTTGGCTTCTCTCCAAAGCAAGATGAACAGACCAGATTTGGGACTGAGCTACGAGAGTCCGGTCTTACTGCATCTTTTTACCCAGGAGCTAACGTCCCATGAGTCAGACGACGCCCTCAATTGAGAAGTTGAGCGAGCAGCTTTCAGCACTCGATCGCACCCAAAAGTTGAAAATTCTTGTGGTCGATGATGAACCTGACAATCTTGACCTGCTGTATCGGACGTTTCGACGCGAATTTCAAGTATTGAGAGCAGAGAGCGGAGCCGAAGCTCTAGAGATGCTGGAAAATGAAGGGGAAGTCGCCGTTATTATTTCCGATCAGCGGATGCCCGAAATGAAGGGAACTGAGTTTCTCAGCAAAACAGTACCCCAGTTTCCCAACACCGTGCGCATCATTCTGACAGGATTTACCGATGTGGAAGATCTGGTCGAGGCCATCAACGCTGGGCAAGTCTACAAATACATCACCAAGCCCTGGAATCCCAACGACTTGAAAAATGTTGTGATCCACGCCACTGAAAATTATCAGTTGCTGAGACAACAGGCCGATGCCGTCTACAGAGCCCAGTTACAAGCTCAGCTTCTCAGCCAAATTGTGCAGGAAACAAACCATTCCGCAGTGTCACCGTCGGTCGCCCTGAATAACTTGGCTGAGGCATTTAGCGAAGGGCTTTCTGCCGATGTGTGCTGCATTCAGCCTGTGGATGAAAATGCCGCTTTTTCGCAGCCTCAAGGGCTGTACCAATCTTCCGCAATAACGAGACTTGAGGCTCTTGCTGAAGAACCGTTGATTCAAGAGGCGATCGCCACTGCTTCAATTCAACTCGTTGCTGACACTGCCGATTACGATCATTTGTCAACTCATCCGTACTATCTTCAAACTAGGATCGCTAGCCACCTTGTCATTCCACTGATGCAGCGAGGGCAAGTGTTTGCTATCTTGTCCATGCAGTGGGATAGTCCGTTGAGCCAGCTCAATGTTATCAAAGAAGACATTTTACTCATTCACCTCATAGCACATCAGCTCTCTCTCTCTTTGGCCTACTATCTCCAACACAATGCTCCAGCTCCTCAGTCGGTCAGCTGAGAATCAGCTCCTCAGAGAGAATCAACTCCCTGTGTGAGGACTACTCGGTCATTAGGAAAATGAGCTCATAGCACGGTATGCCCCACTCGTCAGGTAGACAACTGATCTTTTACCTGACTTTTTCTGATCTTTTCTTATCGACGCTCAGCGAAAAATTAGACACCATTGAAGTGTCCAAGAAACAACCTGCTTATGTCGAGCCTGGAGCCTGTATATTAAACGGCCTATCTTACAGGTACTAGGTTCGGCTTTCTTGACCGCCAGGGTTTCGGAATCTACAAATCTCTACGGCTGCCCCCGCCAACGTGGTTTGCTCCGAAATGCCCTGGCTTTATTTGTAGTGCTTCAACGATTTTTTGGAATAGCCAGAACTTGAGAACTCTCGATTTGTCTGAGCTGCGATCGCGCATTGGCGTTGTGATGCAAGACTATGCGCGATTTCCAGCGACGCTTCGAGAAAATATTGGCTAGGGCTATAGCAATGCGCTGATATAAGCCAAAGCTAAACGAAGATGTAGCTCTCCAGACCGTTCTTCAGGAAGCGGGCATCAACTCTCTGACTGAAACGTTACTCCAAGGATTAGATGCTCCATTGGGAAAACAGCTTGAAAACAGCATGGATTTATCGGGTGGGGCAGTAGCAAAGAGTGGCGATCGCCCGTTCTCTCATACGGTTGTCGCAAGTTGAATGTCTAATTTTTGACGAACCGACTTCTGCCCTCGACCCGAAGAATGAGCAAGAGCTGTATCGTATCTTTCGCACCATTGCCCAAGACCGGATGGCTGTGGTCGTCAGCCATCGACTTGCCTTAGCAAAACTCGCTGATCGCATCGTCGTTTTAGAACATGGAGAAGTCATCAGACGCTTCGAGAGAATCTGTAGGAGTCATCACGCAACAACATTTAGTACAAAATTGGACATTCTAAGCCGTACCGCGCAAAAATTGTCGTAGGGCAGCAGCATAGATAAAGACGAAAGATTGACGGAGTTCTGTGCATTGGCAGGCGTTTTGCAACGTTCGTCGTTTTATCATTTCAATGCTCGCCAAAGATGCAGAATGCTATGTTCATCCTCTGAGAGACGTAATGGCAGATATTAGCGGCGCGTGGCTTGGAAGTTATTGGCAGGGAGACTCTCAGACTCGCTTTGAAGTCACATTTGTTCAGGCCAAAAATACTCTCACAGGGCGAGTGCTTGACGACGGGCCTCTCGGAGAAGCGCAAATTAGCGGAGATGTCACCGGACGGGGCATTAGCTTTAGCAAGCGCTACGTCATTACGTCTATCCATGTCATTCACTACAGCGGCACCATCTCCGAAGACGAGACGTTCATGTCAGGAACGTGGACGATTAAAGGCAACGGCTCAGGTCGATGGGAAGCTCGTCGCAATAGCGATGACTTGATGGCTGAGCTCAACGCTCGTTTAGCGAAACAAACGACTTTAGCCGGGGTCGCGGAATAAAAGAAGATGATGCACTCGACAGCTAACACTCGGTTTGAGGTCGAGTGCATCATCGTTGGCTTATCCACAACCTGCAATATCCGCTATGCGGCTGTGGGTAAGCTAGGCATTTGAAGCACCTCTTGATAAAACGTCTGAAGCTGTTGAGTAGCCGCAGACCAGCCCCATTTTTCCGCTTCCATTCTCGCGTTACGGCGCAACAGCACTCGTTCACTTTCTTTAGAAAACAGCTTTTGAGTTGCAGCGATCGCCCCATCTTCATCTTGCGGATCAAATAGGTAGCCATTCACCCCATCTTCGACAATGTCGGGAATGCCTCCAGAGCGAGCAGCAACAACGGGACAACCTGCCGCCATCGCTTCCAACAAAACCAAACCAAGCGTCTCAGTTCGAGAGGGGAAGATAAAAGCATCTGCTGAAGCAAACGCTGAAGCGAGATCTTTCCCCGTCAGATATCCCACGAAGTGAGTTGGGGTATCGGCATAGAGATTCTCTAGCTCTTGGCGATAGGGGCCGTCTCCCACCAAGGCTAGGCGAGCATTGGGAATCGCTTCGAGTACAGACTTGATCCGATCCACTTCTTTTTCGGCAGACAGTCGCCCTACATAGAGCAACAACGGTGAATCGGGATGCCCTTGGGTAAGGTGCGATCGCATCTCAGTAGATGCCAGCTCAGGTCGAAATAGCTCAGTATCGACTCCCCGCTGCCAAACTGCGACTCGCTCAATACCGTGGTCGGTCAGTTCGGTTCGCATCGCGGTTGAGGTACAAAGATTGATCTGCGCCTGATTGTGCATCATCTTTAGGAGTTCCCACAACACTCCTTCTAACATCCCTAAGCTGTAGTGTTCTAGGTACTTAGGCAAATGCGTATGGTACGAGGCAATCAGAGGAACATCAAGCGTTTTAGCGTAGTAAAGTCCTCCCAACCCTAATACTGCCGGATTCACAATGTGAACGAGATCAGGCTTAAAGTCTTCTAACTGCTGCCTGATAGCAGGGCGGGGCAAGGCCAGTTTCAGCTCTGGATACAGAGGTAGCGGAAAACCAGGAACCCCATAAATTCTTGCACCACAATATTCTTTCAAACCGCCTTCAGGTGAGACCACCAAAACTTCATCACCCAATCGATGAAGATGATCAACAGTGTGGCTCAGACGGGTAACGATACCGTCAACTTTAGGCAGAAATGTTTCGGTGAAAAGTGCAATGCGCATAGCGTTACAAGCAACCGTGAACGGTGATAAGACAGTGTGGACATTTGAGCAGAGTAAGGATTCAGCAGTACGTTTACAGGCAGGAATAGGCTTCGTTGGGCGATCGCCGCTTCACTGCTTCCTCAAGTTTGTGAACAATGCTATAGAAATGTTTGAGTGGTGTAATCAACTCTGTAGTTTCTGGGGATTGAAAGAATTTCGATATAGTCAACTACGCCACATTTCACGGTTAAATCTATCAGGTTTACGAATCAGTTTGCGAACAAATTAGCGAAGTTCATCTGCAAAACTCTGTCGCCGCTCAAAGCGAAATGGGCCTGCAATCGAACCCCAAATATGCTCGTGAGTTTCTGGGTCTCGTCCCCGATCTAAGCTCAGAAACTGATGCTCGTTGACCTCAAACTCACTATCGAGATAGGTTTCTTTGCCCTTGCGCACGACGCGACACTCTCGCCCCGGTTCTACTTGACCCTTAAAACGATCGCCAATCCACTTCACTTGAAAGGTGCAGCCTGCCATTTTCTGGAGGCGATCGCCTGTCAGTGTCTTCAACAGCTCAAGATTCCGTGCTGCACCGTAGAAAGTTTCCTGGTCTTGAATCGAATAATTCTCAACTTCAATGCAGCCATTAGTCTCCACAAAATTTAAGACCCGTGATCGATAGGGCTGATCCAGCATAAAATCATAGGCTTGCTCAAGATAGAGCCCCAGACCAGACGTGAGGGAGACTGGCAGCGGCCGCATACAGACACGAATGTGAGCAAACAAAGGCGGATTGTCGAAGGCTTGAGCCTGATTGCTAAAGTCAGCCGCCATCCAGCGAACAAGCTGAGTTACATCAGTCGAGTAAGTCATAGTGGGAATTGAGTCAATGTGTGAGGAGCCAAAGTAAAGAAGACAGATATCAAGCTCAGTGAGGTTCTGGTCAGTGAAGCTTGAAGACCAAAAGCGGTCAGGGGCGTAAGAATACGAACTCCCTTTCTGAAGGAGGCGATCGCATGTCTACACTACATCAGCGAGATGCCTGATAGGAATAGACCTGCAACTCAGTAAAAAATTCCGCTTTACTTGATAGAGAAGCGTAGTTTATTATGGGAGACTGTGAGTTTTATAAAAAGTCATGAACGCTCAGGAAATCATTAAATCCATTGAAGCAAGGCATCTGAAGGCCGAACTACCGGTTCTTCATGTCGGCGACACTGTCCGAGTCGGTGTTCGTATTAGTGAAGGGGGCAAAGAAAGAGTTCAACCCTACGAGGGAACGATTATTGCCATGCGGCATGGTGGCATCAACGAAACTGTGACCGTACGTCGTATCTTTCAAGGGATTGGAGTTGAACGTGTTTTTCTACTCCACTCTCCTCGTGTTGCAGACATCGCAGTTTTGCGTCGAGGCAAAGCTCGTCGAGCCAAGCTCTACTACTTACGCAACCGTGTAGGTAAGGCCACTCGCCTGAAACAGCGTTTTGACCGAGCACTGACCCTCAAGCGCAACTAAGACGATAGAAAAAGAGGCTCAGGAAACTTTCCAGTAAAGCTGTACGGCAAAGTGTTAAGATCGTGCTGGTCTATCACGTGTAATACTGAAATACAGTAATCACTGCGGTAGTACTCTCAGGCGCTCTTAGTTCAGTTGGTAGAACGCAGGTCTCCAAAACCTGATGTCGGGGGTTCGAGTCCTCCAGGGCGCGCTTAACCGTCGACTGGTCACCGTTATTAATTTTCTAAAGAGAGGCTTCGCAACATTGAAGCCTTTTCTGTTAAGATTATTAGCTGTGTCTGAGAAGTCTTTCTCATTGTTCAGTTTCAATTCATGCATTTCGAGTAAGTGCCTGAAAAGTATTTGAACTACTCGAACAGCACGGTGACCCGTTGGATGTAGATTTCTGTCATTCGCAAAAGTTTGTAAAACTTGATTGTGAGTCTTAAATCATCGTGAATGAGAGGCTTGTAAAAGTTTCACAAGGTTCGAAACCAAGAACCCTCATGAATTAAACCCATCCAAGTCAGTGATCGCGTACGAACCGCACGAAAGCGCACATCTTAGGCACAAGATAAGGCAGTTATCCGCGTTGGGATTAATATGGCAACCAAGAAGGAAGCAGAGGTACAAAACCAGTCTTCTGGACTCAACGCCGTTGAGTTCGTTCAAGGAACGAAGGAAGAACTCGGCAAAGTTGTATGGCCAAGCCGACAGCAGTTGATTAGCGAGTCAGTTGCAGTCATTTTGATGGTCATTTTGTCGGCAACTACCATCTATTTAGTTGACTCTCTCTTCCAGTGGATTGCTAAGCAGGTTTTCTAAAGGTATCTCTTCTAATGACGTTTGCATCAGATGAATCCAACAACTTAGAAGCTTTCGAAGACGAGTCTGTTCAAGGCGACGAAGGCGATGAGGGTCTTGACGATGCTCATGATAGAGAAGAGGGAAAAGCGCGTCGTCGTCGCTCTAGCTGGTACGCGGTTCAAGTTGCTTCAGGATGTGAGCGCAGAGTGAAGCTGAGCCTTGAGCAACGTATCGAAACGCTAGATGTTGCCGATCGCATCTTAAATATTGAAATTCCTCAAACTCACATTCTGAAACCTCAAAAAAGCGGTAAGCCCAAAGAGATTTCTGAGAAAGTCTTTCCTGGCTATGTCCTGATTCGCATGGTGATGGATGACGATGCTTGGCAGGTCGTGAAGAGTACACCAAACGTCATCAACTTCGTTGGGGCAGAGCAAAAACGGCGCTATGGTCGGGGCCGGGGTCACGTAAAGCCTATGCCTCTTTCTCCATCTGAGGTGGAACGCATCTTTAAGCAGGCTGAAGAACAACAGCCAGTAGCCAAAATTGATATGGAAGCCGGAGACAAGATTTTGGTCTTGTCAGGCCCATTTAAAGATTTTGAAGGCGAGGTGATTGAAGTCAGCCCTGAACGAAGCAAATTGAAGGCGCTTCTTTCTATTTTTGGGCGCGACACTCCTGTAGAGTTAGAGTTCAATCAAGTTGAGAAGCAAAGCTAGGGGCTTACTTAGTCAGGCTAAGGCTTGTGAAGCTAAAGTTCTCTCACGGCTCTGATTTTCTAAGACTCGTGAGCGTAGGCTAAACCTGTTGTTGAACATTCAACGCAGTTTAAGGGCAGTAGTTCGAATGTTCAAGTATTGATATCAAGTGAAGAAGATCGATGGCAAAGAAAGTAGTAACTGTTATTAAGCTCGCTATTCCTGCGGGAAAAGCTAACCCTGCACCTCCGATTGGGCCGGCATTAGGTCAGCACGGTGTCAACATCATGGCATTTTGCAAGGAGTACAACGCGAGAACAGCTGAAAAAGTTGGACTGGTTGTTCCCGTTGAGATTTCGGTGTTCGAAGATCGAAGCTTTACGTTTATCCTCAAGACTCCTCCTGCATCTGTTTTGATCAAGAAAGCCGCAGGAATCGACAAAGGATCAGGTGAGCCCAAATCCAGAAAAGTGGGATCTATCTCGCGGGCACAGCTTCAGGAGATTGCCGAAACTAAGATGCCAGACCTAAATGCGAATGATATAGAAGCTGCGATGCGCATTGTCGAAGGCACTGCTCACAACATGGGCGTTACAATCGCTGACTAAATGGTTGAGATAATTTAGGCTGTATCGAGCATGTTTCGATTTTCCCGATTTAGTTTGCTTTAACTGCTACAATTTAAGACTGTGCCGTTTATGGGGGAGAAGCTAAGCTTCGTTTGACCCCGGGAGAATGAATTTTATGTCGCGTAAAATGTCGCGTCGAATGCAAGAGCTGGTTAAAAAAGTCGAGGATCGTCCTTACGAGCCGATTGAAGCCCTCAATCTTCTCAAAGAAACCGCTACTGCCAAATTTTCAGAATCAGCAGAATCTCACATTCGCCTTGGTATCGATCCAAAATATACGGATCAGCAACTTCGAACTACGGTCGCGCTTCCAAAAGGAACAGGACAGGAAGTTCGCGTTGCAGTCATTGCTCGTGGCGAAAAAGTCAGTGAAGCTTCAGAAGCAGGAGCTGACCTCGTAGGTTCTGAGGAACTAATTGCTGAAATTCAGAAAGAACAGAATCTGGATTTTGATGTTTTGATTGCGACTCCAGATGTCATGCCTCAGGTGGCAAAGCTAGGTCGGCTATTAGGTCCTCGTGGACTTATGCCTTCTCCAAAGGGCGGGACGGTAACGTTTGACATTGCTCAAGCCATTACCGAATTCAAGGCCGGTAAACTTGAGTTCAGGGCTGACCGGACAGGTATCGTTCACGTAATGTTTGGCAAAGCGACCTTTGAGGCAGAAGATTTATTGATCAACCTCAAAGCTCTGCAAGAATGTATCGACCGCAATCGCCCATCGGGTGCGAAAGGTCGCTACTGGCGAAGTGTCTGTATCTCTGCAACAATGGGGCCTTCGATTCAAGTTGATATCAGCGCTCTGCGTGACTTAAAGCTAGCTGAGCTTTCATAGTCTTCTAGAGACTGAATAAAAAATTGAGCTTTCAAAGATATTAGCAAGCGTCTCACAGATATAGCTAGTATTCAAGTTTGGAGACTACCGGAGGAAAACAAGCACACACAAGATTAGAGAAAACTTAATATCTACGTTGTATAGCCAGAGACAGTAGGGGCGATCGCTTAAACATCCTGCCGAGGTCAACGAAATCGCATTTTGTAGTGTGTTTCGTTTACAACCATTCTGAATCGATCTCACTAGATCCGATATTCAGAAATGGTTAGCCTCTGGCGTGTAGCTAGAGGCTTTTTTTGGCTTTCGACTGTTGAAGTCGACTCGTAGAAGTAAACCCTCGAAGATATGAGCTCTCTGTTCTTGTAAAGCTATTGTCGGTAGAACACTCCGCAACTGTTGTTTTGAATACCCCGAAAAGGAGGTGAGTCAAGAATGGGGAGAACCCTAGAAGACAAAAAGGCGATCGTCGAAGAGCTGAAAGGGCTTTTAGATGAAGCTCAAATGGCTTTAGTCATCGACTACAAAGGTTTGTCTGTTTCGCAAATCAGTGATTTGCGAGATCGTCTAAGGGAAGCGGACGCAACGTGTAAGGTTACCAAAAACACGTTGATGAAGATTGCGATCGACGGCAACGAAGATTGGCAACCTATGACTCAATTTCTCAAAGAGTCATCTGCTTTTTTGCTTCTGAAAGATGACTTAGGCAAAGCGATCAAGGCTTACCAAGCTTTTCAGAAAGACACCAAGAAAACCGTTCTAAGGGGCGGTGTGCTGGAAGGTCAAGCTCTCAACGAAGATGACATCAAAGCCATCACCGATTTGCCAACGAAGGAAGAGCTTATTGCTCGTATTGCGGGGGCGATCAACGCAGTACCAACAAAACTAGCGGTAGGAACCAAGGCTGTTCCAACGAAAGTTGCGGTTGGCATCAAAGAAGTTCCAGCTTCGTTGGGACGCGCACTACAGGCTGTGGCACAAAAAGAAGATTCCGAGTAAAGCCTACAGTTTCCAAGCCTGACCGATACGTAAAACGAATTTACTTAAACTTGATTGGAGGATCTCAATGTCTGCTAAAACTGACGAAATTTTGGAACAATTGAAAACGCTTTCCTTGCTTGAAGCATCTGAGTTGGTCAAGCAAATTGAAGAAGCGTTTGATGTAGACGCATCTGCATCTGCTGGTGGCGGCATGATGATGATGGCGGCTCCTGGTGCTGCTGCTGCCGCTGCTGAGCCCGAAGAAGAGAAAACTGAGTTCGACGTGGTGCTTGAAGAAGTTCCCGCCGATAAGAAGATTGCTATTCTGAAGGTCGTTCGAGGGCTAACAGGTCTAGGCTTGAAAGAGGCCAAAGACATGGTGGAGTCTACTCCTAAAGCCATCAAAGAAGCTGTTGCTAAAGACGCTGCTGAAGATGCGAAAAAGCAACTCGAAGAAGCTGGCGCAAAAGTTTCTGTGAAGTAGATTATCTGCTGAAACTTGCCACTATTGACGAGAAAAATTCCATACTTTTTATAAGGGAGCTGGTATCAGCTCCCTTTTTTTAATGCCCCATACTATTTATCTGCTTCTTCACTCGTTTCTTCGTCTCGCACTAGCTCAGTGTTGATTTCATTTATCATGCGCCGTTTCAGCTCAACCGACTCTGTGCGGGGTAGCAAGTCAAAAACCTCCCGAAATGCATCATCTACTGTTTCAAACGGCGTAGTACCAACCTCATTCAGAACCACATCACCGTCTTGGTCAAAAATCAGGGTTTGAGGAACGAAACCCTGGTAGTAATAGCCGGGTTCCGTCGGTGCATACTCCTCTTTTTGCGGTAGAGAATCTACATCCAACAAAATAAAGTCAGCCGCTCGACCGTAGAACGCATCGATTTGAGAAAGAGTAGACGAGTATTGTTTACAGTCACTGCTATCGTCGATATAGAAAACCAGCAATGTTGGGCGATCGCTTCTATCCAAGGCTTGTTTTAGGGTGAATTTTGGGGGCACTAAAGAACCGTTGCCTGCATACAGCGGGTAAATATTGCCGTCATAACGATCGTCTGTCAAACTGGCATGGGCAGGATGGGCCGCCAGTCCAAAGCTAGAGACGATAACGAGACAAGCAATGCCTGCCAAGAGCAATCGCTGTCCATTTCGCAGTACCCTCATCCAGCGCTGTTTCATCATGCTTTGATTAGTCTCCCTTGGATCAACGAACATCGTCCTTAATAAGTCTAATGTGGTTTTGGGCCAACAAGCTCCGACTTATCGTTTACCTCTGTCTTAGACTTGTAAGACCTTTTTGCGGGTAAAGTGCGGATGATTTTTATTGATGAGCGTTGACACACTGTAGCAGTGCTAACTATTTGAAACTCAAACAGACGACGGATGTTGAATGCTCTCCGAGTCTAATTCGTTATACGCGTCAAAGATTGGAGCCGAGCACTGCGATTGCTAGAACGGTTGGGGTATCGCTTAGCCTCTGGGTTAACTGATGATGAGGCTCTCCACAACGCAGAAAAGCCTCACTCTGACCTCAGCCATCGTCGCACAAGCGGCAAGATACAGCGTCAATTCTCCCCCAGTGACGGGTTCAATAGCTCAAGCTCCGATCACCTGTCGTCGATGGAGTACCTAATGTTCCGGTCTTTTATGGCCGAGAAGCGGACAGCCAAACTCTTCAGTCTTTAGTGCTCGATGAGAACTGCTGCCTTGTCGCAGTTCTTGGCATTGGCGGTATTGGCAAAACGACCTTGGTCGCCAAAGTAGTCAATGATCTTGCGATCGCTCAACATTCGAGGCATGGGGGATAATGCTCATCATATTCTGTCCCGACAAAAAACTGCTTAATCTTGAGCTGTGGAATGAGTTGCTGATTTGCTATCGGGGTTAATCCCTTGGACTTGCACATCATTGCAACGACGATTCAAGAGCTATTCGGTGGCAAAGTTGAAGACTTTTTGAGTCAGAGTACTCTTTTCCTAAGCGACTTTACCTATCTGCGCATTGTTACAGAGTCTCTAGTGCGGCGATCGCTCATCGACCAAATGAAATTAAATGATGGAATTTTGTTTACGCCTCAGCCCATGGTGATGAAATATGTCAAGCGCAATCACCCATTCGTAGATTCCGAAGAAAAATCGGCTGAAGATTGAGCCAGCACAGGCTCTCTGAACATTCATAGGGACTAGACAATACTCCAATCATCTGATGTGTTGTGTTCAAGATTCGGCTGTAGAGATATTCCAAATCGAGAGTACTGCTTCTCCATACTGCTTCAGGGATTGGAGACGAGTGCCAATCTGTTGCTGCCGCTGTTGAATGGTGTCGGGCTGCTTCGCTGTGTTGAGAAATACGACATCTGTATTCAACAGTCGCATCGCTTTATTCATTTCGGTCTGAATGGACTGAATGCGAGACGCTTGTTCTGATTCTATCAAATTTTCAGCCATCGCTTGCTCTGTTCCCTCAACAAGTCGTGAAAATGCCTCTTTTAGAGTTGGCAAGACAAACTGAAGTTGTTTGAGATCATCAGACTCTAGTGAAGTCTCAAGCTGGCCGAGCGCGGCAAAAAAAGTTTGGTACGACTGATCGAGATGCTCTGGCAACATAACGCAGAAAAAACTCCTGGAAAATAAGTGACCTTGAGAAACGTTGCGTTAAGAGGCAGTCATGAGCGATCGCGCCTGAGCACAGTCTGCCTGAATTTGGGATTTGAGGGCATCTAAGGACTCAAATTTCTGCTCTGGACGCAGAAATCGCTCAAGATAAAGCGTCAAGGTCTGCTCATAGAGGTCTGCATTCCAGTCGAGTAGATGAACTTCTAACGTTTGCTGAATCCCATTGACCGTGGGACGACACCCTAGATTCATGACTCCAGGAAATCGCTGTCCAGGATGATGAGGGTGAGCCACCTGGACGTAATATACTCCCCGTTGAGGTAGACATTTACGATTGGAAATATCAAGGTTTGCCGTAGGAAAGCCAATAGTGCGGCCTAGCTGCTGTCCTTTCACGACAATGCCTCGAATCGAGTAGGGACGCCCTAAAAGACGGTTCGCTTTTGACAAATCTCCTTTGCTCAAAGCCGCTCGAATGGCC
>CAKZMO010000220.1 GCA_937128595.1 uncultured cyanobacterium | reverse complement strand
TGAGCAGTTGCCGTTTCATGGAATTACGTGGTCGTGCCGCCGCCCCGGAGACCACCAACTTTATTGACTTAACCAATGGGTTGACCATTCAACACCTGAATAATGCATCGGTTGATCCCAAACAGGTGATGCGCCTGCTCAAGTACAAACCACGGGTCATCCGCAGCGGATTAGATATGCGTCCGAATGAGGTCCAACAATTCTTACAATGGGTTGGCATTTACGGCACACAAGGTCTTACATTAATCGCACGGGGTAAATTGCTCGGCAAGAAGGCAATCCCGGCACTATTTGGAGATCAAGACAACTATGAAGCCACCAGTGGCCGCCTGCACCCTGCGGGGATGGCCTTATGGGGATGGCAGCCCAGCACGGTATCTAATCAGCAGCATATGTATGAGATCGTCGCCTATGCTTACGGTCCCGACGGGGAGAACACCGCACAGCCCATGCTGGATGACTTGCATACCTGGCATCAGGCAGGCCGCCCCAGTTTGAACGGATTGCAGATCCGTGTGGTGCCGAAAGACCAGGCATGGCCGTTACAGGTAGATGATCTGGTGCTGGAGAAGCCGTCGGTCAATCTGATCATGCATTTTAATATGTAGCCGCCATCATGATCTGATTCCACCTGCCTGATCTAAAGCAAAAGGCCGTGATTTACGCAACCACGGCCTTGAGTCCATATACTATGGAGACGCCTCTACTCGATCACAAGCTCGAAGACAAAGCTGCCATACCCGGACCAATCATCGTTTTCGCTGGCGAGGTAGAACGTGTTGGAGGTCACAAAGACGAAGTACAAGCCATCTTCTTCGATCTCCAGATCCTCAATTACGGCGTATAGGTCATCGCCGCCTTCACCGCCACTGGCCACAGCGACCCGCTCACCAAAGCGATTGAACACGTACAGCAATGTGCTGACGAACTCATCCCCGGTTTGGCTGGTCTCAATGAACACCACATCACCTTCTTCGGCGAAGAACTCCATAAACCAGATGGGTTCGCTTTCGGTGGTCTCTAGTAGAACCGGCTCCGCTGACTCCGCAATAGAGGCGAAGTATTCAAATTCTTCGACTTCCACAATGCCATCGGGCAGTTCCGCGCCTTCAACGATGATCTGATACTCATAGGGGCCGTTTTCATCGTCGTCGCCGTCTGTACCACCCTGAATCAGATCGTTAAAGGTGGTCGCCAGCACAAAATATGCCCCGTCGAACGGCAGTTCATACTCTTCAATCTGTGCGGAGAGATCATCCACGCTGCGGTCATCGTTGGCGGCCAGCACCTCACCAGCGGCCCCTATGAGCAGCAGATATGGGTCGAGGCGGCTGCCGGGGGTTGGTGCCATTGTGATCGTCACTTCATCCCCGGCGGTACCCATAAAAGCAAATAACTGTGGGTCACCGAAGTGTTCCATCTCATCGATAACCAGAAAATCCGTTTCTAGTAAGGGCACGCTCAACAGCGTGGGGTCATCCTCTTCATCCTCTTCCTGTGCGCTGATGGGGACAGCGATGAGTAAGGTAGCAATCAGCACTAGCAGCAGAGTGGTTAGGCGTTTCATAGGGTTGTTGTCTCCTGTTGACCTTGATGTAGATTGTATGAACTTAAGTGTACCGCATATGATGCAAAATACACCGCCCCTAAATGCTAGGGGATTGTACTAAAAATCAAACACGGACCAACACAATTGCTGTGCTGGCCCGCATTCACAAGGAGGAGAGATTGCAGTCGTAAGTGGGTAAAACCCACGCACGGTTGTGCATCAGGTTAGCTGGCGGTCACACGGACCTTTTCATCGCTGGCCAGCAGCAAAATGGACGGATGCAGCATCCCGGCGATAGCCCGCTGGGTCGCATCCACGGAACGGTAGCAGTCGTCGTCGGCTTTATTGGCCTCACAATATGCACAAGCGGCGATCAAATGCCCCGCCTGCCCGACGAGTGCCTGGGAAATACTGGCATCCGGTACGTCGTAGCGATCCCACCATTGGCCACTCAGGGCATGGGGATGTTCCAGGGCGTCCTCACTTAACAGACGGGCAATCGCCTGCTGTGCGTCCTGGATATTGCGGTAAAGCACCCACGTATCACGGTCACTACCCGCGTTGATGCGGTAGCCCTTGCCGTAGGATGCCTGGAAAGTCGTTGTCAGCTCGGCCAGATGGCCAGCGTGTTGGAGTAATTCATGTGCAGTTTGCAGTATCATCATTATGTATGCTCCTCTGCATGTATTGATGTTTAGTCGATAGACCTTGCTCCAATTGTTAAGAGTTATGGGTCATTTGTTAAATAAAGTTTAACACAATCAGTTGCAATTGTCTATTGAAGAACCGCTTCACAAGCCGTGATTTGGCTAAACTGCTGTTGATCGGCCTCGCGCAAACCAGCCAACCCTCTTATGATCTGTAGTAGATATGCTGCGCTTTGCCAACCTGAGTCATGACCTGCTGCCGTGATAGCATTGGTCTTTCTGGGGTATGTATGCTCAATGATGGCTTGCTGCAAGTGCTATTCCTCAGCACCTAAAATAAACCGTAGCCCAATCGTCGGGCAAAACGTGAGCTAGCTCGTTGTAGAATACATCCACGGGCCGCATGGCTCACGTTTCATAATCATAGCCAAAACACGGGAGCAACCCGATGAAACATAATCGTCATCTTATCCTGATTTTTCTGATATGCAGCCTCATCGTAGGGAGCAATACCGCCCAGCAAGACGACCCCGCGCCACTGCCCGCCTGGGATGGCGAATCACGCTTTACCGTGCTGGTCGCCGGTATGGACCGCCGCCCGGATGCCCCCGATAGCCTGAATGTACGCACAGATGCTCTCCTGCT
>CAKZMO010000219.1 GCA_937128595.1 uncultured cyanobacterium | reverse complement strand
ACGATGGCGATCGCCCCTTCCCAATCTTCTTCTACCGCCCCAAACCCAGTTCGGCCAGAATTGCCCGACGGCCCCTCCATGTCGTCCATGCTGCAACTGTTGAACTGGATGATTCGGCCTTACCCTTTTCTAAACGATTGCGTTGAGCGCTATGGCGATTTCTTTACAATGCGGCTCAACAGTTTTTGCCCCATTATTTTTTGTAGCCATCCTGACGATATTCAGACGATCTTCAAAGAAGGTTCGAATCCAGCCAAGTTTGAAAGCGGCAGCACCAACGGATTGCTGCGCCCTCTCGTGGGTGACGAGTCGATCTTGCTGTTGGATGGCGATCGTCACCAGCGCCAGCGCCAGCTAATGATGCCGCCATTTCATGGAGAACGGATGCGGACTTATGGCGCGTCAATGTGCGAGATTACTCGTCAGACCTTAGATGCATGTACCGACCAGGCTCCGTTTTCCGTTCGCCCGGTGATGCAAGAAATTTCCCTCAAGGTCATCTTACAGACCGTATTTGGCATCGATCGCACGTCTCCGCAAAAGGGAGCAGAGGGCGATCGCTACGATCAGATTCAGCGACAGATGACGGATTTGCTGGATATGACGGGGTCGCCCCTCAGCTCTAGCCTGCTATTTATTCGTTCGTTGCAAAAAGATTGGGGAGTTTGGAGTCCGTGGGGAAAATTTGTGCGTAAGCGAGCCAGCGTCGATGCCATGCTCTACGAAGAGATTGAGTCACGACGGCAAAATCCTGATCCTGATGCTCAGGATATTTTGTCGCTGCTGCTGGCTGCACGAGATGAAGACGGTCAACCGATGACCAATGTAGAACTGCGAGATGAGCTGCTAACGCTGCTGCTGGCGGGCCATGAAACCACGGCGTCAGCCATTGCCTGGGCGATGTACTGGATTCATCGACAGCCCCAGGTGCGCGATCGCCTCCTGACCGAACTGCAAGACGCTGATCTGAGTGACAGTATGGCGATCGCCCGGTTGCCTTATCTCAACGCCGTTTGTCAGGAAACCCTGCGCATTTATCCGATCGCGCCGATTACATTTCCTCGCAAGGTGGTTAATCAGCCGTTTGAGCTGCGGGGCTACTCGATTCCGCCGGAGAACATGCTGGCTCCCTGCGTTTACATGACTCATCACCGCCCAGACTTATATCCCAATCCTGAAGAGTTTCGGCCTGAGCGTTTCTTAGAACGGCAATATTCGCCTTATGAATTTATTCCGTTTGGGGGCGGCAATCGTCGCTGTCTGGGCATGGCCTTCGCTCAATTTGAGATGAAGCTGGTGCTGGCGACAGTACTGACAGAGTATGAGCTATCACTAACGAGCGATCGCCCCCTCAAACCCACCCGTCGTGGGGTTACAATCGCTCCGCCCGCATCGTTCAAGATGGTCGCGAAGACTGGAAAACGGGCAAAGCTCAAGTCATAACACGCTTTGTCATAAAGCACTTTGATTGTCATGGGTTGAGTCAAGCTGCTTCGCGCACGGTTCTGGACAAAAGTGTCTTGGACAAAAGTGCTCTGGCTACCTGATATCAGGCTCGCGAATAGAAGGCGCGATCGCCAATTTTTCTGCTCCTTGCTTCATCATCTGAATATCGCGGTCTGTCCAGGGGCGGGGCGATTGACAATGATGGGCAATGAGCAAGCCCCACAGTCCCTGAGGAGTCAGCACGGGCACGACCAAATTGGCCTTCACCTGCAAATCTCGAAGAAAATCGCGATGACAGTCTGCGATCGACTCCGTTTCGATATTGGCGATCGCGCGTACCCGTCCAGCAAAGTATAGAGCCGCATACTCGTCGTTAAAACACTCATCTGGGCCAGTAGAGCCAAATATCGAAAGCTGCGGATGGCTCAGAGCCTCGAAGGTTACCCGCCCCTCCCATTTAGAATAAAAATAGTACAAAAGTACCCGATCAACACCTAGTTGCTGCTGCAGGGTGGCGGTGACTTGCGTAACTAACTCATCCCGCTCAAGATTTGACCTGAGACGTACAACGACCTGCTGTAGGCCAGAGTCTGCACGAGAGCCTAAACCAGGTCTGGATCGTTGGGGAAACGGGCTTTGCATCATGACCTAAAGCAATATAGAACTTAGAAAACAAGCGTTCAATCTAAACGAGTTGGTGCAGGAATGCGCCTCTCACAGGCTAACCACAGAGTTGACAATATTGGGCAAGGCTTAAACAAATCAACAGATAAAGCCCTACCCTGCCAAAACGCCAGCAAGAATGCCGCCAATGAGTCTGGGAGCAAGGTCAAGGCGATCGCATAGAAAAGGCGATGTAGCCTGAGAGCCCTGGGACGATGAGAGCAAACGCAGACGAGGCAACAATTTTCAGCCGGGTGTCCCCAATCGTACCCTCTTCGGAATGAGTGCCACCCATGTTAAAAACCATCTCAAAGATAAGGCAAGGATTTAGTCCATCGGGATCACCCGCCTAACCTTGAACAGATTTTGAACAGACCTTAAACAAATTGACTGATACTCTATCGTTTTTACGCTTCACTAAAATCATCATGGAAAATGCAACGCCTTATATTCGCAAGTTTAAAACGCTCAACAATCGAGATGTTGAGATCGTAGGCGGTAAAAATGCCTCCCTGGGGGAACTCATCAGCACCCTTAGTTCCAAAGGCATTCAGGTTCCAGATGGTTTTGCGATTACCTCTGAGGCTTATCGAGATTTTGTTGGGAAAAACCAGCTTGAGGACAAAATCCGCGAGCAGCTCCAGGCGTTTGCCGAGGAAAAACAATCCCTTGCAAAAACGGGAAAAGCCATCCGCACCCTTTTCTTAGAAGTGCCTTTTCCAGACGATTTAGAGCAGGAGATTCGAGCCGCCTATCGCACCTTGAGCGAGCAATATGATGTTGATGAAGTGGATACTGCCGTTCGCAGCAGCGCCACCGCTGAGGATCTGCCCGATGCCAGTTTTGCGGGCCAGCAGGAGACGTTTCTCAACATCAGCGGCGAGCAAGAATTGCTGATCGCCTGCCGTAAGTGCTATGCCTCTCTCTTCACCAATCGTGCCATCAGCTATCGCGAAGAGAAGAACTTTGAGCATATGGCGATCGCCCTCTCCATTGGCGTGCAAAAAATGGTGCGATCGGACAAGGCTTGTGCGGGGGTGACGTTTTCCATCGATACCGAGTCGGGCTTTCCAGATGCCGCGTTGATTACGGGATCGTGGGGTTTGGGCGAAAACGTGGTGCAGGGCACAGTCACTCCCGATCAGTTTGTGGTCTTCAAACCGCTTTTGGAAGAAGGATTTCGGCCTATTATCGAAAAAACAAAGGGCAGCAAGACCAAGAAAATGGTCTACTCCGAGGAGGGAAGCCGTTCTCCGGTGAAAAATATTGACACCAGCGGCAAAGAGCGGAATGCCTTTGTTCTGAAAAATGATGAGATTCTGCAACTGGCTCGCTGGGCCTGCACCATCGAAGACCACTACGGCTGTCCGATGGATATGGAGTGGGCGAAAGACGGCGATTCGGGGGAGCTGTTCATTGTGCAAGCGCGGCCTGAAACGGTGCAGTCGCAGATG
>CAKZMO010000218.1 GCA_937128595.1 uncultured cyanobacterium | reverse complement strand
TGAGAAGGATTCCGCAGGAATCCTTCTCACAATCCAAATAGGATTGCTATAGGCACAATGACGGCTGATCCTAGGGTCGATCGAACGATATGGATGGGCTGCAGCGGTGCTGACAAAAGTTCTACTGTAGGTTGGTGTTGAGCCACGCAAAACCCAACAGCAGTAACGGTTTTGATGAGTCACGCTAACGCTAACCCATCTTACGACTAAACAAAATGGCGGCCATCAATTCGGTTGAGGCGCTGCGATCGCGGCATCGGCTTGGGTAGGGGGCAACGGCACCGTCTTTTCAATGCCGATAAAATTAAATGGCAGTTGTTCTCAGACCTTAAAGAACTCCGCTTTTTTGGCATATCGCCCGCCATCCTGATTGGAGAACGGTTAGGCTGAAAACGTAAGGATAGATGTAATCGACTGCATCATTCAGGGTGTATGGCGCTGATTTAACCATTTTGAAACCGTTTTGAGATGATTCAGATCTAATCAATGGGGCTTGTTTGACGATAGTCTGAACTGTGATGCTGCCAACTTTCGGCGAATAGGTTTTGGGATTCATGTAAGGATTTTGGGCGACGCCTACACCACCCAAAATCCTTACCACTAAAGGACTATCCGGCGAATATACTGGTCAAAGGGTCAGGCTAAATCAGACTCACATTTGAAGAGGGTTTAATCGGAGCGATCGCTCACTAACCCCCTCAAATCAAAGCGAGTCCAGGCTGTTTGTACTCTCTTGTGATCTACTGTGAGCTACTATGATCTGCTGATACTGAATCGTTATCTCCGTAAAGGTTATGTGTTTATCACGTTTTTGTGTTGGTGTTGCTGGTGACTGGCAAATTTAATGGGTCAACTGGATCAATGGGATCCAACGATTGAATGCTGGAGTTGACCATGTGTTTGAACGTCTCACGGTATCCGAATTCAATCCGGTGCAGGGTTTGCAAGCGATCGCCGTTCCTTCGCTGCTGGCAGCGTTGCCATGCCGTAACCAATTGGACCCGTTAAGCCAGCTACAGTCTGAACACAAGCAAACTTAGAGTATACGCGCAGTTGGAGATTATCGTGATATCCCAGGATCAATCCCTCACCCGTCTCAATTCACTGATTCGGATTATTGGCAAAATTCGTCTATCCCTAGATTTTTCAGAAATTTGTCAAACAGCGGTGAACGAAGCTCGCACCTTGCTCAATGCCGATCGCGTGGCGATCTATCGCTTTAATCCAGATTGGAGTGGTGATTTTCTTTACGAATCAGCCGGGAGTGAGTGGACATCGTTGGTTGATGCTCAGCATAACGACCCGCTCATCAGTAAGAATGTCAGTAGCTGTAGCGTCAAGCTGCTGGATACCGCGAAAGCCAGCGATAGTCATCTCCAGCAAACGCAGGGCGGCGTCTTTGCCACGGGCGAGCTATTTCGTATCTGTCCCGATATTTATACGGCTGGTTTCTCGAATTGCTACATTCAGGTTTTAGAAAGTTATCAAGCGCGTTCCTATGCCATTATTGCGATTTATGTGGAGCGATCGCTATGGGGATTATTGGCCGCCTATCAAAATTCGGAGCCGCGACAGTGGCAAGAAGATGAAGTCGAAATCCTGATTCATATTGCAGAGCAATTGGGCGTTGCGCTGAAACAATCTGAATATGTCCGCACCATTCAAGAACAATCGGAAACCTTGAATCAAACGCTGAAAGATTTGCAGCAGTCGCAGGCGCAACTCATTCAGGGTGAAAAGATGGCGAGCTTGGGCCAGCTTGTGGCTGGGGTTGCCCACGAAATCAACAATCCTGTCAACTTTATTTACGGTAATTTACCCCACATTGGCGATAATGTGGGTGATTTATTGAACTTAGCACAGGCCTGTCGTCAGGCGGCTCCCCAATCCTCTGACGTACAAGCACTTCTCGAACAAAATCTGGATATCGCCGATTTAGATTTCATTGCTGAAGATTTACCCAAGATGCTCCAGTCCATGAAGGTCGGAGCCGATCGCATTCGGGGCATCGTGCTATCGTTGCGAACCTTCTCGCGGGTAGATGAGGCAGAATTTAAGTCGGTAAATATCCATGAAGGCATTGACAGCACGTTGCTGATTTTAGGGCATCGCCTAAAGGCATCCGATGTACGGCAAAAAATCAACATTGTTAAATCCTACGATGAACTCCCCTTGGTGGAATGCTATCCTGCGCAGCTTAACCAAGTGTTGATGAATTTACTAACCAATGCGGTCGATGCGCTAGATGATGCCCGCGAGCATGGCAAGTATGATTCTGACAGTGAACAATTGCCGACAATCTGGATCAACACTCGGCAGATTGACGATCAGATCGAAATTCAAATTCGAGACAATGGCACCGGGATCGCTGACGACCACTTATCCAAGCTGTTTGATTACTTTTTCACTACCAAGCCGGTGGGCAAAGGAACTGGCTTAGGGCTGGCCATCTCGAAACAGATCATTACCGAAAAGCATTGCGGATTACTTGAAGTGGGGGCCTGCGCAGAAGATGGTGCAACCTTCACCATCCAGATTCCGATTCATCTGTAGCGATGGTTGCGATCGCCGCTATAGCTACGGGCGCATCCCACGTTTGCCAATCGCCCTCATCCCCCAGCCCTTTCTCCCAAAATCTATGCATTACGCAAACGTTGCCAGCCCTTTGAATATGCAGTCATTCCCGCGAAAGTGGGAATCCATGAGGATTGCCGTTCGGTAGGGCGTTTGCTGGATGCCCTCACGGGCATGACGGCGCGTTATTAGACCCAGATATTCTTTTTCAGAGATCGCCGTAGGACGTTTTTGTGGAGCGGCATATCTCACACAAACGCCATCCTAACCAAAATGGCTACGGCCTGATGAGCAAGAAGGGAGTGATGCCTTGACCTATGGCCCGGTTGTGGATGCTGATTGTTTTCCATCTTGCCCATCTATAGCCTGCGACTGTTTTTGACTTTTGGGTGCGCTAGGGCGATCGCAAGCGTTGCGTTAGTTGCTGCCAGTCTTCTGCTTTGGGGAGATGCGGCTGCAAGTCTGGTGGAACCTGAGGATGCAGTTGATAGGTGGCGACCCCAATCGGGTTGTGCTTAGACTTGAGGCTAAATTCTACTTCGAGGCGATCCTGCTCTGCACACAAAATGATGCCAATGGAGGGGTTATCATCTGGAGCCTTCTCGGTCGCATTGAGCACTTCCAGATAAAAATCCATTTTGCCTGCATATTCAGGTCGAACCCGCCCGGTTTTCAATTCTACAGCCACTAAACATTTCAGAAAGCGGTGGTAGAACAGGAGGTCTAAGAAATACTCATTTTCGCCCAGCGTCAGCCGATATTGACTGCCAATGAAACAAAACCCATACCCCAACTCAATCATAAAATCTTTCAGGTAATCCAAGAGCGATCGCTCTAGTTCCTGCTCATGGACAGCTTGCCCAATCCCTAAAAATTCTAGGCTGTATTGACTTTTGAGGCTCTCATCGGCTTGTTCTACCAAATACTGAGGCAGCGCTTCGGTGAAGTTGTGGGTTTTGGGGGCAATGCTGGTCTGATGGGCGTTTGCTTTGATTTGGTTTTGGAGCACTTTGCGCGTCCAGCCGAGGCGGGCCGTTGCGTCTAGATAGTAGTGGCGGGCTGTTTCTGCTTTAACGCGCTGCATAATCAGCACATTATGTCCCCACGGAATTTCTCGAACAAGCTGTTGGAGATTTGGGGATGCTTGGTATTCAGTATAAAATTGTCGGATGAGCCATAGATTTTGGGGCGAAAATCCCCGCATATTGGGAAATTCTGCCTTGAGATCGGCTGATAACCGCTCTACTACCGCTTTTCCCCAACCTAGCGCGTCCTGACGCTCGACGATGAGTTGGCCGAGTTGCCAATACAGACCAATGAGTTCACGGTTGACGGCTCGGGCAGCACTGATACGACTCTGTGCAACTTGGGCTTTAATGTCGTTTAAGAACTGCTCATAGGATGGATCAGACGGTGGAAG
>CAKZMO010000217.1 GCA_937128595.1 uncultured cyanobacterium | reverse complement strand
CTTCAAAGAGCGGTGACGAAAAAGAGTATTTTTTATAGTGCTACGCGCTGATATAAAACCAGTAGTTGATGGAGAAGCCGCTCACCGCGCGGCTTCTCCATCAATATCTGTCCTAACCTACCTGCGCATTGCAATATCACAAGATTTTCTAAGAAAGCAAAAAGAGAGAGCCAAAGCCCTCTCTTTTGTAAGCTTAAAATTAATTTTAAGTAGAGCCTACTAAGCTACGAGATGAACAGGTAGCAAAGAGGTCGGGTCGCTGAAAACGACAAGAAGAGCCTGGACGACGAAGCTAAGCCAACCCTGCGTTCATTCCGGGTTTGCCTGTAGCGAGTTCAACTTTAACAATCCTGCCGCCCATCTTCTGAATACGTTGCTGTTCACGAAACCAGTTTTCGTAGGGAACGAGCTTCGTGAAGTAAGTGTTTTGTAGCTCACGCTGAGTCCTGATTCGAGTTTGGCTAGGTACGCAAGCTGTAATCTTAAACATCCGCATGGCTTTCTCTCCTTGGCAGATAAATGAATATTTCTACTACCGATGACCTGGAAGTTGGGCGATCGCCTCTAAGCTTATCAGTAATCAGCAAGTATTAATGATTGGTCTCAAGTTGGTTCTGTAAAACAGTAGGGCTTGAAAGCTCAAAGTCATCGATCGCCATTCAAGTTTTTTCAACCTGGAAACGACTATCAATATGAGTTTCAGCTTCCAAACCCTCGTCGAGGTCAAAGACAAGATATTATTCCCTATCTTCTACCTCTGAAGCCTTAGCTTAAGCCGGAGCAGATGTAGTCAAAGTAAACACCCATCTCTTTGCCTGCATCTGGGCCTACTAGGCTAGCAGTTACTTCTTTCATCGCTTGAATGGCTTGAACGGTTGTACCGACGGGCACGCCCAAAGAATTGTAGGTTTCTTTCAAGCCGTTCAACACACGCTCGTCAAGGATGGAAGGATCTCCAGCCAACATCGCGTAGGTAGAGTAGCGCAGGTAGTAGTCCAAGTCGCGAATGCATGCAGCATAGCGACGAGTGGTGTACATGTTGCCGCCGGGTCGGGTGACATCGGAGTACAACAGTGACTTAGCAACTGCTTCCTTGACGATAGCAGCGGCATTGGCGCTGATGGTGGTTGCTGCACGAACGCGCAGTTCACCCGTCTGGAAATAAGTCTTGAGCTTGTCCATGGCAGAACCGTCGAGGTACTTGCCCTGAACGTCTGAGGAGTTAATTACAGAAGTAATTGCGTCTTGCATAATCTCGATTCCTTAAATTGATTCGCCTATCTATCCAAAAAGTGACTGCAATAGCGGATGGCTTATCCGAAACTACTGCATTGCGCCGATCACATAATCGAAATAAGCGCCTGCTTCTGATGCATCATCACCAGACATCATCGACACTGCTGCAGATTTCATCTCAGCAATTCCTTGAGCAACGGCTTCAACAGGAGTGCCTAGAGACTTGTACATTTCGCGAACGCCGACAATACCAATCTCTTCAATTGGTGTAACATCGCCCGATACAACACCGTAGGTTACGAGGCGCAGATAATAGTCCAAATCGCGCAAGCAGGTTGCGGTCATTTCTTCGCCGTATGCGTTGCCACCAGGAGACACAACGTCAGGACGCTTCTGAAACAGGGCATCACCAGCCTGCTTCACAATGCGCTCACGGGAGTCGGTCAAGGTCTGAGCGATGCGAAGACGGCTCTCACCAGACGTCACAAAAGACTTGATTCTGTCTAATTCGCCTGGGCTGAGGTAGCGGGCCTCGGCATCAGCATTCACGATTGACTTCGTGACAATACTCATTGATGGATTCCTCCGAAAGGTTCAACCAGATATTTTTTAGTGCTGGCACTCGAAAACAGAACTGCTGCACTCTAATCACTTAAACGATATAAAGATTAGAGCTTTCGAAGCCTAACTTTGGCTTGGCGATCGCAATCAAACACTTTGCATCACAAACAATGATATTTGAGTGGTTGATTTCATTCACCTTCCGAAAATATTTTGCGGCATTGAGTTCACACTCTTAGGCTATTCGAAATATTTCGTAACACGATTCCTCATTTTTGGAGAGGAAGCATCAAAGAGTCATTTCAAAATGAACTTTGATGAAGAATCTAAAAGAAAAACAATGGCAACATTCTTGCGAAAGTTCCCACTAATTAGGAGGGAGCTTCTGCAAGCTTTGGGCTTAGTCGCATCGGATTTCTGAAGGTACGACCAGAGGATTTGCCGATATAGCGCTTCGCTCAGCATCTAAGCTGAACACTATATCGGCAAAAAAGCATCAAATGGAAAAGCTCTTTTTCCTCGTTCCACTTACTCTAGCTGTTGCCAACTGAGGAAAAGCTCGGTACGACAATGTCTGCACTTTGCTTTGTGAGCTGATTATACAAACGCTCTGTGTTAGGAAAGTTAGCTGCCGGGAGGGTAGGGAAGCGACGATAAGGTACGGTATCTTCACCAAATACTTGAGAGTATTCCATGCTGTTTACCACAGCGCTGACGAAACTCCGAATCCCTTGTCGGGCCAAAATCTGGTTATACATCCGGATTTCAGACTGATCCCGAGGTGCTCGACCTAGGAAGTGTTTTAATCCTAGTTCAATCACTTTCGTGTTGGGATAAGCCGTGTAGAACTCCTTGATGTATAGACTAGAAATTCCCAAGCCTTCGACAAACTCTTTGACGTTGATTTCGCCGTTGCTTAGCTTACTTTCGAGAGCAGTGAACTCGTTTTGGATAATATACGGATTCAAATCGCGCTCGAAAATCTGCCGATAGGTTGCTTGAATGACCCGTTCAACGTCTGCTTTCTCGACCAAAGAAATGAGCTTGAAGATCCGCGTCTGCTGACGCTTGACGCTGACTCCCTGGTTGATTCGGTACTGGATATCAGAAGGTGAGGTACGAGTCCCCTCAACCTGACCAAGTTCTACGAATCGAGGAGTCGACTCAACGGTCGGTCTGACGCCTGTGTTACCGATAGACCCAACGCGGAGCGATCGCTGCGCCAATCCGGAAGGAGTGACATAGCGTTCATAGGGAATCGTGTCCTCGCCGAATGCCTCGCTATACTCGCTGCTATCGATCAGTGCATCCACGAGGGCATAAAACCCCTTCTTTGCACAGATGTCGAAATATTGATTCGTCTCTTGCCGTCCATAGGTAGGGCGACCCAGCAGCCGACGATGAATATATTCAACCGCCTTCATGACGTACAAAGATGTCCAGTACATCTTGCGGAACGTTTCAGATTTGGCAAGTTGACGAATGAACTCGCGAACTGTGATCTCACCATTTTCTAGCTTGATCTCAGCAACCTTTAGCCGCTGCCCAGCATAAACTTCACGTCCAAAGACCTGCAAATAAGCAGCGCGAATCACAGCTTGAGTAGAAGACTCGGAAAACTTCACACTCGAGCCTGTAGCTCCGTCCACGCTCTTGTTGCCACCCGGAATTTGGTCGAGCTTGAAGACTTTGGCTCCCAGAGAACCTGGTGAGAGGGGCCGCGCCGCAGGATTGCTGAGCTGATTGTTGATGCCTGGCCCTCGTGTAATTAGGATACGGCGGGTATCTTTGCCAAAAGGTGCAGGACTGGTATTCGGATTGCGTGTCTCCTTCGGGAAGATGGCTCCAAATTGGATTTCCAGAGGATCATTGCCCGAACCATAGGGATGCTGATCTGGTAGAGGCTGATTGTATGCCGCGAACGTTGTAACGAACTGAGGAACTTTTCGGAACGGAGCGCTGAACTTAAATAAATCCTGCTGTGCTCCCCAGTTGCGACATTCTTGGGCTTCTTGGCCTAGCCCTCGCAAATAGGGAACTGTTTCTTCTCCAAAGTAATCTGCATACTCTTCAGAATCGACCAGTGCATCGACCAGTGCAGGTAGACCCCCATCAGAAATGATAGAGAAGTATTGTTGAACTTCTTCTCGACTGCTAGGGCCGCGACCCAAAATATGGCGAAATGCTAACTCTAGAGCACGGCTATTGATATAAGGCTCGTAGAAGTTTTTGCGGTAAAGAGGAGACTTAGCTAAGCGACGGATGAATTCTTTCATCGAGATGTCGCCGTTCTTAACTTGAGATTCTAGAACAGAAATCTCAAGAGAATAAGCCCGCTTAATGTCACGCTCAAAAACTTGACGATAGGCAGCCTTGATGATGTCTATCTTTTCCAGGGCAGACAGACCCGGTTTCATTGCGTACTTGGGGCGTCGCTCTGATGCATTGAAATAGATTTGAGGCAGCTGCAATCCCTGCTGATCACTGGAAGGGCGCTGTCTTAGCTTGTCAGAGGGGGTGGGTGATTCAAACTCTGTCAGCAGCACATCGAAATATTGACTTACGATTTCTGCGGCAGAGAGATCTTCTTTGAAGTAGCCGACCGCAGCCTGACGCATCTCGCGAATCGCGACGATTGTGGCATCTCCAGAGCAGGCGTTCTCAATAATCTCTCTCAAACCCCGGACGTTTACCGAAATAATGTTGGGGTCGCCAGCAACGATTGAATAGGTCAAATATCTGAGAAACCAGCTCAAGTCTCGGAGAGACTTTTGCATATTTCTGGGGCCATATCGAGCAACGTTGATTGGCCTAAAGCCGCGAGGAGTCGGGCCACTAGACGACGCGCTGAACAGAGAGCGTACATTCTCTAGGAACCCCCCACGGCTTTCTACGTATGTCGCCGTTCCTAGTTTCATGGACTCTCCCGTGTCTAGGGGAGTGCCACCCATCGTAACCATCACCTGTTCCGGCTCTGGTTTTTCAAGGTAAGACATGGGCGAACCACCGACAAAAATCCGATTCGCCGCCCTTGACACGATTAGCTCAGAGTTTCTGGTCAGCGTCTGAGCAATTTCCAGGCGCTTGAGACCAGAGCTGAAAAAACTGGACAATTCTCCCAACTCACCACGGGCAAGAAATCGGTCTTGCTGTTCAGCCTGAGAAATGGTTGATACAGGTAAAGTCTGATAGAGTTGCGGACGTGCAACAGAGCTTCCACCACTTGCCTTAACAGTCATTGGTTCTCAACAGCTCCCTTCAATAGCGGTTGTCAACAAATTATAAAATTCAGAGCTTAGGTTCAGTCAGAGGCATATCGCCTAGTTGTGCAGCAACACTTACTATTTTGCCGCTTTAGGCCAACTGGAAAACCCATATAGTCCTGCGCCTTTGCGGATGCTTGGACTAAAGACATACAGGCGAAAACGCTTGATGAAATCTTCAGAAAGCGTTGCCTAAAAGTTGACCAAAGCGGTTCACTTCAAAAGTTAGATTAAATCGTTTTGAGGCTGCTGCGGCTTTTGATTAAAAAGTGTGTAGCAGATTGAAATACATGCAGCTGCTTTTGAATGAACCTGTCGCTAAATCTATGTGTGACATCATAGATGAAAGTGTTACCCTGCATGAGAAAGATGATAAGTTTTGTTACCTTGACTGTTGGGTTAACAGATGGATTTTCTAAAAATTTTTACACGCATTTAATTACTTAATACGGTGTCAGTAGAGAAGGAAAGGCACCAACAGCTCGGCTGCTGGCGCAGAGATGAGGGTCGAGGAGGAGGAGTGCGAATTCCGAATGAGGGCGTTAGCCTTCTTATCAATCTTTGTTGCTGAAGAAAAGACTTAAGGTGCGATCGCCAGATTCACTGGTATCGTCGATATGGTTTTTAGACGGCGCGTACTCTTGTTCTACGTGCTGCCTGATTGTTTGAAGTGTGCAAATCGTTTTCAAACACTGTTTCCGGCACTTATTTATTTAGAGTTCGGCTACTGACGAGAAAATTTACGCTATGTCTGATTTTGTTAATCATCCGCAAGGGTCACAGTCCGATGAGGTGGCTACTGCTGTAGCGAATCTATACAATACCTACCCATTTCCTCCTGAACCGTTGCTTGACGAGCCGCCTCCTGGTTACAACTGGCGATGGAATTGGGTTGCTGCCCACAGTTTTTGTACAGGCCAAAAACCTCGTCGAGAAAATATTCGAATTCTAGATGCCGGATGTGGAACAGGTGTTGGTACTGAATATTTGGTGCATCTCAATCCCCACGCTGAAGTTGTAGGGATCGATTTAAGCGACGGGGCACTGGAGGTGGCGAGGGAGCGTTGTCGTCGTTCAGGAGCTGACCGCGTTGAGTTTCAGTCATTGTCGATTTATGACGTAGCTCAAGTTCCAGGAGAGTTTGAGCTGATTAACTGCGTTGGGGTGCTGCATCATATGGCAGATCCCAAAAGGGGCATTCAAGCTCTCGCTAAAAAACTAGCACCTGGCGGATTTCTGCATATTTTCGTCTATGCCGAATTGGGTCGCTGGGAGATTCGGCTAATGCAGGAAGCGATCGCCATCCTCCAAGGGAAACAGCGAGGAGACTATGAAGATGGAGTTCAGATCGGGCGCGATATTTTTGCTCACCTACCTGAAAAAAATCGGCTGCTGACCAGAGAGCGAGAGCGGTGGTCATTAGAAAACAATAGAGATGCCAACTTCGCTGATATGTATGTGCATCCTCAAGAAATTGATTACAACGTCAATACTTTATTTGAACTGATCGATGCATCAGGTTTGGAGTTCATTGGTTTCTCCAATCCAGAATATTGGGATCTGAAGCGACTGATCGGTGATTCACCCGATCTGATGCAACGGGTAGACCGGGTTGGTCAAGCGCAAACTCAACAAGAGCGCGATCGCCAGCAGTATCGCCTCATCGAACTACTCGATCCAGAAATTACTCATTACGAATTTTTCCTGGGGCGTCCACCTTATCAGCACTCAGACTGGAGTGTTGATGCTAATTTGCTCAAAGCAGTGCCAGAAAGACACCCTTGCATTGACGGTTGGCCCGGAAAAACAGTCTTCAATGCAGACTACAAAGTGATTCAACTCACAGAGGCTCAGCAGCAGTTTCTAATGCGATGCGGGAGCCCTGAATCAGACGATTCTCACTCACAAGCAAACAACCCTTCTCCTGTGAAGGACATCTTATCTGCTTTGTCGTCTTATTCCATCGATGTGGATGAGGTGCGCAATCTATTCAGGGACAAGCTGATTGTGCTATCCCCAAAGGATGCCACCTAAATTGAAGATGTTGCTTGAAATGACGATGTTGCTTGAGTTGGGCGATCGCGATCGTTTGCTTGACTCCTTGCATCTGAATTCTCAATCTGCGTCAGTGCCACTAATCTGAGCCTTGTGAGATCTCTGTCACCACGTCGTAATTCAGGACTTCAGTTTTTG
Source organism: uncultured cyanobacterium (assembly GCA_937128595.1). Classification (GTDB taxonomy): domain Bacteria; phylum Cyanobacteriota; class Cyanobacteriia; order CAKZMO01; family CAKZMO01; genus CAKZMO01. The sequence goes on along the minus strand of CAKZMO010000217.1, from coordinate 7,702 downwards.
AGAAAAGTGCTGGTGTTGCATCACAAAGTCCTACAGAATAGATTCATCCTGTTAATTCTTAAAGGAATGTTACCGACTGCGTGATATGATCTCGTGTGGCTCGGGAGCTGGAAAAACTGTTGACGAGCCGATGGTTTATTAGCTGTTGATACTCTGTGAGTTATTCGGAGCCTGGTACCCAAACTGCTTCATCTCAGGCAGATTTGCCTGTAGAAGCTAATGCGTCTGCAAAAAATGAGTCACCTCAGGTTCCCCCTGAGCCAGACCCTTCAATGCAGGAATATTACAACCTCCAGCGAGAACTCTTGCTGGTGACGCTAGTGCTGACGGGAGTTGCCTTTGGATCGTCATGGGCCTTTTACTCTCTCAATACAGCACTGAACTATCTGGTGGGTGCGTGTTCTGGCATCTTTTATTTGAGATTGTTGGCAAAGCATGTTGAAGAATTAGGCAGACAAAGACGACAGCTTGGTCAAACCAGAATTGCTGTTTTTATCGCACTAATCATAGCGGCATCGCAGCTGAGCCAGTTCGAAATTCTCCCAATCTTTTTAGGTTTTTTGACTTACAAAGCAGCATTGATTGTGTATGTTTTGCGAACAACTTTAATTTCCAGCTCTTCGTAGTTCATCAACAGCTGGGAAAGACTTTCAGCCTGAAAAGAATCTACCTGCACTGACAAACGTACTGATATGTTGGACTCTCTAACCATTCCACACTTGTCTCATTTAGCTGAGCTGGAAGTGGGAAAGCATTTGTACTGGCACATCGGCAACTTAGATCTTCATGGGCAGGTGTTTCTGGCCTCGTGGATCGTGATTGCTATTTTGCTAGTTGTTTCCATTGCGGGAACAAGAAGTGTGCAAATGGTTCCTTCAGGTCTGCAAAATCTTCTGGAGTATGCTCTAGAATTCATCCGAGGCATTGCGAAGGATCAAATTGGCGAAAAGGACTATCGTCCCTGGGTTCCGTTTGTTGGAACTTTGTTTCTTTTCATTTTCGTTTCTAACTGGATGGGTGCGCTGTTCCCGTTGAAGACCATTGAGCTTCCTGCGGGAGAGCTTGCCGCTCCAACGAATGACATCAATACCACTATTGCCCTGGCGTTGCTGACCTCTCTTGCATATTTCTATGCTGGATTCAGTAAGAAGGGCTTGGGCTATTTCGGTAACTATGTTCATCCAGTTCCATTTATGCTGCCCTTCAAGATTATTGAGGATTTCACCAAACCTTTGTCGCTAAGCTTCCGACTATTTGGAAACATCTTGGCTGACGAGCTTGTTGTGGCAGTTCTAGTTTTTCTGGTTCCTCTATTTGTGCCTTTGCCATTGATGGCGCTGGGATTATTTACCAGTGCAATTCAGGCTCTTATTTTTGCAACTCTGGCAGCTGCCTACATTGGAGAGGCCATGGAGGAACACGGTGAAGGTCATGAAGAGCATTAGTGTTCTCTTCAGAAGGGGTATGTAGGTATGCCCGTCACGTGATGAAACCGAGTTGTCGAAGTTCCTTGACATGGGGGAGCGTTATCCCAGTTAATTATCGAGGGCTTCGCAATAACTCAAGTTTTCAATGTTCATCTAGCTCTATTTAAAGCAAGGAAGATTAACTATGGATCCACTCATTTCTGCGGCTTCTGTGATCGCTGCTGCTCTAGCAGTTGGTTTGGCCGCAATCGGCCCTGGAATTGGTCAGGGAAATGCAGCAGGGCAAGCTGTTGAAGGTATTGCTCGTCAGCCCGAAGCTGAAGGTAAGATTCGAGGAACTCTTCTACTGAGTCTCGCATTCATGGAAGCACTGACCATCTACGGTTTGGTTGTTTCTCTCGTGTTGCTGTTTGCTAACCCCTTCGCGTAGGTTATCTGCAGAAGTGCAGCGGAGGATTCTAGGATTTAGAATATCTCCGCTGTGTTCCAAATTCTCACGTGAATTTGTGCCTGTTCGAAGGCCATTTTTTGTGATGATTCTGTTAGTAGTTATGGCTTGGCGTATTTAGCCTAGCAATGGTTGACAGTCACGGCTCTTAAAGATGATCCAGACGATGTTATTTGCTGCCGAGGTCGCTGAGGGAGGTGGGTTGTTTGACATCAATGCAACCTTACCTTTGATGGCCATCCAATTTTTGATTTTAGTGGCGATTTTGAATGTTCTGTTTTACAAGCCTCTTGGTAAGGCGATTGACGAGCGGGACGATTTCATTCGCACTAATCATGCTGAAGCTGAGGAACGGCTTGCGAAGGCTCAGTCTTTAGCTGACCAGTATGAGAGTGAGTTGTCGGATGCTCGACGTAAGACTCAAGAAATTCTTTCTGCGGCTCAGGAGGAGGCCGGAAAGATTGCTTCAGGTAAAGTTTCAGAGGCTCAGCAGGAAGCTCAGGCTCGTCGGGAGCAAGTGCAGGCTGAGTTGAACCAGCAGAAACAAGAAGCAATGAGTTCGCTTGAGCAGCAAGTCGATCAACTGACTCAGCAAATTGTTGATAAGTTGTTGGGGGCTCGGGCAGCTTGATTTTTTGAATCTAGTTGACGACGCGTATAAATATGGGAACGTTAGCATTTCTGATCGCAGAGATCGAAAGTATCGAAAGTGGTGGGTTTGGTCTTAACTTAGATCTTCTCGACACTAACCTAATCAATTTGGTCATTATTATTGGGGTTCTATTTGTCTTTGGTCGAAAGTCCTTAGGCTCATCCCTCTCTGAACGAAAGTCTCAAATTCAAGCTTCTATTCAAGAAGCAGAAACTCGAAAGAAAAATGCGGCATCTAATCTTGCTGGACAGCAGCAGAAGCTTGCCCAAGCCAAAGCTGAAGCTGAGCAGCTAGTCAAGAATGCTCATGAACGTGCGGAGAAGGCAAGGACTGCTATTCTCGCTCAGGCGGATAAAGACATTGAGCGCCTCAAAGCAGAATCTCAGAGAGATGTGACTTCTCAGCAAGAGCGCGTTTCGGCCGAGCTGCGCCAGCGGGCAGCTAAATTATCTATTGAGCGGGCTGAGTCGCGTCTTAAGTCTGAGCTTGATGAGTCGGCTCAGCAGAGTCTCGTAGAACGTAGCTTAGCCATGTTGGGAGGCTAAAATTGTGGCAAATAGTCTCATGTCTCAGGTCGTCTCGCCCTACGCTGAGGCGCTGATGTCTACGGCAAAGGCGAATGATTTGACCGATCGCATCGCAGAAGACATGTCTTTTCTAGACGATGCTTTGGAAGCTTCAGATGATTTGAGTTCTTTTCTTGCTAATCCTATTCTTCCGGACGATGCGAAGAAAGAGGTGCTTCGCCAAGTGGCCTCCGAACAGGTGCATCCATATACGCTCAATTTTTTGATGCTCTTAGTCGATCGCAAGCGCATTCTATTGCTGGGTGATGTTTGCAAGCGCTATAAAGAGCTTCTTCGGAAGCTCAATCAAATTGTTTTGGCTGAGGTCGTATCAGCGGTTTCAATTTCGGATGAGCAGAAAGATGCTGTTCGTCAGAAAGTAATTGATATTACAGGGGCTCGGGCTGTTGATTTAGAGACGAGCATTGACCCTGACTTGATTGGTGGCGTCGTAATTAAGGTGGGTTCCCAAGTCTTAGACGCAAGTTTGCGAGGACAACTCCGTCGGATTGGGCTAAGCCTTAAGTCTTAGGAACTTGTCGATCTTTCCGTGGGCTTTATTTTTGCTTTAAGCCTATTCGTTTTGCAGTATTTACGTGGTCTAGAGAGGCTCTTATGGTAAGCATCAAACCTGATGAAATTAGCAGCATTATTCAACAGCAAATTGAGCAGTATGACCAAGAGGTCAAGGTCTCAAACGTCGGAACCGTCTTGCAAGTCGGAGACGGTATCGCTCGAATCTATGGACTACAGCAAGCCATGGCTTCTGAGCTTCTAGAGTTTGAAGATGGTACTGTCGGTATCGCGCTCAATCTGGAAGGCGACAATGTGGGTGCTGTGTTGATGGGCACTGGCCGCAACATTCAGGAAGGCAGCACTGTAACTGCGACAGGTCGCATTGCTGAAATCGGCGTAGGTGATGCTCTGATTGGTCGCGTGGTTGATGCTCTGGGACGTCCTATTGACGGGAAGGGAGATATTCAGGCATCTGAAAGCCGTCTGATTGAATCGCCTGCACCGGGAATTATTGAACGGAAGTCTGTGTATGAACCTCTCCAAACGGGGATTACCGCAATTGATTCGATGATTCCGATTGGTCGAGGTCAGCGAGAGCTGATTATTGGCGATCGCCAAACCGGCAAGACTGCGATCGCGATCGATACGATTCTCAACCAGAAGGAAGAGGATGTTGTCTGCGTCTATGTGGCAATCGGTCAAAAAGCATCGACAGTGGCTCAAGTTGTTAGTGCCCTTCAAGAGAGAGGTGCTCTTGAATACACCGTCATCGTTGCGGCAAATGCCAGTGACCCGGCTGCTCTCCAGTGGTTGGCTCCTTATGCAGGCGCTTCGATTGCTGAGTACTTCATGTATAAAGGTCGAGCGACTCTCGTTGTATACGATGATTTGTCAAAGCAGGCTCAAGCCTATCGCCAGATGTCATTGTTGCTACGTCGTCCGCCCGGACGTGAAGCGTATCCTGGCGATGTCTTCTATCTCCACTCTCGTTTACTTGAGCGGGCAGCTAAGCTGAGCCCTGAGCTGGGAGAGGGAAGCATGACAGCTCTGCCTATTATCGAAACTCAGGCAGGTGATGTTTCTGCTTATATTCCAACCAACGTAATTTCGATTACGGACGGACAAATTTTCTTGTCTTCCGACTTGTTCAACTCTGGTTTGCGACCTGCTGTGAACGCTGGTATTTCTGTGTCTCGGGTTGGCTCGGCGGCACAGACGAAATTGATGAAAAAGGTCGCTGGAAAGCTGAAGCTTGAATTAGCTCAGTTTGACGAGCTACAAGCTTTTTCTCAGTTTGCGTCTGATTTGGACAAAGCGACACAGGATCAGCTGGCACGGGGACAGCGTTTGCGTGAGCTTCTGAAGCAGCCTCAGTATTCGCCCCTGTCAGTAGCTGAACAGGCGATCCTGATTTACGCAGGGATCAACGGTTATCTAGACGATATCCCTGTTGAGAAAATTACTGACTTCACCAACGGATTGAGAGAGTATCTCAAGACGAGCAAGCCTGAATATCTTGAGCTTGCAAGCAAAGAGAAGAAGCTCAGCGACGAGGTTGAAAGCTTGATGAAGTCGGTCTTGACTGAATACAAGCAGACTTTTATGGCTAGCGTGTAGCACTTCGAGTGAGCATTAGGGGAATTCATTCGTTGACTTTCCCTAATGCTCATTTTTCGAGATATCTTCTCTCAGTTCTCTAGCAAAAACGCATTTCTGGTCTACGGTTATGGCTAACCTCAAGGCGATCCGCGATCGCATCAAATCAGTTAAGAACACGAAAAAAATTACAGAGGCGATGCGTCTGGTGGCAGCCGCAAAAGTGCGTCGCGCTCAAGAGCAAGTCACAGCAACACGTCCCTTTGCTGATCGCTTAGCCCAAGTTTTGTATGGTCTGCAATCTCGTCTCCGATTTGAGGAGGCGGATTTGCCACTTTTGAAAAAGCGAGAAGTTCGTTCAGTCGCGCTGTTAGTTGTGTCTGGCGATCGCGGTTTGTGTGGCGGTTACAACTCAAATGTGATTCGACGGGCAGAAAACAGAGCTAAAGAGCTTCAAGCTGAAGGGCTTGAATACACCTACGTATTAGTGGGGCGGAAAGCCGTTCAATATTTTCAGAGACGCGAGTGCCCCATTGACGCCAAGTTTATGGGACTTGATCAGGTTCCATCTGCGGAAGATGCTTCTAAGATTGCAGACGAACTTCTGTCTCTCTTTTTATCGGAAACGGTGGATCGGGTTGAGCTAATTTATACGAAGTTTGTCTCACTGGTCAGCTCTCGTCCTGTTGTGCAGACGCTTTTACCACTCGATCCCCAAGGACTTGAGCCTAAAGACGACGAAATCTTTAGACTTACTACCCGTGGAGGCGCGTTTGATGTGGAGCGTCAAGCTGTTGAGTCACCTATGCCTCCTTCTATGCCCCAGGATATGCTATTTGAGCAAGATCCAACTCAGATTCTAGACGCACTTCTGCCGCTGTATTTGAACAATCAGCTCTTGAGAGCCTTACAAGAATCTTCAGCGAGTGAACTTGCTGCTCGGATGACTGCGATGAACAACGCGAGTGAAAACGCAAGTGATCTGATTTCGAGTCTGTCTTTGTCTTACAACAAAGCCCGTCAAGCAGCCATTACTCAGCAACTGCTAGAGGTTGTAGCTGGAGCGGATTCCCTAGGCTAGGTCTTCCTTGATCTTAGAGGCCAACTTATAACAATGCGCAGATAGGTTAGGACAGATATTGATGGAGAAGCCGCGTGGTGCGCGGCTTCTCCATCAACTATTGGTTTTATATCAGCGCCTAGCAGTATATTTGGGTCTCAAAGTAGTCAACGAAAAAGCAAGGGGCGATCGCTCCTTGCTTTTTCATTTAAGTGATGATCTGTTGAGAGAACGATTAACTTTTGAGGCTCACGGGTTTGCTAAACCTGTTCCTGAATTTAGGATGCCAAAGTTTCTTGAAACAAGGTCAGAGGCAAGTGACCGTACATTTCGTTGAGTCCGTCGCTGTAGGCTGATTGGCAAGAAACAAGAACACCTCGATGATCGCCCGTATAGCTGTCAGCGTATAAAATCTGAGCTTTTGGATTGAATTTGATGTAGGCAGTACCCTGTACTGCCTTAAACGACTCGGGAATCTGATCGATGGTGTAATTCAAGGCCGAAGCATAGGCACGAAGTGCTGCGACGCCCTCTTCGACGGAGGCTGCGCAAATGCCGAGAATTTGAAAATCGGAATGTTGAGCAACAATCTTCACAGCCTCTTGCATTGTTGGAATAGACGCTGTGTTATCGGACTGAAAAGCGGGGTTTAGGCAATCTACTTGTTTCAGGATTTGATCGGCTTCGTTGATATTCATAAAATTTGAGGTTGGTTACCACTCGAATGCTTGAAGAGGGTCTTGCCCCGATGATCAAGCACTTGGATTAAAAATTGTTTTCCGTCTATTCGGCTTCCGCTTCGTTGAGAGTTTCTTGGGCGGCACTGAGAATCTCTTGAGCAATGGCTTCCATTTGCGGATCGCCAATCTCTTGAGCGATCGCCAATCCTTGCTGCACAGACTCTAATCCTAATGCCGACTGTCCTAAATCTAATAGGGCTTGTCCACGAGCAAGGAGAGAAATGCCTTCCCAGTAGGGTTCGTTGATTTCTCGACTCAAGCCTATTGCCTGGTTGAAATGCTGTATAGCAGTCTCTAATTCTCCTGCATTGACTTGAGCCATTCCTTGCTGAATGAACGACAGAGTCTGTGCAAGACTCTCTGCTTCTTGTTTTCCTTGTGGATGAATGACATCTGCGTTGAAGGATGGTTGGATCAGAAGGTTTTGGGTGTGGGCTTGGGCAGAAGTCGCACCTCCAAAACCTGCGCTGGAAATCGCGCCACTGAAAAGAGCGATTGTCACAACGGAACGAACAGACGGGCGCAAAAGCATGGGCAATGTATTCCAAAGACGATGAATGTAATGAAGCATTGTCACATGGCTTTCACAGAGCAGGACATTGGTTCTTGATATAGCAATGCGCAGATAGGTTAGGACAGATGTTGATGGAGAAGCCGCGCACCGCGCGGCTTCTCCATCAACTGTTGGTTTTATATC
>CAKZMO010000216.1 GCA_937128595.1 uncultured cyanobacterium | reverse complement strand
AATGAATTGAACCGGCATCTCCCATCCAGAAAACGGAACAGTTCGCGCCTTGCCATATAAATCAAAAAGCGGGGTTCGCAGCAATTCACCCTGTCCAACACTCACCATAGCTTCACTCTCAACAACAATCCCATAGCCTATTCAGCACACTCTCTTGGAATTAAAACGTAAGTGTATGCGCCCCCTAATCGTGACGGATTCAGCATCTAGAATCAAGTCAGCATCGCCCAGACTGCTTAAGGACTGTATCTGGCGCGTCTACCCAGTTTCCGAAGCGATCGGGACTTACACACCAACGGTTTGTCTTGTCTAGCTTCAGCCCAATATTTTGAGCGCATCGGAGTTTTGAGTGCATCGGAGTAGGGGCTTACTCGCAGAGTCATGCTGATGCAGCCCAGAATTACAAGACCATAAAGGAACGATGAACAGACGATAAAGTTTTTGAGGGAAGTGAGTAATCGTGCAAAATTCACATGGAGAGATTCAATACCATAAGGGTGATTTCGATATTGCACGGCGCTGATAGGTTAAGAAAGATGCCACAAAAGCTTCACCAGAACTAGATGGACGAGAGCGGCATGACTCAAGCTTGCTCCCTCTTGCGTATAGCGCTAAGCCTATAGTTTAGGGAATTTTTTTAGGGCGGCTCGGTCACTCTGAAAAAGCTCTCTCATCCTAACCACAAATGGCTACTGCCAATCATTCTTGGTTGCCATTTAGTCGTTGCTCTAATCTGCTGCAATTCTCAGTGTTTGAGGTGGATGTGTGAGCGTAACAGCCCAATTCTAGCGATGCAATCTGGCTATTTTTGATAGCTTGACTCATGGCCACCGCCACTAGATGAGCGGACTCGATAGTGACTGTGACAATGCATTATCGGGTTCAGGGCATGTGATGCGATCGCGTTTCAGTCCGCCAAATCGTTTTCCTAAAGCATTGAGAAAAACATCCAGGTGCATTTTACTCCTCCGACTCGAAGGAAAAATTTGAACGTTAGCCGTCGGTGTTACTGGCGTTAGCCTTGCTTGAAAGGAGTCATCAGAAACGAAATCGTCAGAGCAGAGGCTTTTAAGTCCGAACTTGGGCACCAAGTTTCGCCAACCCCATATGGCGCTGAGCAGACTGTAGCGATCGCGATCGTTTTGTGCGACCTGTTGCCCTCAATCGCCAAGCATCCAGCGATCGCCTGCTTGATAACACCGTTGGTAGCCATCGCTGACTTGAGCGCCATAAACTGTTGTCAGTAACCAGCAATGCGTGATCGACACTGACGTGTGAACCAATAAGCAATCTGAAAAATTTCCGTTGTATGAGGGCACCAATACAGGAGAACAATATCAGCGGTTAACGAAACTTTACCCGACAAACCGCCGCTCGATCACCAGTGATACGCCAAGTCAATCGAATGGCTGGCTAAGCGTTGAAAAGTCACAAATGTGGCTTTGCGCCAACTTCATCTCTAGCCGCTTGATTGTTCACAACTGTTGCATCTATAGACTGACTGGGAACTCTAACATCAACGTTGTTCTCATCTTGGGTCTTTTCGCTAGTCCTCGCTTGCCACATCCAGACACCAGAGCATGATGATTGCCAAATCTGAAAATCCGGATTATCCCGTAACTGTCTCAGAGCAGACTGCCGTGGTCACAATGCCTGAGATGTTCACCGTTAACCAGGCGGTGTCCTTTAAGCAAACATTTCAGCAGGTTTGCACTGACATCCCATCGTTGTCCCAAGCGCAACTGGAGTTTCGACAAACCACCTTCATTGATAGCAGTGGCATTGGCGCACTCATCAACGCCCTAAAGGTTGCTC
>CAKZMO010000215.1 GCA_937128595.1 uncultured cyanobacterium | reverse complement strand
TTTTTCGCAGTTGTACCGCACCCACATGGGGTTGGTGAAAGGGGATGAGCGCACGGTGGAGCGTATCGGGATCAAGTTGGGCATCCGCATCAAAAACACCAATAATCTCGCCGTTGGTCTGGGGCAAAACCGCGTTTAATGCTCCGGATTTTCCGCCGCTACTCGTTGGGCGATGCCGAACTTTTAAGCGAGGGAACTGATTGGTTAAGGCTTGGAGTCGTTGGAGGGTTTCGTCGGTGCTGCCGTCATCAATAACCCAGACCTCAAGCTGTGCAGTAGGATAATCTGACTGGAAGAGACTGGTGACGATGCGATCGAGCACGGAGGCTTCGTTGCGGGAGGGAATCAGCAGCGAGACAGTGAAAGGGGAGTCATTATCGGGATCGCGGGTTTCTGAAATTGGAGGCTGCGCCCAAAAGAGCCGTCCACTGTAGAGGGTAAAGATTCCTGTCACAGCCAGCAGTAGTACTTGGCTCCAGGTTTGCCAATGCAGCAATGCCACGATCACCCAAACTGCCAACACCATGAGCGTGAACGGCAGGCGGCGATCGCAGGCACTCCCTCTGCTGGGGAGCGGGGCTGTTGTCTCAGAGTATGTCAACTCCTCAAAGGCTTTTCGGTTCAATCCTGATTAAGGCACGTAGAAGGCAGTTACGTTTCAATGCGTGTTGGAAATTTAGCACAGCATAATCATAGGTTAGCGGCTGCCAGAGACTATATCTTCATTGCAGGTGAAGAGACCCTTAAGAAAACATAAGTTATACATTGAGTTCACTCAATCCATCCGCTATTTTATTTGAGCGTTCAGAGTGCTGTTCTCACCAAACCTCCACCTGTAATAGTTCCCATGAAAGATTGGAAAAATGCACCCTGTGATGGAGCCAGTCGATTTGAAAACCAGTTTTCCCAACCCCTTAAAACACATCGAGTTTTTAATAATCCTCAGGTTCTGACCCAGGGCTGGTACCCAACTCTAAAATCCTCTGCCCTCAAACCAGGAACAGCCTGTTCCCACAAAATTCTCAACCAACGCCTTGTTCTCTATCGCGGCCAAGATGGGACAGTACGGAGCATGGATGCCTTTTGTCCCCACATGGGGGCAGATCTGGGCAATGGGACGGTGATTGACAACCGCCTACGCTGCTACTTCCACCACTGGGAATTCAACGGCGATGGCAGCAATGCCCACGTCCCGACGTTGAGCACCCGCTGTGATGTTCGGCAGCAAGCCTATCCCGTTGAGGAAAAGTACGGGTTTATCTGGGTTTTTGCCGGTTCTACGGCTACCCATCCAGTTCCCGTTGCCCCAGGGCTAGAGTCTACTGGGGCTGATGCCTTCTACCTTGAGGAAATCACCCTCTTTGTCCACCACCATATTTTGATGGCCAACGGGATCGATCTAAACCACTTTGCCACTGTGCATCACCTCACTGTAGCGTTCAATTTTGAGGTCACAGAGAAAAACAGTGAGTATGTCTGGGAGATGGAGGGAAAACTGCCACATCAGGGACTGAAAGCACGCCTAGCCCGCTGGTTGCTGGGGGATACCTTTCGCTACCGCGTCAAAATTTCTGGCGGTTCCGTGGCCACCATTACCTATGGCTACCGTCAACAGTTCCGTGGCTTCGGTCGTCCTCTTCCATCTCTTCATTTACTGTGGGGGGCTACTCCCCAGCCCAGCGGTATCTCAAAAGTCAAACTGTTCCTACTCACCCAAAAACGGCGAGGCGTATGGGGGAAAGTTGTGAATCTCTGCCTGTATGGTCTCACCTTAGTTCTCTTAACTACGATACAGGACGAAGATATCAAAGCCTTTCCCAATATGCGCTTTACCACCGGGCATTTAGTCAAAGCTGATGAGTCGATCGCTCGTTTTGTACAATGCTTGAATCAGCTTCCTCTTTCCAACTGGACGGGGGGCGGATGGCATGAATCTCACATCGAACCCCGATCGAATGTTTAGCCCAAATATCCGGGGCGTTTAACCTTGGTCATCCGTAAAGCAACCCTCGAAGAATGGTTTTTGATTTACCAATTGGATGCTCTGAAGCATCGTCATTTTCACCTACCATTTTACCTCACTGTAGACGTCACTCAGCTCTACCAGCAGTTCCAAAAGAAATGCCAAAAAATGCCAACTACTGCCCTGATGGTTAAGGCTGCTGGACTGGTGGCTAAACAACACCCAGCAGTTAATCGGCTAGTCTTTCGGACTTTTTACGGCTGGCGGATTTTAGAACCCGACTATGTGTCTGTTAACCTGCCGATCATGCTGCGAGCTGACACCGGAAACTTTCTCACCGCTACAATTTTCAAAGATGTCAATCGCCTGACTCTAGAGCAAATTCAAAATCACCTTAAAGCATCCCTAACCCAAGATCCCAAAGACTCACAAATTGGAAAATACCTCTATCAGCGACGTAATCATTTTCTCAATAGAATCAGACTGAAGTTTATTCATTTTTTGGTTTACCACTTTCCTCGCTTCTATGAAACGATGCAGGGGGGCGGGATTGCCGTCAGCTCGGTTATGAATTGTAACCGAGCTGACGTTGATTTATCGATGATGGCCTATGGCCCCACTGCTTTTACCCTGAGTTCCTGTAATTTGACCAAGGAGCACGATCGGTACTTCCTGAAAATTGGCATTGCCTACGACCACTTTGCCTGTAATGGAGAAACCGCGATCGAGGCAGCCAACACTCTCAGTGAACTTTTGTCCGGGGAGAATCCCGCCCTATTTGATCAATTACTCAGTTCATCTAAACCAAGACCAGATTGAAACCTGTAGTTTCCAAAATGTTGTAGGGGCAATCCCACGTGGTTGCCCTTCTCCCCCTACCCTGAAAGCTCCGGGTCTCAACTGAGAGAAGGTTTAACGCTTCAAAATCCACACCACAATCGCCCCCACGATCGCCCCGCTGATGCCCGCGCCTAAACCGATCCAGCGCATTGCACTCTGAGTTGCGGTAAGCACCGGGTTATCGAGAAGATTCGCCGAAAAATGCAGCGATTGAATGAGCCACTTGTCATCATCTTTTTGTAGAACTGCTGTCCAGCGCGAGCGCATAACCCGTTCTGGACCATTTTGGAAGGCAATGGTGGAGGTGGCCTCGCCATAGGCCACTTCTAGATCATCATCGATTAGCACCCGTTCAGTTTCGTCGTCGAGGGCCATCGTGATCGTCTCAATATTGGTTTCAAACTGGTCTTCCCAATAGGTTTCAAAATCGTCCACTCCCTGAAATAGCTGATTATCAACCGTTGTTATCGTAAAATCCGGATGGAGGTAGGGTTTGACTTGGTCAAAATCACGGTTATTCAAAGCATCGAGAGCAATCTCGCGGGTCTGTAGGATAAGTTCTAGATCGGCAGGCGAGAGGGTTGCCGCCCAACTCGAGGGCGCTGTCCAACAGCAGACCAGCAAGGCAACCACAAGACTCCAGCAAAGACTCCAACACAATGGTAGGACACGAACAGAGACGGTACGAAAGGACATGGAGAGATTTGGAGACAACAGCATTCTTAATGGTAAAAGATGGCTTCAAAGGCGCGATCGCGCCCGTTAAGTTTGTTTATGGCCCAATTGAGTTAGCTAGGCGAATCACCTCACGATGACCCGCCCGCTTTCAAAACCATACGTGAAGGGTTGCCCTCACACGGCTTCTCTCCTGCCGTTTCCCCATGCCAAGGACAAACTGGACAAAAGCCTTGTCCGTCCCATTAGGTTTTTCGGTGGTGACACGTACGATGAACCCATTACAGGTGGAATAAACATTGCAAACAACATTAGCTTTTTGTCAAATGTAATCTTGTTCAATGGTGTCATGAACGTCGAAGAGGCTTCTACAGACAGGACATCGTCCGCGTTGTTGGCCTTAAACTAGCGAACGCGCGATTTTGGGCAACTTCCTAATCAGTCCTCTGCACAGTAAGGATTTCCAGTAGTACAGCTCCTGGACTAATAAAGGCTACATTTTGTTCAGATTATTGCTGCAATAAAGATGTCAGCCTTGGCGACCAAAATTTTTCCGCTGATAAGACTGAGCCGATGATGGGTTGCGGAAATATCAGAAGCACGATCGCAACAACAGCCATCCATACAGCACCTGTCACGATGCTGATCAATACAGCACGCTGTATTCCTACTTGGTTTTGTTGTCCCAACAACTAGCCAACTCGTGCAGTTGTGGCAAATGACATTCCCACAGTTCAGCCAACAAATACTGAAGCTCATCGAGTTCCAGCACCGCTGCCTTACCGGATCGATTCTGTTTTCCTTCCCTCGGCATGAGACGGCCTTCGAATGACGACT
>CAKZMO010000214.1 GCA_937128595.1 uncultured cyanobacterium | reverse complement strand
CTGGCTGTGTTGGGTTTCGCAAGCTCAACCGCAACCTACATCACCAAAGACTCTGGCTACAAAATAAGATGTGTCAGGCAGCCAGCTAAATCGCTTGTGAACTTCTAAGTGAGAGGGGGCGGCTGCAGCCGCCCCCTCTCACAAATCATTTGAGATTGCTATAGTTGCTTGCTGATCCCGATATTTCCGTAGACTTCAAGTTCTAACTGAAGTTGTTTTAAGTCTCATTTTTTACCCGAGCCCTGACGCAAGGAGTGCAACAAAAGTGGATATCGTTTCTTTAATTGTGACTTTGCTAGTGATTACCATTAGCTTAATTATCGTTTCCTATATTCCATTCATAGGTGTGGAGATCGATAGCCTTGGCAAGGCTCTGATTTCAGGAGTCGTCTTCGGCATCCTCAATGTTATCGGCGACTTTTTAACACCGCCAATTCCACTAACGCTTGGACTGGTTAGTTTTATCATTAACGTCATTGTGTTTGCTCTATCCGCCAAACTTGTTGAAGGGTTCCGACTCAGGCACGGAATCTGGAGCGCAGTTTTGGGTGCTATTTTTATGAGTATTGTTCTGAGTATCGTAGCTCAAATCCTTTCAACGTTAGGGCTTGCAGCTAGCTAATTGGATGTTTGAAACGTGTTGGCTGGCATAATTTGTGTGGGCAAGTCTTACCTAAGAAATGTCGATGCGATCGCCATAGAGCAGTCTTTTGACAAACAATCGATTGTCTGAAGCAGTGCTGACCACATGGCTGCCTGCTCCAGACAATTCATTCTTCCTCTTGTCCCAATGGATCATTGCGAAACCTGCACTGACGCATTTCGTCTCTTGCTTCCGAGCACTTGAATATTATTCGTCAACGAATAGCAAGCCCTAGTTGAGCATCACAACAATCTCACTAACACTCATCTCTAGCTGTTCAAAATTGGGGTTATTCGAGTCATAAAGTTGGTCTCCCATTACGGCTTCCAGTGCTCCTGGGTGAGCCGTTTGAGCCTGGGTATCTGGTCGAAGCCGTACAAACATCATTTCTTTGTAGTCATCAAGTGACGTGTTATCGAGCATCAGGGTGCCACCATAATCCCAACCCAGCCCAAATAGCTCAAACTCACCTAAGATAGATTGCAGTTCTGAGAAGGAAGTGCCAATCTGAATTCCTTCTGGCATGATCCAACCGGAACCGATATTACGGACTTCGAGCGGCACCGTTTGACTGGCGTCAGCCCATACCACCGTAAACGAATAGCTATCTCCTAAATCCACGCGGGTTGCGGCTTCGGTTATGCCTTCTCCAACATCGACAGCCTCGTCAGAGAGCACGACCGTATCAAAGAGTTCTTCTAATGCTTGACGGCTGGTGTTTGACGTCACAGAACCGAATTTTTCGCCTGGGATGACAGTAGGATCTGCCATGGGAGCGTCTGCGGTGGATTGAGCGGTTGTACTCGCAACTTCGGTAGATGCTGTTGAGTCAGCGGGCTCTGTTGTGGCGATCGCCCCAGAATCACTCTCTGAAGTCGCCTCGGTATTGAGAGTGTCCCCAGAGCCGCCGCATCCAAGCACAAGCAGACCAACAAAAAGCAGGTGAATGTTGTTTTTAATCATTGATCTCTAATCTCAAAAATGGGATTGGTTTGCAGTGGCGATCGCCATTGAGGGGCGCTTGCAGGGATAATTTGGATGACGGGTGGAAGTAGGTGATGTTAACCATGAAATCAGGTGTTGACTCATCACTTGACCAATTTTGGTAGTCATGAGTTTATGGCTTACGTATCTTCAGTCCCGATAGATTCGTGACATATGACTGTCCTTAGCAGACTTAAATCTAATATTCAAGGTTCACAGCCAAAACTCTGCTTCAGAATCCTGATATTTGATTCTCTCTGTTGAGTTGATGCGATGAGGTTTGTTCAAATGAATGACAGAGTTGACGAAGGGAGGAACTCTTGAGCGCGTAAGGAGTTCATACAACTGGCTGTCATTGAGAAATCGGGGCTCTGAGACATCGCCGTGTCCGCTTCTGTAATCCTCTTTTTGGGTGTTTACATTTTTTACCTATGACTTCTACGTTTACTGTTAGGGTTATATGGGAGAATCTATGCCTGCTTCCGAAAGATTGATCCAATTTCAGAATCTCACATGGCTCCTTTTTTTGTGGGGTTAGATGGACAGTAATTCTGGTGGATAAATATCGCTGGCGGCATTCTCTGCATCCTGCCAGACCTTGAAGAATTTAGATCGGATAGAGGCTTCTGCAACGGGCAGATTTTAGAGTGTTAAGAGCTGAATCCTCAAACGATCAGCCGATTAAAAGGATTGACTTGGACAGAACACATACCCGATGAATACACGCAACCTCATAGACACCCACATAGAGTCATCTCACCTGCTGCCTTCCCCAGCAGAACTCATAGACAAGTTGCCCGTATCCGACACGGCCACAGAAGCAATATTTCAAGGACGACAGGCGATCGCCGATATTGTCAATGGTCATGATGCCCGTAAGTTCATCGTGGTGGGGCCTTGTTCTATCCATGATGTTGATGTCGCTTTAGATTACGCTCAGCGCCTGAAGAAGCTAGCCGATCGAGTGGCTGACAAATTTTTGATTGTGATGCGGGTCTACTTTGAGAAGCCTCGCACAACCGTAGGCTGGAAAGGGCTGATCAACGACCCGTTTCTCGATGGTTCTTTTCACATTGAGAAGGGGCTTTTCATTGCTCGCCAACTGCTGCTGAGAATCGCAGAAATCGGACTCCCTTCCGGAATTGAAGCTCTCGATCCGGTAACACCTCAATACATGTCCGACTTGATTTCTTGGTCTGCGATCGGAGCCCGCACCATTGAGTCTCAAACCCATCGCGAAATGGCGAGTGGCCTATCCGTTCCTGTTGGGATGAAGAACGGCACCGATGGCAACATTCGCGTGGCATTGGATGCTCTTGAAGCGTCTCGTTCGCCTCACCATTTTTTGGGGCTCAACCCCAACGGACAGGTGAGTGTGTTTAGAACAAAGGGAAATCCTTTCGGACACATTATCTTGCGAGGGGGCGGTGGTAAGCCCAATTACGACGCCGAAACGGTGAAATGGGTCGAGGCTCAGATGGCTGAACGGGGCTTGTCTAAGCGCATTGTGATTGACTGTAGTCATGGCAATTCGAACAAAGACCACACGAAGCAGATGGTTGTCTTCAATGACGTCATTCAACAAGTCGTGGATGGCGACTCCTCTATTATCGGATTAATGTTGGAGTCAAACTTGTTTCCCGGAAGCCAGCCCATTTGTGAACATCCTGAAGAGCTCAAGTATGGAGTCTCCATCACCGATAAATGCATCGGTTGGGAAGAGACAGAGTCGCTGATTATGGCGGCTTACGAACGCATCAAAATTCCAGTTGCGGTCTAGCCATCATAGATTCGGTAACCTGAACTCGGTTTTTGTTCTCAGAGAGTAAAGCGTTCACAGAAATCGAAATCGATCGTCACTTCTAGATTAAAGTGCGGGGAGTTGAACTGTTGGCTTAGGGCACTGAATATGGGGCGCTATATTTTTCGACGGTTGCTGAACCTTTTGCCAGTGCTGCTGGGCATCTCCTTGTTAGTCTTTCTATTTCTGCATCTGATTCCGGGTGATCCTGCTGTGGTTTTGTTAGGCGATCGCGCGACTCCCGATCAGGTGGAAGCTCTGCGAGAGCGATTGGGACTAAATCGGCCTCTACCCATCCAGTATCTAGAATTTTTGGGAAGTCTGCTGCGACTCGATTTTGGTCAGAGCATTTTTACGGGCTTCCCAATTATTGAGGAGATCAAGATTCGCTGGCCCGCCACCTTTGAACTGTCAGTGGCGGCAATGGCGATCGCCCTTATCGTAGGCATTCCAGCCGGGGTGATCGCAGCGGTCAAGCGCAACAGCATCATCGACAATCTCACCATGAGCGGTTCGCTACTAGGCGTATCGATGCCCGTGTATTGGTTAGGACTATTGCTGATCTATTTGTTTGCAGTCAACCTCAAGTGGTTGCCTCCCAGTGGCCGATTGGGAACCGATATCGGCTTCAACTTCGAGCCGATCACCGGATTCTACGTATTGGACACGCTGCTCCAAGGCGATGTTGCTCTGTTTCGAGATGCTGTCGCTCATCTGGTGTTGCCTGCTGTGACCCTGAGCACCATTCCTTTGGCGATCGTGGCGCGGATTACTCGCAGCACGATGCTGGAGGTGTTGGGACAGGACTACATCCGCACAGCACGGGCGAAAGGAGTGCTAGAGCGTTGGGTAATTTTCAAACATGCTCTGAAAAATGCCATGTTGCCAGTGGTGACAATTATCGGTTTAGAATTTGGCACGTTGCTGGGGGGAGCTATCTTGACCGAGACGATTTTTGCGTGGCCTGGAATCGGCAAGTGGATTTATGACGGCATTTTGGCGCGAGACTATCCAGTTGTGCAGGGTGGCGTGATTTTTGTGGCGACCACCTTTGTGCTGATCAACCTGCTAGTTGATATTTCCTACGCGCTGCTCGATCCGCGAATTCAATATAAGTAACCAGTGAAGACGGCTGACGGTTAGCTTGTTTCTGCAATACCCGTTTCTACCACGCTGATCGATCTCAATGAGATGAGAACACGACTGATGAATCAAGATTATTTAAATACAGGACATACAGATGCGATCGCCACAGCGCAAGCCATTCAGTCTGGAGAAACGACGGCTGTAGCAGTCACCCAGGCCGCTCTCGACCGCATTGAAGTCCTGGATTCCCAGCTCAATTGCTTTACGACATTGCTCGCTGATGAAGCACTTACAACAGCGGCTGAAGTAGACGTGGCGATCGCCGAGGGACGATCTTTGGGGCCTTTGGCAGGTGTTCCGTTCGCGGTCAAAAATTTGCTCGATATCGAAGGCATCACAACGTTAGCCGGAGCCAAAATTGAAGCCGAGTCGTCTCCTTCAACTCAGGATGCTACGGCAGTCAGCCGACTCAAGCAGGCCGGAGCGGTGCTGCTGGGGGCGCTGAATATGGACGAATATGCCTATGGCTTTGTGACGGAGAATAGCCACTACGGCAATACTCATAACCCCCATGACCTCAGCAGAGTTGCAGGAGGGTCTTCAGGCGGTTCGGCTGCGGCGATCGCTGCTGGGCTGGTTCCGCTCACCCTCGGATCTGACACCAACGGTTCAATTCGGGTTCCGGCTTCTTTCTGCGGCATTTTTGGCCTCAAGCCCACCTATGGCAGAATCTCTAGGGCTGGTGCTTACTTGTTTGCAGGTAGCTTTGACCACATTGGCCCGTTTGCCCGATCCGTCCGCGACATTGCCGTCGCCTTCGATGTTCTGCATGGATTTGATGCCGCCGATCCAGTCAGTTCTCCGCATTCAGCGACTCCCTGTTTGCCTCAGCTCGATAAAGGACTCGATGGGCTGACACTGGCGATCGCCACCGACCACTTTGATCAGAGTATGGAGCCTGTAGTGCGTTCGGGCTTTGAGCAGGTGGTGAAGGCACTAGGAGTCCAAGTTACTGTTGTCATTCCTGAAGCGAAACGAGCGCGGGCGGCAGCTTATCTCATCACCGCATCTGAGGGCAGCAATCTGCATTTAGAAAACCTCAAGACCCGTCCCCAAGATTTTGACCCGGCAACGCGCGATCGCTTTCTCGCAGGAGCCTTGATTCCTACAACCTGGACGATTCAGGCTCAGCGCTTTCGTCAGTGGTATCGCGATCGCCTCCTAGACCTATTCCAGACCGTAGACATTATCCTGGCTCCAACAACGCCCTGCCCTGCCCCTGAAATCGGTCAAGACATGATGTCAATCGATGGAGTTGAGGTCAAGACTCGTCCTAATTTGGGACTCTACACTCAGCCTCTCTCATTTGTGGGGTTGCCGATTCTCTCCGTTCCTGTACAGCAACCTGGAGAGCTTCCAGTTGGCGTCCAAATTATCGGCGCGCCCTATCAAGAAGCGAAAGTGCTGCGGGTGGCTAAGGTTCTAGAAGAAAAAGGCGCGATTTCAGCGGCGATCGCCTCTCTCACATAATCCCTTATCGAAAAAATTGCCCATCAGTGTGACACTTTCTCCGCCACATAAACTCCCAACTGCGCTATAGAATTTGAATCTATTGCCTGTCTGTGGCGTGCTGTGGTGATGTCATGTCTCAAGTCTCAGAATCTCAATCTTCCGAATCTCAGTCTTCGGAACGTCGTGCCTCAACGTCTCAAACGCTGGTGATCAAGATTGGAACCTCTAGTCTCACCCGATCCGATACTGGAACCCTGGCGTTGTCTACCATTGCGAGTCTGGTCGAAACTCTGTGTCGGCTCCGACAGCAGGGACATCAAGTGATCTTGGTGTCGTCAGGAGCCGTAGGCGTAGGGTGCGGTCGGCTAGGTCTGACTGAACGACCAAAGTCAATCTCCATGAAGCAAGCGATCGCCGCTGTGGGTCAGGGGCGGCTGATGCGGGTCTATGACGATCTCTTCTCCTCTCTGCAACAGCCCATTGCTCAGGTGTTGTTGACGCGCACCGATTTGGTACAGCGCAGTCGCTATGTCAATGCCTATCGCACCTTTCGACAGTTGTTTCACTTGAATGTGATTCCAATTGTGAATGAAAACGATACCGTTGCCGTAGAAGAACTGAAATTCGGTGACAATGACACTCTTTCTGCACTGGTCGCTAGCTTGGTTGGGGCCGATTGGCTGTTTTTGCTGACGGATGTGGATCGGCTGTATTCTGCTGATCCCCGTTCCAATCCCGATGCCAAACCCATCACCTTGGTGGATAGGATAGACAGTTTGGCTGATCTGGAAGTCGAAGTTGGCGATCGCGGCACCTCTTGGGGCACGGGAGGCATGGTTACCAAAATCGCAGCCGCACGAATTGCAACGACGGCTGGAGTCCGCATGGTGATTACAGAAGGGCGATCGCCTGACAACATTGAGCGGATTTTGCAAGGCGAACCGCTGGGCACTCAGTTCAAACCCCAGCCTCAACTCGCCAATGCTCGCAAGCGTTGGATTGCTAATGGTTTAGTCCCGGCAGGCAAGCTTTACTTGGATAGCGGAGCAGTGGTTGCCATTTGTGAGAAAGGGCGATCGCTCCTCGCTGCAGGCATCACTGATGTCGAAGGAGAGTTTCGCCAAAAAGATGCGGTGCAGCTCTGTGACCAAACCGGACAAGAAATTGCACGGGGCATCGTCAACTATGACAGCAGTGCCCTCCAAAAGATTAAAGGATGCCAGTCTGAACACATTCCTGCAATTTTGGGTTATACAGGTGCAGAAACAGTCATTCACCGAGACAACTTGGCTTTGAGCGTTTGAGGAGCTTCAAAATCGTGACATACTGTTACGAATAGATTTTTCATGATTGATTTCGTTCATCACCGCAGATTGGTTATCGGGTCTGGCAGAAGGGAGACAAGTATGATTGCGTTTTTGGTGCTGCTCATCGTTCTTGCAGTGGTTTGGGTATTGGGAACTCTGCCTTGGCTCGCAATCAATTTTTTTCTGTGTGCTCGACCCGAACCTTCTGTTGCATGTGCTGCACCTGAAACCTATAGCCAGCAAGCTGGACAAATTCTCTCTGCCGATTTGATGCTCATCATTTGTGCTGGCCTAGCGATCTGGAAATTGCGAAAGTTTTATCGTCAAGATCATCTGATTTCTGAACCCGTATCGTCTGAATCCGTACCTTCTGAATCCGTACCTTCTGAATCCACTGCTGAGCCAGAAGTTTCCTCAACGGAAACAGAAACGACATCAATGGAATCATCTGTAGAACAGGGATATAGCAATCTCAAATGATTTGTGAGAGGAGGGCGCAGCCCGCCTCGCCCCTGACTTAGCAGTCCACAAGCGATTTAGTATCGCTAGTAGGTGGAAAAAACTAGATTTGGATCGGTTCCAGCGCAGCGAGATTTCTGGGGTCAAAGCTAGAGATGTTTGCAAAGTTGTGAAAATATTTCGGGAATACACTCTGTTCAACGTGAAGTCTGTCCCATGAAGATAGATTGAAACTTATTCTCTCTCGCCAAAAAGCTGAGCTAGATTGATGACAGGGCTTGCCCCCCAAGACACGCACTGGGATACAAACGATGGTCGTTAGTCTGACCGTATGGTTTTGGTTGATTACAGGGATCGTTCTCTGCATTATGGAGGTTACTCTCCCGACTGCTTTTGTAGAGTTCGTAATGGGGTTGAGTGCGATCGCCGTTGGCTTGATTGCGCTAGTACTGCCTAACTTTGGATTGCAGATTGCAATCTGGATGGTGCTTTCACTGCTCTTAACGTTCATATCACGACGATTTGTGCCAAAAGCTGGGCGATCGCTCGTTGAATCTGCCACCGATGCAAAAACCTTGACGGAGATTGCACCCGGCAAGGCTGGACGTGTGCTCTACGAAGGTTGCTCTTGGCAGGCTCGCTGTCACGACGAGGATGAGGCGATCGCTGCTGATGAGCCTGTCTTAGTTGTGTCCCGCAAAGGCAATACGCTCGTCGTAATGTCAGAGCACGAGATGCGTCAACTATAGTTTTCTTCGCGAGTTCTGCTTTTCTTGACCTGTAACGTAGGTTTTCTCGTCATAGACTTATTCAGCGAGTCCGAGAAAATTCAGGTTTTATCGAATTCAAAATAAATCAACAGGACAAAATACTGTCAGGCAGAACGCTCAAGAGCTTCATTTTACAAGTCGTCCAGATAGAGATTTACACATCCATTTCTCTTCAGTGTCTTAGTTTCAGTTTTTTGGTTAAGATAACTCGATTCACTTCGCAGGAGGTTTCTTTTACATGGGCGGTGTTGTTAGTTTTTTAGTTTTTCTGATTTTTGGGGGCTCTGTGCTAGCAGGCTCTGTCCGTATTGTTCGAGAAGGAAACCAGGCGCTAGTTGAACGACTCGGCAAATATTCCGGTCGCAAACTCGATCCGGGTCTCAACTTCACCGTTCCGTTTTTAGATAGTGTCGTCTACCAACGCACGATTCGAGAACAAGTGCTCGATATTCCCCCTCAAAAGTGTATTACTCGCGACAATGTGTCTATTTCCGTTGATGCCGTTGTCTACTGGCGCATCATGGATCTCGAAAAAGCCAGCTACAAAGTCGATAGTTTGCGGGACGCCATGGTTAACCTCGTACTGACCCAGATTCGCGCGGAGATGGGCCAGCTCGAACTCGATGAAACCTTTACGGCTCGCGCTGATATTAATGAAGTGTTGCTGAAAGAGCTGGATGTATCGACCGACCCTTGGGGCGTCAAGGTGACGCGGGTAGAACTGCGCGACATTGTGCCGTCGAAAGAAGTGCAAGACTCAATGGAATTGCAGATGTCGGCTGAGCGTCGCAAGCGGGCTGCGATCTTGACCTCTGAAGGTGAACGCGAATCATCTATTAACAGCGCACGGGGTAAAGCAGAATCTCAAGTGCTCGAAGCTCAAGCCAACCAAAAAGCCTCCATTCTGGATGCAGAGGCTGAACAGAAGGCGATCGTGCTTAGGGCTCAAGCCGTGCGACAAGAACAGGTATTGAAAGCTCAAGCAACTTCAGAAGCTCTGCGCGTCATCGCTGAAACACTTCGTACTGATCCCCATGCTCGCGAAGCTCTACAATTCTTGATGGCGCAGCAATATATCGAGATGGGATCAAAAATTGGTGAAAGTGGCAGCAGCAAAGTCATGTTTATGGATCCTCGCAGCATCCCGGCGACAGTCGAAGGAATGCGTTCCATCATTGACAACCAAATCTCATCTTAGAAGTCAAGATCACAGCTAGAAGCTGGCAGTCTAGATTGAATAGATAGTTTCTCATTGTTCAAATCACGTAAAAGGCAAGGCCACTCGCAGGCTTTGCCTTTTTTGTTTAGGGGAGGGGCTAGCTACAAATTTCCATTCCCTCTCGCATCACTAGAACTCGTCGTATCCGTCTGCCGAACCCATCGAACTCTCACTATCGCGTTTTGAGCCTAGTAACTCTAGTCGATCGACTTTGATGACGGGACTAGAGCGATCGGCTCCGCTATTGCGGTCTTTCCAGTGGTCGAATTTCAAAGAGCCAGTCACTCCAATTAAGCTGCCTTTACGGACGTAGTTTGCTGCAACTTCCGCTGTTTTGCCCCACATTTCTAACCGAAACCAATCTGGCTCATCGCTGCTTCGACGAATTCGATTCACAGCCAGCGTGAGGTTGCACACTACGTTTCCCGACTCAAAGTATTTCACATCGGGATCGCGTCCCACGCGTCCTACAAGGTTCACAGTGTTCAGTGTCATTTCACTCTCCAGAACATCGCTTGTCTATTACCATAGCGCCATCTCTTCCGCTACCATAGAGCCATCTCTTCCGCTCTCGCCGCTCACTGTCCTCAGTACCCTCAAGTTTTTGTCCAAGGCGTTATTGGCGCAAGACTGACTGACTCCATCATTAACGGCGCACTTTAGAATACATGATTAATCCTTTAAACCTGATAGGGACGGTCGGGTCATTCGTTGACTAATGCATTCTGAGCGTTAAGTATGCTAGAAATTATCCTGACGAGAATCTCAAACTGTCGTATAGTTCGGCTATCAGAAGAAAACATGACTCCATATCATCTCCATGAGCGTCTACATGGTTCTTAGAGGTATGGAGATCGGGATTATTTCTCTGTAGCTTATTCTCATTCAGTGGCTTGCCCGCACTTAACTGAACAGAATAGTTCAATTGTTTTAGGATTTTATGGCCTGCCATTGCGTATTTGCTTTGTGAAAAATGCTTTAGGATTTGACTGACTCAGTGATTCAGTCATTGCAAAACACAAGAACATAGACAGAGGAAAGTTTGAATGACTAGACTCTGCTTGAAAAACGTAATAGAATCCACATCGACCACGCTCAGTCAAAATGGACTTCGCATAGAGCTTATTTCGTCTGAGAGATTTCACCATATGTTGAGGAGTTGAACGCTCGTGGGATTTTTAAACCGCTTCTCGTTCTCAAGAGACATGGGTATTGATTTGGGAACAGCTAACACCCTTGTCTACGTATCAGGCAAAGGAATTGTGCTGCAAGAACCCTCTGTAGTCGCAATTGACCAGAATGAGAAAGTTCCTCTAGCGGTCGGAGAAGAAGCAAAGAAAATGCTGGGTAGAACTCCTGGCAACGTTTTAGCCTTGCGACCTCTCCGTGATGGTGTAATCGCTGATTTCGACACCGCCGAAATTATGCTCAAGCACTTTATTAGTCGAGTGCATGAAGGTCGGACTCTCGTGTCTCCTCGGATTGTGATTGGTATTCCAAGTGGCGTGACAGGAGTCGAGCGGCGGGCAGTGGAAGATGCCGCTCGTGAAGCCGGAGCCCGTGAAGTTCACTTGATTGATGAGCCAGTCGCAGCGGCGATCGGAGCTGGTTTGCCAGTGGCTGAGCCAACAGGCAACATGATTATCGACGTGGGTGGTGGGACAACAGAAGTCGCTGTTCTCAGCCTCCAGGGAACGGTGCTGAGTGAATCTGTGCGAGTAGCGGGTGACGAGCTAAGCGAAGCCATTACTCAATATTTGAAGAAGGTTCACAATCTTGTGATTGGTGAACGCACGGCAGAAGAGATCAAGATCGTCGTCGGATCTGCCTATCCTCAGAGCAACGACGATGACAATATTATGGATGTGAGAGGCTTGCACCTGCTATCTGGGCTACCTCGAACTGTCAGCATCAAAGCTCCTGAAATGCGGGAAGCAATGGCTGAGCCTTTGGCTGTCATTATCGAGGCTGTGAAGCGTACTCTGGAGCGTACTCCTCCTGAATTGGCCGCTGATATTGTTGATCGGGGCATCATGTTGGCAGGGGGTGGCGCTTTGTTGAAGGGCATTGATACTCTCATTAGTCATGAGACAGGCATTGTTGTTCACATTGCAGCAGATCCCTTGAGCTGTGTAGTTTTGGGTACTGGTCGAGTGCTCGAAAACTTTAAGCAGCTGGATCGTGTTTTCAGTCGATAGTCAAGTATGTACTCATTAAATCGCTGGTGGGATCGATACGGATTAAGGTTGGGACTGACAGCTCTAGCTGTCTTTGTGGCTTGGGCCATCCGACACACGTCGGGAGCACCAGTGCTAGAGGTTTATCAGGTTCTGGCTGGGCCGTTTGTGGGAACTCCAAATCGTGAACAGGTTCTAAACATTGCGCAAGACGAAGCGGTACAGCAGCACATCACTGAGCTAGAAAGTCAGAATCAGATGCTGAGGGAGCTGATTTCTTATCAATCTGACCAATCTCCAGAAGGAAAAATGGCTCCGGTCATCGGTCGCAGCGCTGACCAGTGGTGGCAGCAAATCATTATTCAGCGGGGTAGTAACCAGGGCATTCAAGTTAACAATTTGGTTGCGAGCACGGGGGGGCTAATCGGTCGAGTCTCCCATGTCACACCTAACACAAGCAGAGTGTTGTTGATTAGTGATCCCGCGAGTCAAATCGGGGCAATGGTCAACCGATCGCGCACTATGGGATATTTGCGAGGTCAGTCTGAAAGTCGTGCTGTTTTGGTCTTTTTTGACCGATTTCCTGATGTTCGTCCTGGTGATGTCGTATCAACGTCGCCACTAAGCCAAATCATGCCTGCAGGATTTCCGATTGGACGAGTCGAATCCATCAACAACAACACTTCTCCTTCTCCAGAAGCGATTATCGAGCTTTCAGCTCCGGTCAGCTCACTGGAGTGGGTCGTTGTGTATCCCAATAGCAAGGGACAAAACGCTGAGATACTTCAGGAAAGTGCTTCTCCGTCGGAAGAAGATTCTACCGACACTCCATCCGAGACTTTGTCCTCTCCATCTAATTCCACAAATCAAAACTAGTGGCTAGATTCAAGTGGCTGTGATAAGAGTCGAACATCTTGACCCAAAACTCAGACGTTGGATTGATTGGGGCGTCACTGTTGGTTCGGTAATGCTATGTCTGCTGATCCTGCCTTTGAGAATTCCAGGGGTAGAACTTCTGGGTGTTGCGCCTAACTGGCTACTGATTTGGGTTGTGTGCTGGAGCATGAAGCGAACGATGTGGCAGGGCGCGATCGCCGGATTGTGTCTAGGTCTCATTCAAGACGGTTTGACGTATGCCTCTCCAACCCATGCCTTAAGTTTGACGATCGCTGGAGCACTGACGGCGCGGCTCCAGAAGCAAAAGTATATCCAAGAAGACTTCATTTCAGCAGCCATGATTACCTTCGGGATGGCGGTCATTTTGGAAACGATCGTCGCCATGCAGTTCAGTGTTCAGTTTTTGATGGAGCAGTCGCCTAAGACCTACATTTTCTTGTCAGAAACTTGGGTTTATCACCAGCAAATTGCACTCAGCTCTGCTATCTTGAGCAGCCTGTGGACTCCAGTTGTTTATTTCCCACTGAATCTGTGGTGGGAGAGAATGCGAACCTTAGAAGACTTACAGCCTTAGTTTGCGCTAAGCTTTGAAGCGAACGAAATTTGACTGTTGAGATCTAACTCAAGCTGAGATATTCGGTCAGTCCCTCAATGAGCGCAAGGTTCTCAGCCTCAGTTCTGACAGCAGCGCGAAAGTAGCGATCGCCCAGTCCATCAAAACTGAGACAGTCTCGAATGAGAATACGGTGTTTCTTTAGCAAGTATTCTTGGAGTTTGAGGACAGAGACGTGGGATCGCACGAGTAGGAAATTTGCTGACCCTGCATAGGGTCGGAGTTGGGGCAAAGCAGCTAGACCTTGAAAGAGCTGAGACCGAGCCTTTTGAAGCCAATCTAGAGTTTGGTGCTGAAACGGGCGATCGCGCAATACGGCTATGGCTGCAGCCTCTGCCAAAGCATTCACAGGCCACGGATCGCGCCAGCGCTGCCACCGTCGCAATGTATCAGGATGGGCGATCGCATAACCAATGCGTAATCCCGGCAAGCTGTAGAACTTGGTGAGCGATCGCAGAATCACCAAATGAGGAAAATCCGCGATCCGGCTAATCAGACTTTGCTGAGTCTCCGGCGGCAAAAAGTCCATGAAGGCTTCGTCTACTACGACCTGGCTGAAGGATTTACAACAGGTGGCGATCGCCTCTGCTGTCCATAGGAGTCCAGTTGGGTTGTGGGGATTGTTAATTAACAGTCCTGCTTGGGATGAGGGTTGAGCGCAGCTCTCAGCCGTGGACAAAACAGAGTCCAGTGATGGAATCGGTTGTACGTGCAAATCACTGTTGTCGCCCTGCTGGTCAAAGAGAGTCTCTACATCCAAAGAACAGGTCGCGACCCTGGCTCCAAACGCGTTGAGCGCCCGCAGATAGTCACCAAACCCCGGCCTCATGAGCACGGTCGCGTCTAACTTGGACAAGTCCTGTCCGATCCAAGTGAGGAGTTCGGCTGCTCCGTTACCGGGCAAAATCCAATCTGAATCGATGTCATGAAATTCAGCAAGTGCGTCCCGCAGATGTTGGTAGGCTGGATTCGGATAGGCTTTGATTGCGTCTAAGTGAGCCTGGATTGCGGCGATCGCCGTATCGGGTGGCCCTAGAGGGTTGATGCTAGCCGAAAAATCGAGAATACAAGAAGGGGGACAATCAGCAAGCTCTGCAGCCCACACCAGATTGCCCCCGTGTGTTGGTCGGTTTTGAATGACTTGTCGATTCGACACGCGTTTACTTCGCAGCCACTTTTTCCTTGAACAGTTTTCCTGCAGAAAAAGCAGGCACCACTGTTGCCGGAATCGTCATGGCTTCCCCTGTTTTGGGGTTACGACCTTCACGAGCCTTGCGTTCGCGGGGTTCAAACGAACCAAACCCAACGAGCGTTACCTTGTCTTTAGAAGAAACGGCTTCCATGATCGATTCGAGCGCCGCAGTCAAAACAGCATCTGCTTCTTTTTTTGTGACACCTGCCTTTTCTGCGATCTTGTCAACTAATTCACCCTTATTCATCAGTAGTCTCCTTATAGTTAGACATTGAGTATTGAGATTATCAATGGATACACAATCAAATCTGTTTTGATGCGGAATGATCTAAGAGTACAAACATTATTTTTGATAACAGCTTTTAGGTTGTGTACCCACAAAACAAAATTGCTCGATTTTAGATCAAAATGATATATCCGCACAAAAGAGTTCAACTCGAAAAGCTAGGGCTCCCTTAGGATAGGCTTTTCAATGCTCTATTCTAGAGTCTATATCGCAAATCTGTCCCATCGAAACCTTTAATTTATATAGATCCTCGCTTTTTTGAACATTTCTTAACAAAAAACTTGTAGTTAACGCGATCTTGAAAAGATAAAAGACAATTTTGAAAAGAATACTAGAAGTTTTGGAAACAAAAAAATAAAAAAAGCTTATGTATTAGATCGAAAATTGAAGGGAGCGATGATGATCTCGTCTTCAAAAAAGATGAGAGAAGTTCGGTGATTGGATGTTTGGAATGAAGATAAGAAAGCTGTAGGGCATTTTCATCAAGCACTCATGACGAAATATTGCGGTTACACCAAAGTTTTGTGACGGGGTATGGCAACAAGAAGAATTCAGTCTTCGGGATTCAGAATAAAATGCATGCCACAAGAGGGGGTTCACGCTTTCGAGTCACTTCAATTCGTCGCTTCAACCTAACGGCGATTTGCGATGCCAGATTTCCACATTGAAATAACCGCGACAAAAAAAGAGGAGCGATCGCCCCTCTTTCAATGCACTATTCTGGTTTTCTCAAAACAACCTGCATTAGCCCGAAGGTTATCGTCTGAGCAGATCCTGAGATTCTGGGCTCAAGCCGTTGTAGCTATAGCCAAACGTTGAGAACTCAGAATCGTTCAGAATGTTTGCTGTCATTAGAACAATGACTTCTCGACGCTCGTTGGTTCTAGAGGTGCGTCTAAACAAGGCACCAATGATCGGCAGGTCTCCAAGAATCGGCCATTTTTGGATGCTGACGCGATCGCTGTCTTGAATGATTCCAGAGAGAATCAAGGTCTGTCCGTCTCGAATACGAATCGTACCTGAACTCAACCGACGTTCGGAGAGGAGCGTCAAAGTCGTGCTTGCGTTTTCAACCTCAATTTCTTGAGTCCCTGCCGGAGCAGATACCGACGGATTAACGGCGAGTGTCACAAAGCCGTTGTCATCAATCCGCTCAACTTCAACGGCAAGCGTTACACCTGCGGGTTCAGTCACCACAGTGACAGTTTGAGTCCGATCGTCTCCTGTGCCTTCTGTTTCAATCTCAACGTTGGTAATCACCTGGTCAGCCAAAACTACCTCAGCCACTTGTCCTTC
This sequence comes from uncultured cyanobacterium, assembly GCA_937128595.1. GTDB lineage: Bacteria > Cyanobacteriota > Cyanobacteriia > CAKZMO01 > CAKZMO01 > CAKZMO01. The sequence continues at coordinate 1,153 of CAKZMO010000214.1, read as the reverse complement.
CTGAACAACCAAGGTCGGATCGGTCAAGATTTTGGCGCTTCCACTCGTCACTGCCAACTGAAGCTGAGCCAAGAAAGCATTAGAGAAATCAAACGCTCCTTGGTCAGGAAAGTCGTAGCCCTGAGTCACCGCTTGCAAGATTGGCGGCAGAGCCGCAGGAGAAATCAGTCCTTCAGCTACCGCATCTGCGACAACTTGGAAATTCTCATTTTCGATGAAGTCCAGCTCTCCAATCACATCGGTGCCGATTGTTGTCGGAGTAATTGAGGTTGACGCCGGACTATCTTGAGAGAAGTTGATCAGACCTACGCCGTTGCTATTGATGACTCGGGTGTCACCGATTCCGAACGAAAAGCTGCTCGATGCTCGCTCAATAGCATCCAAATCAACGTCAATGACTCGCACACTCACCGCAACTTGACGAACCCGAGCATCAAGCTGCGTTAACAAACCGGTTGCTATTTGTATTTCCCGAGGGCTGCCGACCAATGTTACCGTGTTGAGTCGGGGATCAGACGTTGCAGATAACCCATCAAGGATGACTGGACTCCTGCCACGCTCAACATCAACAGTTACAATGCTTGGATCTCGAAAAACATCATTTACGAGTAATCGACCTGTGACCGGATCTTCAACGGTTTGCGAGAGAACTTGACCTTCAATAAATTGTCGAGTTTCAGCCCCAAACGTCGCTAAATATGTAGCAGCATTGGCGGCAGTTGCCTGGTTCATCCGAACTGTAATAGCAGTTGTATCACGAGCCTCGTACGGCAGTTGTCTCCCGACAAAAATTGTTCGACCTACGCGATTAGCCTGTAAACCAGTTACTTGCAGGACGTAGTTGAAAACGTCTTCGATCGGTTCGTTTTCAATATCAAGACTGACTCGTGTTTCAACAATCTCTTCCGTTGGGATAGGAAGACCTTCCTCATCTGTCGGTGGAACATAGGCTAGGTTTAAACCTGCTGCTCTCGCTAGCAAGGCCAACACTTCCCGAGCTGATGCGTCTCTTAATACCAGGCGCGGAATCACTTCGCGGGTGCCTAAGACAATAGTTGAAGGGGAAGAATCGAAGATCGATATCGCCATATCTCCAACCGGAGGTGGCACTGCTCTAGGCAGGGTCGGTGGAACGGCAGGACGAACCTGTTGA
>CAKZMO010000213.1 GCA_937128595.1 uncultured cyanobacterium | reverse complement strand
TAGATAAATGAGCTAACTACACGGGTTGCTGCTGATGGGGCATTGATGGCAACAACCAGGCCGAACACCTTCAGCGCATTCACAAAAGAGAGGAACAGAATGATAATGGCAATAGGCCGGATGACCGGCAACGTTACATAGATGAGTTTCTGCCATTCATTAGCCCCATCAATTTCTGCCGCTTCGTAAAGTTCTTCCGGTACATTTTGCAGCGCAGCCATCCAGTAGATCATATATTGGCCGAGGATCTGCCAGACGGAGATCAACACGATGGAAATCATCGCGTAGCGTGCGCCCAGGAAGGTAATGGGCCTATCCACGATGCCGAATGTAGTCAGTGCATCGTTGACCGCACCAAAGGCCGGGTCCAGCAGGAAGTTGAAGATCAAGCCAGCCATCGCTACGGGCACCACCAACGGTGCGAAGAACACCGTGCGGAAGATACGCTTCAACCAGACCCAACGCTGCGTCAACAAGATGGCGATAAACAGGGCTAGCGGTAGCTTGATCATTGTGTTCAACACAGCGAACACTAGCGTGTTACGAAAGGATGACCAGAAAATCTCATTTTGGATGAGGCTCCGGTAATTCTCCAGGCCGACGAACTCCGTCAGCGGGCGGCTGCCATCCCACTCGAACAGCGAGTAAATGATGGTGGCGAGTAACGGCCACAGCGTAAAGCTTATATACAGCAGCAGAAACGGGGCCAAGAACGCAATCACCCAGAAGCGCGTTCCACCGGATACACGCTGGTTATACGGGATCGACTGGATGCGCTTTTCCCGTTGGCGGGCACGCCATATAGCCCATCGGCTGTGTGTCTCATCGGCATTCAGTGACGCTTGAGACATGGCTGACTCCTCATCGGTGGGATGGTGTGTCTGCACCATCCCACATTAGCTTACAGGGGATTAGTTCTCGTAGTTGGCTGTATCAAACGCGGCAGTGAATTCAAACTCCGGGAAGGCATAGCATGCCGGGTCAAAGCCTTCTTCTTCCAGGGTTTCCAGGAAGACACTGTTCTTCTCTGCGGCGATCTCTTGCGCGGTGGCTGCAAAATCACTACCTTCGGAGAGGGCCAAAGACATTTCTTCAAATTCCCAGTTGCGGCGGATATTTTCCGCTTCGATCAGTGCTTGTGAAGTCACAAGTTCAGGGCAGGCCACGACGGGTTCTGGGTACAGCACGCGGATGTCCTGCTGATTGGCGATTTCGATCACATCCAGGAAAACCGGATCTTCGATGTATTCGGCGTTGTCCGCATAGGCCAGCGTCCCGAACCCACGCGCCAGATATTCACGGGCAAAGAACCCATCCGGGCGAGTCATAAATTCGATAAACGACCATGCCGCTTCAGGGTGCTCATTCTGACTGCTGACGTAGAACTTATTCTCGGAATAAGTCTGTGCCAGAGAACCGGTACGCCCCTCATCCGGGACGGGCGGTGCGGCGACAGCGACATTTTCAAAGTCAAAGCTGTTGCGGAATACACTCGGCATCCAGGCACCGTCAAAGTAGATAGCGGCCTGCCCATTGGCGAATGCACCGCGTGAAAACGTCTGGTCATTGAAGCCCGGTACGACCAGGTCTTCTTCAAAGAAGGTCTGTAGATAGTCAAAGGTTCCTAGCAGGCGAGGATCGTCAATGGCGTAGCGTCCAGTCTGGATGTCAAAGAACTGGTCGGTCATCGCCATACCTGCCAACGGGTACCAGGTACGTTGTAGCTGGTTGCCATCCAGCGGCACGGCCATGCAGAAGGTACCGGTCTCCGCCACAATCGTGCGGCAGGCATCCAGCAATTCGCTGCGTGTTTCTGGTGGGCTGGTCACATCTAACCCGGCGGCTTCCCATACATCAATGTTCATGTACATATAACCCGCGCCCCAGATTTTATTGTCGTTGAAGGGGAAGGAATACGGCACGCCATCAACCATATTGATCCCTTCAGCGAAGGAGCCAGCGGGCCAGCGTTGCATCCACTCGCTCGTATCAGTGCCTTCAGGTACTAATGGCTGGACCCATTCCTGGTCGAGTAATTCGGCCATTGTCAGTACACGATTGGCACCCAACCAGAAGAAAATATCCGGTGCGTCACCACTTTGGAAGCGCAGCGGCATCGATTCACGATAAGCACTTTGTTCTAGCGTTTCCCATTCCACGCTGATATTGGGATATTCTGCCTCGAATTCAGCGATGGCTTCGTTATAAAATTCTTGCTGCTCTGCTGACCAGCTCATCACTCGGAGCGTCACTTGCTCATCCTGAGCGGAGATCCCAAACACACCTGTTAGCAAGAACACCATGATGAACGAAAGTAGAATTTTTTTCATGATTTTATCCTTTTGTATCAAACCGATTAAATTGGCATACTGCATATTCGTAAAGTTAATCTCTATGCACCCTCCCATAACTGACTTGACGAACAATTGTTTACTCCGTACTATTGGTACGAACTGGTATGTTTGTTAAGGGTTTAGTATGGACATCGAACGCATCAAGGCCGCAGTACAATCTACGACCCCAGCTCCGCTTCATCAAAAGCTGCACGACGCCATTTACGAGCAGATCATTGACGGTACGCTGCAACCGGGTGAAACATTGCCCAGTGAGCGCATTATGAAAGACCATTTTGGCGTAAGTCGCTCTACGGTGCGGCAGGCTGTCAATGCCTTGATCCAGGACGGATTTCTTCAGAGCATCGCTGGGACGGGGACATTCGTTTTGGAACTCCCGATGAAAGCCAGCGCATCCAGTCTGATTGGGTTGATCACGTCCAGTCCGAATTTCAACTTCTTTTACCCGCAATTGACGGCGGCCTTTAATCAGCATATTCGTCAAGCGGGTTATGGTCTGGTTATGGCCTTGCACGACGAACAAGCTGACCTTTTGGAGCAGATGATCGACGAGTTGTTGGCCCAAGGGGTAATCGCTATGGCGATCACACCACCACGCCATGGCAGTATTGACGCGGCATTGGCTCGTCTGCGTCGGATGAAAATCCCGGTTGTGCTGATCGGGCGTAATGAGCCGGTCAAGGGTGTGGATGTGGTCGCAACGGACAACATCGCTATCGGCTATGCCGCCACGCAACAGCTTATTGAATTGGGGCACCAGCATATCGTGCATCTGGGCTTGTTGGCATACAGTACGGGCGATGAACGGATGCTGGGCTATCAGCGTGCCATGAGCGATGCTGGGCTGCCGCCGCACATCTACCAACTTGCTGAAGAAACCTCCCCAGCGGCGGATGCCCTGAACAACGGCCCGCGTGAACATATGGCAGAACCCGCGCGGATTGCGGTGCATCAAATTTGGAGTGGGACCGACACCCCGCGTGATTTGCCTCAGCCAACGGCTATCTTCTGCTTTAATGACATCGTCGCTATGGGTGCGTACAAAGCCCTGCGCGAGTTGAAGCGCGTTATCCCACAGGATGTATCGCTTGTATCCGTTGATAATTTGATTACCGTCCGTCATTTTGAAGTTCCGTTATCCACATTTGCCTTACCGGGTGAAGCCATTGGTAAGCACAGTGCTGAAATTTTACTGCGCCGCCTCACCGGAGATTCATTTCCGATCACAGTGGAGTTACTACCTGCACATTTCATTATGCGTGCATCCACGGCACAGGCCCCGTACCACGATGAAGCATTACCGGGCTAACCAACCGCCATCTATCGGGATTATGGCACCATTCAGATAATCACTTGCGGCTGAAGCCAGGAAGACCACGACGCCCTGCAAATCATCCGGTGTACCCCAGCGGCCTGCGGGGATGCGTCCTAGAATAGCTTTATTACGCTGTTCATCCGCACGCAGGGCAGCGGTGTTATCTGTTGCCATGTAACCGGGCGCGATGGCATTTACGTTGATGTTCTGACCTGCGAGTTCATTGGCTAATGCACGGGTGATGCCCATCACGCCATGCTTGCTTGCTGTATAAGATGGCACGGTGATACCACCCTGATAAGAGAGCATCGACGCAATGCTGATGACCTTGCCGCCTCCACTAGCACTCATAGCACGCGCGGCAGCCTGAGAGAGAAAAAACACCGCCTTCAGGTTGATCTGCATCACGTCGTCCCAGTCACTCTCACTGAAGTCCAGGGCTGGTGTGCGCCGGATAACCCCGGCATTGTTGACAAGAATGTCTAATCGGCCCATCTCCGTGACGATGGTCGTCACTGCGGTTTGCAGGTCGGCTGTGCTAGCCTGGATCAAATCAATGCGCTGGTAAAAGTAGCGGCGGCCCATCTGCCGGACGCGCTTTCCGGTATCTTCCCCGTCACTAATGCCAATGCCAGCTACATCCGCGCCAGCCTCGGCCAGGGCCAGGGCCATTCCTTGCCCCAACCCGCGATCAACGCCCGTGACCAGGGCAACCTTGCCACTCAGATCGAATAGATCAAGCACACTCATTGACTAATGCCCCAACTCACGCAGCATGGGTACGGTGTTATTTACCCAACCCGTATCCGGGTCAGCCGAAACGCCCTGGATGCGATGATCCCCGGCCAGGAACCACAAGTAATAGGAGTTATACCCCGGTGCGCCGACATAGGTGTGATAGCCATGTGGCATCATCAGTATGGTGTTATCTCGTACCGTGTGATTGTCCTCGTAGCTGTCACCGTAGTGCCGAGCAATGCCAAAACCAGAAGACGGGGCAACCTTGAAGAAGTACATCTCCTCATGAAAGGCTTCGCCGTCGTCGTCTTTTTCGTGTTTGTGTGCCGGGTAGGTGCTCCAGTTACCACTTGGGGTAAATGTCTCGCCAACGATCAGACGACGGGCGGGGCAATCCGGTTGGCTATCTTGCGTGAGGATTTTGTGAAATTTACGGCTGAAATTGGCCGCGCCCCACCGTCCATCGACCACCTGATCAGGGGCAATGAGGTAGGGTTCGGTCTGTAGGTCACTCGGTGCGCTGACCAGCGCAATTTCCACTTTGCCGATGCCCGTTAGCGTATAATTGGCCCCGGTGGGCATATACACGCTGTATGGCTTGCCAGAAAATACGTTAGGGCGGCCACCGATATGCGCAAAGGATTTACCGCCGACGTTAACCGTCGCTTTGCCACCCAGTAGCACGGCCAGTATTTCGCGCTCACCAGTATTCGCACTGACTGTTTCACCATCGTTAAGGTTGATCAGTTGAAAATCCAGCAGGTTGCAGGGATTGGTATTGAGCGTGTTGATGCCTGATGCAGTTGAGAGTGCGGTAAAGTAGGTCATGGCTTGCCTCACTTTGCTTGGGGTCCCCAGAAATCGGGGGCGACGTTCAAAAAATTCATGATAGCTTCTAAGAAAAAGTAGTCACCGAAAATGGTATAGGTATCTACGCCGTAGTTGTGTGGAACATGCTGGGAACCGTGCCTCAGCAGGCCCTGTGCATCATCGCGGGTATCCAACGCCCTTTCAATGAGCAGCCGCAACCGTGCCTCCGCCTGCTGGTGATAGGTATCGTCATGGGTGGCTTTTGCTAGCCGCAGCAATCCCCCGGCGGCGATGGCATCCGCTGAACTATCCGGGTAGGTAGGAGCATCATCGGGCAGTCGAAAATCCCAGGGAGCGATGGCATCTGGCGCAACTTCAGCCATGTAACATGCCGCCGCAGATTGGGCCGCTTGCAGAAATGCCTCTTTCTGTGTCCACTCATAGGCCATCACAAAGCCATAAATGGCCCAGCCCTGGCCCCGTGCCCACAGCGAGTCATCGGCATAACCCTGGTGAGTCTTCGGGCCGATGGGTGCGCCTGTATCCGGGTTGAGATAATAGGTGTGGTAGTTACTACCATCATCCCGCAACAGATAGCGTAGAGAGGTGTGTGCATGTGCGGTTGCTGCTTCTATATACCGTGAGTCGCCGGCTTCACGCCCTGC
>CAKZMO010000212.1 GCA_937128595.1 uncultured cyanobacterium | reverse complement strand
TGGGCGCCGCAGCGGATATTAGGGCGTAGCGTATTTTTCTGGTTTCATGGCACAGGCTTTGATACGCTGCCGCTGGGCTACTTCTTGCATTTAGATGACATCGACTACGTGTTTGATAACGGCAAGTATCGGTCCGCAGTGGGCGCAGGCCGCCCGGATACCCGCCCGATGTTCACCGCATTTACCGAAAACGGCATCATCTGGGGGGATGGCGTGCAAGAAGATATAGATACGGTGTTATTTGCCACCGGATTTCGACCGGATAACGTGCCATTTCTCAAAGGGCTTAACGCATTATGTGACCAGGGAATACCGCATGAACGCGGCGGCGTGAGTACAACTGTTGATGGACTGTACTATGCGGGGCGCTTTGGGCAGTTGTCGTCTGCTTCTGCGACGTTACGCGGGGTGGGCAACGATGCCAAATTCATCAGCAAGCGGATTATCAAGGATCTTAAACGGGGATGAGCACAGCACCCATCCCCGGATGAAACTTACATGTTGTTGATGATGGTCGTGGCGAATTCGCTGGTCTTGACTTCGGTTGCGCCGTCCATCTGACGGGCGAAGTCATACGTGACGACCTTCTGATCAAGCGTCTTCTCATACCCGGCAGTGATGAGTTCTGCGGCCTCAAACCAGCCCAGATGCTCCAACATCATCACACCGCTGAACAGCAATGACCCCGGGTTGACCTTATCCAGATTGGTATATTTGGGCGCAGTGCCGTGCGTGGCCTCAAACAGCGCGATTTCATCACCGACATTTGCACCAGGGGCGATGCCGACACCGCCGACTTCCGCCGCCAGGGCGTCACTGAGGTAGTCCCCGTTGAGGTTTGTCGTGGCGATCACGTCATGCTCTGCCGGGCGCAGCAGCATCTTCTGGAACATGATGTCTGCAATCGTATCCTGGATAAGAATCTTGCCTTCTGGCACTTTACCGCCATGATTGGCCGCCGCGTCTTCCCAACTGATGGTCTGCTCCGGGAATTCCTCAGCGGCGAGTTCATAGCCCCACCGTTGGAAAGCCCCTTCAGTAAACTTCTGGATATTCCCCTTATGGACCAGCGTCACGGCGCTGCGATTGCGGTCAATGGCATATTGGATCGCGGCACGGATCAACCGCTTACTGCCGAACTCGCTCACTGGCTTGATGCCCAAACCAGCGTCCTCGAAGAAACCTGTTGCGCCCATTTCCTCACGCAGAAATTTTGCCAGTTTCTTGTTTTCCGGCGTACCGGCTTCAAACTCGATACCCGCGTAAATGTCTTCGGTGTTCTCAGGAAAGATCACCACGTCCCCAATTCCGGCGTTTTCAGCGGGCTAGGCACGCCATTAAACCAGCGCACCGGGCGGATGCAGCTATACAGGTCCAATACCTGACGCAATGTGACGTTCAGACTACGAAAGCCACCACCTACGGGCGTCGTCAGCGGCCCTTTAATGCCCACCAAATACTCGCGCAGCGCCTCAAATGTTTCTTCTGGCATGTAATCGCCATCATAAATACCGGCAGCCTTTTCCCCGGCATAGATTTCCATCCAGCTAATTTTGCGGTTACCGTTATAGGCTTTTTCCACCGCTGCATCCCAGATGCGCTTGCTGGCAGTCATAATGTCATAGCCGATGCCATCGCCCTCGATGAACATAAGAATAGGATGATCTGGCACGTTGAGCTTGCCATTACTTGCCGTGATCTTCTCACCTGTTTCCGGCACTGTGATCTTATCAAAAGCCATTTAAAAGTATCTCCTTGGGTTAAAGTAATGTTATACATGAGTGATAGCTGAGAATTATAACATACCCTGTGAATAATCTCGCAAAGACATTGCGCAAATTACCGAAAAATCTTTGGGCATAATTCCCACTTGCGGTCCTTTTATGAATTTCACACAATAGGTATACTTGATAAGACTTATACCCCTCCATCTGAGGATGAAATCATGAAAACACCGCTCCCAGCAAATGATAAGTTAGCCGAATTTAGCCAAGCAATCCCTTGGGAGCAATTAGAAGATCAAAAAAGGCGGTTCAATAAGGCACTGAAGCAAATCGCTCATGAAGCCATAGAGGGACCACTGCCATTAGATCGCCTCTCAGAAGCGACAGGGGTTCCTGTAAGCACTTACTACGACAACGAAGACGACGCTAGTGGCAATGTTATCCTGGCGAATGTCGGCGATAAACAATATGTACTCGGTAGTTTGGTCAGCAAGCGGTATCGTAGTGGCAAAACCCCCGCACAGAGCGTCGTCCCCTATAATTTGAACCCAAGCGTTAACCACACCAATCTGCAAGAAACTGAAGACCCCGGCACACGCATCCGTGCGATGGGTGCAGAATTAGAGTTCGGCTTATTACACCCGGATGGTTCTGCCCCCTCCGAAGACGACATGCAACGCTTCATCATGTCATATCAGGCCCATGCACGGCGCGTCGGCATCACCCCGGAGGTAGACCGTGAAGCGTGCCAATATCAGGTCGAGGTCCACATTGCCCCGGCGATTGGCTACCAGCGCACCCGTCAGGCATTGGATGGCATCCTGGCCTCTATTGCCGCATCCAGTGAATCCACCGGATTGGAGAGCGCCATTTTCTCCTCCTATCCCATTGAGAGCGACTTTAAGCTCACCGATGACCCCAAAGTCCACACTGCTGTTGATTTGATGGTGGAGGTCAATCAGGAATTCCCGGAGTATATGCAA
>CAKZMO010000211.1 GCA_937128595.1 uncultured cyanobacterium | reverse complement strand
TTACGGCACGATTCTCTGGTGGTCTGCCCACCCGCAAGCCCTTGGTAAAAACCTACGTCGCTTTTGGATCGTGTGCCTGACTCTAGCCGTGTTTTTCACCGTTACCTCCAACCCAAACCGGGCACTATCATTCGTCGTGCCAGACTCGATTACCCCTCGGGTGCAAGTTCCCCTGTCGCGGCAGTGGGAGCATGTCCAGGCCGCGCGATCGCTCATGGAGCAGATTCCAGATGATGCCAGCGTTTCTGCCACCACTCACCTCGTGCCTCACCTGTCTAGCCGTCGAGAGATTATCCGCTTTCCGGCTCTGAAACTCATCAATGATGACCGAAAAGAAATTGTGGTGGAATACGTCATCGTAGATCTATGGCAGCTTCAGCAATATCAAGTCGCGTTTGCAGACGAGCGCGATCGCCTCAGGCAAATGGCTCCCCGCGTCAACCAGCTCGTCGAAAACAATCGCTTTGGGCTGGTTGACGTTGCCGATGGGGTCGTCTTGCTCCAATATCGAACTGACCCAGACCCAGAAGCTCTAGAAGAATGGTCGCGCTATTGGCAAGACGAGCTACAGCCCCTTGTCCAAGCCTCTGCATCCGGCGAGAGGAATTTTAGAGTTTAGATTTTGGATTTTGGGGAATCTACCGGATAGTGGACAATGCTCACCCTACTCCTGGCTCCTATCTCTTGACTCCTAAACTCTAAGTTGTTCCTATCCCAAGTTTTGACGTTTATCCCAAAGGAGTGAAAAACAAATGACAGACTGGGTGCGCGTGCTTGTGAACACCCCTGTGATCAAGAAGCTGGAGCAGATGGTTCCAGACTACTCTCTAGTCGGAGAGTCCACATTTTTCACCAACGATCAGTTTCCTTGGTCTGATGAGCTAGAAGCCAACTGGAAAGTTATTCGCGATGAGCTAGAAGGCGTATTCGAGCAAGTCCAAGATTTGCCCAACTTCCAGGACATCATGCCTCGACAGCAGCGCATCAGCCCAGATGATGGCTGGAAAACCTACTACTTTTGCGCCTTCGGCTTTGTTGCACAAAAAAACTGCGATCGCTGTCCTCAAACCTGGGAACTGCTCAAAGATATTCCAGGACTGAAAGTGGCGTTTTTCTCCATTCTCAGCCCCGGCAAGCACATTCCTCGACACAACGGCAAGCATAAAGGTCTCATCCGCTACCACTTGGGGCTGATGGTGCCCGAACCCAAGGAAAAATGCCGCATTCAGGTCGGGGATGAGATTGCTCACTGGGAAGAGGGCAAGAGCCTGATTTTTGATGACACCTACTTCCACGAAGTTTGGAATGACACCGACGGCTATCGCGCCATTCTGTTTCTCGACATCGAGCGTCCGTTCCGCTTTCCTCTCTCAACCGTGAACTGGGCAGTCTCCAAAGCGCTGGCTTTTTCTCCTCTCGCAAAAGAAGCCAAAGCCAACTATTACCGCTGGGAAGAGCGCTTCAACGCCAAGTCCTAGAGCCTTCCAATCGCAAATCCAAAATCTAAAGTCCAAGATCTAAAATCGACGCTACGTGCCACCCACTCGCACAAGGCGAATCTCCGTGCGCTGGTTGCTGGGATCACTAGGGTCAACACCCGACAAGGGCTGATTGAATCCCTGACCTTCAGCCACGATGTTGTGCTGGAGTCCCTGCCTTTTCAGGTAATTCGCCACGACTTGTGCTCGTTGCTGGCTGAGGGTTTGGTTAAAGGCAGCCGTCCCCGTTTGCGACGTGTGCCCAATCACTCGCACGGCCACAGTCTGCACATTGAATTCAGCGACTTCTTTCGAAAGCTGAGCCAGAGTTTGCTGGCTATCACCTGTTAGCTGAGCAGAACCCGTAGCGAACTTGACCTCACCTCGGACTTGTAAGTTACCGATGTCGGGTGCGGATTGCACTGCTGCCGCTTGAAGATTTGGAGCCGTTGCCGTCACCGATCGCTGGGTTCCCGTGAGCCGATCGGCCAGTTCTGGATTGTCGGCTCGCACTAGCTCGATCAAGGTTTCGGTATTTTGAGCAGCAGGGGCGATCGCCTCCACGGTCATCAGTTGCTCCATATTCCCAGGAACATCATTCAATCGGCCAGCCAGCACTAGCACCGCCGCTGTAGCTTCAATTCGACGTTCTAGAGTTCCGTCCGTGAGCCAATCATGGGCTTCAGCAGCAGTGAAAAACTCAATGCCGTCCATGACCGCCGCCGCATCTTCAGCATCAAGCCCGCCATCTTCGGCAATTTGAGTCTGGAGCTGGGACGAATCGCGGACATTAACATCTATACGACGATAGTAGGCTTCCAATAGCTCTGAGACCACTTCTGGACGGGACTGGAGCAACCGATCTGAGGCCACAACCACATCAACAATGGAACGTGGGGCATCTTGACTCGACAACACCACGGTATACCCTTGCTGACGCGCCTGAGTCACATAAGGCTCCCAAATGACGGCGATCGCCACATTCTTGCTGGGGTCTTGCATCAACTGCCACGCCTCAGAAGCATCAGCCACTCGCGTCACAGCAAAGTCATCCAGATTGAAGTTATCGAATTTTGTATCCAGCACCAACGCCAGATATTCGCTAGGCGTGTCTCCCGCAAAAGCCATGCCCACTTTGCGATTTTGCGATCGCGCTTCTTCCACCAGCTTGTTGAGTTCGAGCAAGGAGGTCAACGTGGGACGAACCTTCGAATTCAGCACCACCGCGTCTGCCCCAACCGTGCGATCGATCAGCCCAGCGATTTTGCCATTGGGCTGATGTTGCAAATACTGGTCGAGAGTCGTCACGATAATATCGGCATTGCCTCGGTTCAGCTGCTCAGCTCGCTTCGCCTGATCAAATTCGTCCGCATATTCCAGTCTGATGTCAACTTCGGACAGAGCTTCTTGAAACGCAGCATTGCGAAAGGTGCTATATCCGCTGAACGTATCTCCTAGAACTCTAATTCGCTCTGTGCGTTGGGGAGAGAGCTGACCTGTCCCCACCACGTTAGTCAAAGATGGCATCAAACCTGGGGTGACTCGGGTCAATAACCACCCGCCACCCGCCAGCAACCCTAGCGTCGTCGCCAGTGCAACAAGAAGTATCGAGTTGTGATTCTTTTTCATCGAAGGAAAGCTCTATTCAGTTGAAAGTCGGGCGATCGCACTTGATCGAGCCGCACGATTTCCCACAGCTCTTGATCGATGTATACCCAACTTGGTCTTACTATTTGCTGGATTAAACTCGAAGCACATATTTTTTTACAGGCTGCGGTCACAGCCAACAGGCTGCAACTACGGGGGTTTGTATCATCAGTCCAGCTTACGAATATCATTACGATTCATCGCTGGAACTTGTGTTCGATACCTATGCGTTCAATACCTGAGTGAAATATTGCAGCGTTCAAAAGCCTAGATTCAGTGCAATATTTGGTGCGATGTTTGACGCGATACTTAGTGCGACAAAGGTGCGATCGCTGTTACTTTATATCTACAAGATGAAGACCGTCTATTCCTCAAGCCAACGAGCCAGTTTACCCAACTGTTGCAGAGTCACGGGGTCTGCAATTTTCGTCTAGCACGAGTTTCGAAACCACAGAACATTCAACGACTCATTCAATGACGAACCAAGCAAGTTGACATAGGCTTCGTTCACTAGATTCGACCGATTCTTTCAATAAAGATTACTCAAAAGCGTATCGGAGCAACCAGAGGTGTAATATGGGCAAAATTTACCCGCATCTACTCCGCATCAAAAAGCCCTGCATTCTCCGCGCCTTAAAAACACCCCATAACAAATGTTATCGCAAGCCTATTTTCTAGTTCGAGCGATTCGGGACGGACGTCCTCTCGTGGCGCGTCCTCGTAGCTCATCATCAGCCAGTGACCCACCCGCAACCCACCCGACAGGATTCCTCCTTCTGTTTCGGGAAAAGACAGATGCCATGAGCTATCTCAATACTCATGCCGGAAACCTAACCCAGCATTTCAGAACTGAATCTGTTGAGCGTACTCAAATCCCCGATATTCTTCGCCGCTGGAATTACCGAGGGGTTGGTCTTGTCGAAGACCCGTTAGTGCCCCAGATTGATTTTCTGGTTCACAATATCCGCTCGATGTAGGTGCAACTCTACTCAGCCTGATCGACTCAATTGGTATCAAGCGCCTTCAGATCATCTTCGTAGTCTTGAGGAAGATCGCCTTCTTGCCTGACATAAGGTTCAGGAGCCTCTTCTTCATCCACCTCGATAAAGACGCCTCCCATATCGGACAAGTCTACATTGTCGAGCAAATCCACATCGGAGACCGCAGCAGACGTCAGCGCAATGTTCTCTGTAGATGCATCCTCCTCCGCAGCATTGATGACCTCCCCTTCAACAACTGGTCGACTTCCGGGAGGACGAACATACGGATCAGGAGTGGAAACGTCTTCCTCGATAAACACGCCACCTGTTGCGACGAGGTCAAGTTCTTCCTCGTCAACCCAGGCCGTATCTTCCTCGTCGTCAGACTGTACTTGCAACGCCTCTAGTTCCAGCGTTGTTAGCTCACTCGGGTTGAGGCCAACCGAAGACAGTCCAGCATGCATCTCATCAGAGGTAGGGGGCCTCGCAATCAGATCTTCCTCAATAGCGCCCCCAGCCGAGCCATTCAAGCCTCTTTCTGGAGGAACTATGTCCCAGTTTTCCTCTTCATCCGGCAAGTCGGGTTTGGGAGCAGGCATTGAACTGGCGATCGCCCCCTTCATGGTTGAGAGTTGCCCCCCACCTTGACCTTTGATAATCGAATTGAAGGCAGATGAAGCAGACATTGCTGATTCCGAAACTTGAGTAAAGTTCTCTGGCAAGATCGCAATATTTGCAGCTCCGTCACCTTCTCCTTCGGCATCCTGGTCGCTGTAGATCTCAGACAACGCCTCGCGCATTTCGGTCAGCCAGCTTGCATTTTCACCCTGGATTACCGCTTCTGTGCTCTTGATTAACGTTGCCTTGTTACCTGGGATTGGTTTGGCACTCACAGGCAGTGCCCGCCACCACGTCCGAATGTCATACAAATCGGAGGCCGCTAGATTACAGCTGATCAAGTTGGTTTCAAGTCGCTTGAATTCTAAAAAGCTACCCAGCGCAGCCACAACAGCACTCGTCACCGCCACCCAAATCTGAAGGTCTGTTGCAGCAAGCAGAGTACCTAAGCCACCAAACAGGTAAACCATCCACTGAAATCTCTGAAGTTCTTGGGCGAGGCGCTTGGCTTTTGAGCGATAGTAGTCAAACTGATCTTCAATCCGCCAATGGACGTACTGCTCAGGAGTTAAGTCTGAAAAGCCATCGTCCCCAGACGCGACACCATAAACAGGAGGAAGCCCCTCTTTTTTATAGTCATAGATTTCCAACTCAGACATATTGACCTGAGTTTCCATGACTCGCTTGCTGATTTGCTTGATTTTGCGAGCTAGCGTTACATCACGCGACTCAAAAGCGCCCCGGTCGTTCGTGTGTTTAGGATGGTAGATATCAACTTGAGTCCGATAGCGATAAATTTCCCGCTTGATTGACTCTGATGCACTTCGCAGCATCACCCAGTTCACCCCCATGTTGAACTTGACCGCTCCTGCGACTAGGATGCTGATAAGAATCGGAATGATGATGATAATGAGATTCAGAAATGAATCTAACCCTCCTATCACGGCATCATATTGCCAGCCTATCGCTGTGATGACCCCAGACAGAAGATTGTAAAGCCAATGTCCTGGAGTATTCAAGCTTTGTTCAAGCAGCAAGTCGAAGACCACGAGAGCCGTCACAATGACCCCAAGAGCAGTGATCCACTTCCGTTGTTGTAAAAAGCGTTGTTGAGCGCGATTGGCATTTTTGTCATAATCACCAAATCGTCGCCAAGCATCTTCAAGAGCAGGGCTACAGTTTAAAGCGTTCGAGGGTTCTGAGGATGAAACTTCCATCACTGAAGCTGAGGAGGGTAGTGACTCTGATACCATCGGCGGACGTTCTCCAGTTGAGCGGGGAGAGAAAAGTAGGATTTAACTGCTCTCCACAAGGATTTATGAATGCGTACGGGTAACGAAAACATGTTCAACTACTGTGTAGATCAAACAGTTCCTACAGTTCGCACTATACATATTGCCTTGAAAAAATTCTATCGTCGAAACAATTAGTGAAACGATTACTTACAAACTGCTTCTAATTTTCTTGAAGATAGTTTGAAGGGGCGATCGCCCTTCTCGCCTTAGTCTGGTTTGTTCTGTATTAAATTCGTATCGAAAACGCCATGGCGCTGCAAATCTACAACACCTTCTCCCGCCGAAAAGAATCCTTCGAAACCCTAGAATCGGGCAGGGTGAGCATGTATTGCTGTGGCGTGACCGTCTATGACTACTGCCATTTGGGTCATGCCCGCTCCTATGTTGTGTGGGACACGATACGCCGATACTTGGAGTGGCGTGGCTATGCCGTGCGTTATGTACAAAACTTTACAGACATTGATGACAAAATTCTGAAGCGAGCGATCCAAGAAAGCTCAACAATGACAGCAGTATCTGAGAAGTATATCGCCGCCTACTTTGAAGACATGGCTCGGCTCAATATTCGAGAAGCCGATGATTATCCCCGCGCAACTCATACGATTGACGGCATTCAGCGACTGATTCACGAACTAGAGCAGAAAGAGGTCGCCTACGCCTCTCAAGGGGATGTGTATTACGCTGTGCGGCAATTTCCCGACTATGGCAAGCTATCGGGTCGTAAGCTAGAGGACATGAAATCGGGCGCAAGCGGACGGGTCGAGGAAGACCCTGATGCTCCGAAGAAGCGAGATACTGCTGATTTTGCGCTCTGGAAAGGGGCAAAGCCAGATGAACCGTTTTGGGAATCTCCTTGGGGCAAAGGCCGTCCTGGATGGCATATCGAATGTTCAGCCATGTTGCGCGATCGCTTTGGCGACAGCATCGATATCCATGTGGGCGGCGGCGATTTGGTTTTTCCTCATCACGAGAACGAGATCGCTCAGTCTGAGGCCGCGACCGGAAAGCCCCTAGCTCGATATTGGATGCACAACGGCATGGTGAACGTGGGCGGTGTCAAAATGTCGAAATCCCTCGGTAACTTCACCACCATCCGTCAGTTTGTGGACGAGGGCGGCGTTGACCCCATGGTTCTGCGACTCTTCA